>DBGBLM010000001.1:0-8224 GCA_048448865.1 Collinsella sp.
GCCTGGTCTACCGCAAGAAGAACCCGGTCAACTGGTGCCCTAACTGCAAGACCGTTCTGGCCAACGAGCAGGTCACCGAGGGCAAGTGCTGGCGCTGCGGCACCGAGCCCGAGAAGCGCGACCTTGAGCAGTGGTACTTCAAGATCACCGAGTACTCCCAGGAGCTGCTCGACGACCTGGAGAAGCTCCCCGGCTGGCCCGAGCGCGTCAAGCAGATGCAGGCCAACTGGATCGGTCGCTCCGAGGGCGCCGAGGTCGACTTTACCCTGTGCGACCAGGATGGCCAGCCCATCGAGGGCGACGAGGGCAAGATTACCGTCTTCACCACGCGTGCCGATACGCTCTTTGGCGTGTCTTTCTTTGTCCTGGCCCCCGAGTACGCTCGTCTGCACGAGCTCGTCGAGGGCACGGAGTACGAGGAGGCCGTGACCAAGATCGTCGAGGACTCCAAGCATATCTCTGCCGTCGAGCGTGCCCAGGGTACCCTCGAGAAGCACGGTGCCTTTACCGGCCGCTACGTGGTGAATCCTGTCAACGGCGAGAAGGTCCCCGTGTGGGTTGCCGATTATGTCGTTGCCGACTACGGCACCGGCGCCGTCATGGCCGTTCCTTGCGGCGACCAGCGCGACTTTGAGTTTGCCCGCAAGTACGACCTGCCGATCGTGCCGATCATCCTGGACGACGACGACCGCGCTGCCGTCGAGGCCAGCGGCGAGACCATCGATACCTTCCATGCCGAGACCGTCGACTGGGATTGCGCCCACGCTGCCGAGGGTACGCTCGTACAGTCCGGCAAGTACACCGGCATGCGCGGCGGTAAGCACTCCGAGGGCGAGGCTGCCATCGTGGCCGACCTCGAGGCCATGGGCTGCGGCCGTCGCAAGGTCGAGTTCCGCCTGCGCGACTGGCTCATCAGCCGCCAGCGCTATTGGGGCAACCCCATCCCGGCCATCCACTGCGAGCACTGCGGCATCGTGCCCGTGCCCGAGGACCAGCTGCCGGTGACGCTGCCCGAGAACCTGGACCTGGGCGCCGGCGAGACCCTTGCCGAGTGCAAGGACTTCTACGAGACCACCTGCCCGGTCTGCGGTCGCCCGGCCAAGCGCGAGACCGATACCATGGACACCTTCACCTGCTCCAGCTGGTATTACCTGCGCTACACCGACCCGCACAACACCGAGCTGCCCTTCTCCCGCGAGGCGGCCGACCGTTGGATGCCCGTCGATAACTACATCGGTGGCATCGAGCACGCTATTCTGCACCTGCTCTACAGCCGCTTCTTTACCAAGGCGCTGCGCGACCTGGGCTTGCTGAGCGTGGACGAGCCCTTCACCAACCTGCTGTGCCAGGGCATGGTCAAGGACGAGAACGGCGATACCATGTCCAAGTCCAAGGGCAACGTCGTGCCCCCGAGCTCGGTTATCGAGCCTTACGGCGCCGACACCATGCGTCTGGCGATCCTGTTTATCGCCCCGCCCGAGAAGGACTTCGACTGGGATCCCAAGGCCGTTGAGGGCGCCAACCGCTTTATCAAGCGCGCCTGGCGTATCGTGTGGCAGCTCGTCCAGTCGGGTGACGCCAACGTGGCCTTCGACAAGTCCGTGCTCGACGAGACCGCGATGAAGCTCTACCGCGAGCGTCACCGCACCATTGCCAAGTGCACCGAGGACTTCGATCGCGGCCAGTTCAACACCGCGATTTCGGCAGTCATGGAGCTCGTCAACGCGGCGAGCGCCTACCTCAACGCTACCGAGGGTGCTGACCGCGACAAGGCCCTGTGCTACGGCGTGGCCAAGGACATCGTGAGCGTCCTGGCACCCATCTGCCCGTTCTGGGCCGACGAGCTGTGGCACGAGGCACTCGGCTGCGAGGGCAACGCCTACACCGCCGCCTGGCCCGAGTTCGACCTGGCCGAGTCCATTGAGGACACGGTGCAGATCGTCGTCCAGGTGCTCGGCAAGGTCCGCGGCCGCATCGATGTGGCCCGCGATGCCTCCAATGAGGAGATGCAGGCTGCCGCCGAGGCCGCCGTCGCCAAGTGGCTTGAGGGCAAGACGGTCGTCAAGGCTATCTGCGTGCCCGGCAAACTGGTCAACCTGGTGGTCAAGTAAGCACTGCGAGCATAACTGACGCATAAAAGACGAGGGGCGATCCGGTTGGGTCGTCCCTCGTTTTGCATGTGCCCGCCTAGATGCCTGCCGTCAATTGTCCTATTCTTGTGGAGAAGCTGTGGGCGCGCTGACCTGCGAATTTCTTTGACGCTTGCACGTTTTCGCAGGTATTGGTATAGTTTGCTTGCAAATGAAGTAGTAATTGAAAGAAGTGGGGTTTCGGCCCCGCTTCTTTTTTGTATGGATGGAGGTGCCGCAATGGTCAAGACCAAGACCGAGCAGGCGATCATCGACGCGCTCGAGGCCGTCGCTCCCCAGCACGATGTCGATATTGTCGACGTTGAGCTCGTGGGCGCCACCAAGGCCCCCTGCGTGCGTGTGCGTATCGAGGGTGCCGAGGGTCAGAGCCTGTCGCTCAACGACGTCACGGCCAATACCAAGTGGGTCGGCGACGTGATCGAGGAGCTCGACCCCATTTCTTCGAGTTACACGCTCGAGGTGTCGAGCCCGGGTATGGCGCGCCCGCTGCGCCGTCCGCGCGACTTTGCCCGCTTTGTGGGCAAGGACTGCGAGCTCACCTCCACCGCCACCGAGGGTCGTCGCAAGTGCTCCGGCAAGATTGTCGCCGCGACCGAGACGAACGTGACCCTCGAGCTCGAGGACGGCGAGTCCGTCACCCTCGATTTCTCTGATGTTAAAAAGTGCAAGTTGAAGCCCACCTATGACTTCAAGTCCGCGAAGGAAGGAAAGTAAGATGGCAGCATCCGACATGATGTCCGCCCTGATGGAGCTTTGCCAGGAGAGGCACATCGACCAGCTCTACCTGATCGACCGCCTGGAGCAGTCGCTCGCCAAGAGCTATGCCGAGATCCTGCATCTTGAGTGGGGCGCCAAGGTGACCATCGACCGCACCACCGGCAAGATCTACGTCTACCGTCTGGAGCCGATCGACGATTCCATGGACGAGGAGGGCAACTTCACCGAGTTCGAGGAGATCGACGTCACCCCCAAGAACACGAGCCGCATCGCCGCCCAGCACGCCAAGGCCGAGATCAACGCCATCGTGCGCAACTCCGCCCGCGAGCAGATCTTCGAGGAGTTCTCCGGCCGTATCGGTGACCTCATCAGCGGTACCGTGCTGCAGTCCACGCCCGACTTCACGATCGTCAAGATCCGCGATGGCGTCGAGGCCGAGCTGCCGCATTTTGACCAGCGTCGTTACGAGAACGAGCGCAACGAGCGTCCGATGGGCGAGCGCTACCTGCACAACCAGCACATCAAGGCCGTGATCATCGACGTCCGCGACCCCAACTCCAACCTGCAGCCGGTTCGCGGCGAGCACAGCCGTCCGCCGATTGTCATCTCCCGTACCCACCCCGAGCTCATGCGTCGTCTGTTTGAGCAGGAGGTGCCCGAGATCTATGAGGGCACCGTCCAGATCAAATCGATCGCCCGCGAGCCCGGCCAGCGCTCCAAGGTCGCCGTCCACTCGCTCGACGACCGCCTGGATCCCGTGGGCGCCTGCGTCGGCCCCAAGGGCAGCCGTGTTCGCGCCGTCGTGGGCGAGCTCCGCGGCGAGCGCGTCGACGTCATACTGTGGGATGCCGATCCGGCCGTCTACGTCGCCAACGCCCTGTCGCCCGCCAAGGTCACCCGCGTCCTCATCGACGAGGAGAAGGCCTACGCCGGCGTCATCGTGCCCGACGACCAGCTTTCGCTCGCAATCGGCAAGGAGGGCCAGAACGCCCGCCTCGCCGCTCGCCTGACCGGATGGCACATCGACATCAAGTCCGAGACCCTTGCCGCCGACATCCTCAAGAACGTCCCCGTTCACGAGGAGCCCGCCGCCGACCTGATCGGTGACGAGGAGGACGACGACGTCCGTCGCTGCGAGTACGTGTCCGAGGACGGCATTCAGTGCCGCAACCAGGCCCGCCCCGGCTCCCGTTTCTGCGGTGTCCACGACACCGACGCCTTCGATGATGCGGAGGACCTGATCTAGCGCGCGGTCGCGTCGGGCGGGTCCCGGCGCATCTCCCACGCTCGTTCAGTCTCTAGGCACCCAAGGTGCCAGAAAGGGTAGGTGAAGTCATATGGCAAAAGTCCGTGTGTCCACCCTGGCCAAAGAGTTCGGCATGACCTCCAAGGAACTGATGGGTCACCTCGCCGAAATGAAGATTCCCGCTCAGTCTGCTTCCTCCGCCCTGGATGACGCTTATGTTGCCAAGGTCCGCAAGCAGCTTGCCACGGTGATCGAGGCCCGCGCCCAGGAAGTCGAGGCCGCCAAGCAGGCCGAGGAGGAGGCAGCCGCCGCCGAGGAGGCAGCGCGCGCTGCCGAGGCCGAGCGCGAGCGCATCGCCGCCGAGAAGGCACGCGAGGAGGAGCGCCGCCAGTTCGCCGCGGCCCAGGCTGCCGAGGAGGCTGCCCGCGCCGAGGCCGAGGCCAAGAAGAAGGCCGAGCAGGAGCGCCTTGCCCGCGAAAAGGAGGAGGCTGCTCGCGAGGCCCAGCGCCGCGCCGTTCCCGCTTCCGACTCCGGTTCGCGCTTCCGCTCGCTGCTCGACCAGATCGCCGCACAGGAGACCGTGCTCAAGGAGAAGAAGGACGCCGAGGCGAAGGCCAAGGCCGAGCGCGGCAACCGTCGTGGCGGCAACAACGACCGTCGCGGTGGCCGTCGTAACGATCGCAACGCCTCCGACAGCAACTCCGAGCGCAACGCCTCCGAGAGCCGTCCGCACAGCCATCGCACCAACGCCAGCAACAACGTCGCTGCCGGCATGGACTTCCCCAACCCCGACAAGCAGGGCAAGGGCAAGAAGCGCAAGGGCGGTCACGGCAACGATGAGGACCACTACAGCCGCATGGCTCGTGAGGCCGAGGAGTACAGCCGCGAGAAGGTGCTCGAGGAGGCCCGCGCCGCCGTCGAGGAGGCCTCTCGCGAGTCCACCGGTCGCCGCAAGAAGCGCAAGGAGAAGCGCGAGCGCGAGGCTGCTAAGGCTCAGGAGGAGCGCAAGATTGAGGAGGCGCTGGCCCAGGGCGTGAACCCCGAGGAGCTCGACGCCATCAAGGTCTCCCAGGGCGTTACCGTCCAGGAGCTCGCCGAGGCGCTCGACGTTCCGGCCAACGACATCATCAAGCGCCTGTTCCTGCTGGGCACGCCGCTCACGATGACGCAGTCCATGTCCGACGACCTCGTCGAGCTCGTTGCCGACGACCTTGGCCGTCAGATTAAGATCATCACCCCCGAGGAGGAGAACACCTTCTCGTTCTACGACGATCCCGCCGACCTTAAGCCCCGCGCCCCGGTCGTCACCGTCATGGGTCACGTCGACCACGGCAAGACGAGCCTGCTCGACGCCATCCGTCACACCGGTGTCGCTGCCGGCGAGGCGGGCGGCATCACTCAGGCCATCGGCGCTTCGCAGGTCATGATCAACGATCGCAAGATCACCTTCATCGATACCCCTGGTCACGCCACCTTTACGGCTATGCGTGCCCGCGGCGCCAAGGTGACTGACATCGTCATCCTGATTGTCGCCGCCGACGACGGCGTCATGCCTCAGACCATCGAGTCGATCAACCACGCCAAGGCCGCCGGCGTACCCATCGTCGTCGCCGTCAACAAGATCGATAAGCCGGGCGCCAACCCCGACCGCGTGCGCCAGGAACTCACCGAGTACGGCATCATCCCCGAGGAGTGGGGCGGACAGAACATGTTCGTCAACATCTCGGCCAAGCAGAAGATCGGTATCGACGACCTGCTCGAGACCGTGCTGCTCCAGGCCGACGTGCTCGAGCTCAAGGCCAACCCCGACACCTTTGCCTCCGGCAACGTTCTCGAGGCCAAGCTCGACAAGGGCCGCGGCTCGGTTGCCACGGTTCTCGTGACCCGCGGTACCCTGCACGTGGGCGATACGCTGGTCGCCGGCCTTACCTACGGCCGCGTCCGCGCCATGCTCGATCCCAAGGGCAACGCCGTCACCGAGGCCGGCCCCTCCGACGCCGTCGAGATCTTGGGCCTGCAGTCCGTGCCCAACGCCGGTGACGAGTTCCGCGTGTTCGAGGACGAGCGCGAGGCTCGCGCCCTGGCCGATGAGCGTTCGCTCAAGGCCCGTATCGAGGAGCAGAGCCGCGTGAAGCACGTGACGCTCGAGAACCTCTTCGAGACCATCGCCGACGCCGAGGTCAAGGAGCTCAACCTGATCATCAAGGCCGACGTCCAGGGCTCCATCGAGGCCCTTCAGGACTCCCTCGACAAGATGGATCAGTCCGAGGTGCGCATCAACACGATCCATTCCGCCGTTGGTGCCATCAACGAGACCGACGTCGTCCTGGCCGACGCTTCCAACGCCATCATCATCGGCTTTGGCGTCCGTCCCGACGGCAAGGCCCGCTCCGCCGCCGAGCGCGAGGGCGTCGAGATCCGTTGCTACGACGTCATCTACAAGTGCCTCGAGGACCTCGACGCTGCCCGCATCGGTATGCTCAAGCCCACCGAGGTCGAGGTCTCCACGGGTACTGCGACCGTCCTGGATACCTTCAAGGTGCCCAAGGTTGGTATCGCCGCCGGTGTCCGCGTCGAAGAGGGCGAGATCGCCGCGACCGATTCTGTGCGCCTGGTGCGCGACGGCATCGTGGTCTTCAACGGTAAAATCGCCTCGATGCGCCACTACAAGGACGAGGCCAAGAGCCTCAAGAGCGGCTCCGAGGGCGGTATTGGCCTGGAGAACTTCCAGGACATCAAGCCTGGCGACACCATTGAGGGCTACCGCATCGACCAGGTTGCCCGTACCGAGTAGGGGGTAGCGCTATGAAGCAAACGCAGGCAACCCGCCGTTTAGGCGAGCAGCTTCGCGAGAAGCTCGGTTATATCCTGCTCTTTGAGGTTTCCGATCCGCGTCTCGACCTGGTCACCCTGACCGCGGTCGAGGTCGCGGTGGACCGTTCGTTCGCGCGCGTGTACGTGTCGTGCGACGCGAGCCGCTACGAGGAGGTCATGGAGGCGCTCGCCAGCGCCAAGGGCCGCATTCGTAGCCTGTTGGCCCGCTCGCTCGATTGGCGCGTTACGCCCGAGCTCGATTTTCGCATCGATCGCTCGACCGATGAGGCCGAACGCATCACGCGCGCGCTGGAAAACGTTCCCGCCACGCTTGCGATCGAAAAGGACGAGGACGGCTATCCCATAGCGGATACCGCCCAGGAGGCAGCTTTAGATGAGTAATTCCGCCGACCTCGCATCGTGCGAGTCTGCAGATATTCAGCGACGCATCCTCGAGCTCATCGAGGGTGCGTCCTCCATTGCGATTTCGGGACATACGTCTCCCGATGGTGACGCCCTGGGCTCCGTGCTGGGTCTGGGCTTATCGCTTATGAAGTTTTTCCCCAACAAGGACATTGCCCTGCTGCTGGCAGACGATGACCCGGTTCCGCGCATCTACCGCTTTATGGAGGGTGCCGACCGTCTGGTGCCGGCATCTGCGTATACCGGCAATCCGGACCTGTTCATCTCAGTGGACGTGCCGGTCGTCGAGCGTCTGAACAACTCAGCCGAGGTACTCCGCCGCTCGTCGCATGTGGTGTGCTTCGATCATCATCCGGCGCGTGAGGAATTTGCCGAGCTGAGCCTGAGGTGCGTCGGCGCCGCAGCCTGCGCCATGATCATCGACCGTTTTTTGGACAATTGCGGCATTGTGGCTCGCGATGGTGTCGCGACCTGCCTGCTGTGCGGCCTGGTGACCGATACCGGTCGTTTTCAGTATCAGAACGCCGATGCCGCCGCGTTTCATGCCGCCTCGCGTCTGGTGGCGCACGGTGCCGATCCGGCGCGCGTCGCGCTCGAGGTCTATCAGAGCATGCGTGTCGAGTTCTTGCATCTTAAGTCCATCGTTATGGGCCGCATCAAAACAGTGGCGCACGGTCGCGTGGCATATAGTTATGCGTACCAGAGCGACCTCGAGGCCTGCGGCGTCACTTCGGATGAGTGCGACGGCCTGGTCGATGTGGTGCGTTCGGTTATGGGTGTGGAGGTCTGCCTGTTTCTGAAGGGCATTGAGGGCGATACCAAGGTACGCGGCAACCTGCGCTCCAAGGGTGACCTTGATGTGTCCGAGATCGCT
>DBGBLM010000002.1:0-16790 GCA_048448865.1 Collinsella sp.
GATACAGGCGGCTCTGACGTTCTACCACATGTGATGATACTCATTGCTCACGTGCGGGCATAGCTGCCAAAAGGCGACGGCGCTCGCCGCGGCCACGTTGAGCGAATCGACCCCGTGCGCCATCGGAATACGCACCGCGTGGTCACAGCCGGCAATGGTCTTGGCGCCCAAGCCGGCACCCTCGGTGCCCATAAAAATCGCCAAGTGATCAATCTTCTGCAGCACAGGATCATCAAGCGAAACAGAGTCGTCCGTCAACGCCATAGCGGCACACGAAAAACCGGCATCGTGCAGCGCGCTCAGACCATCATGCGGCCACACACGAGCCTCGCTGCCAATGCGCGTCCACGGCACCTGAAACACGGTGCCCATGCTCACGCGGGCCGAGCGACGGTACAGCGGGTCGCAGCACGTCGGGCTGACCAAAATACCGTCAACGTTCAATGCGGCAGCAGAGCGGAAAATCGCGCCAACATTGGTGTGGTCGACAATACCCTCGAGCACGCACACGCGCACCGGACGCTCCCCCGCCGCCTCGACGACGCCACCCAAGAACTCATCAACCGGAATCTGACGCGGGCGACGAAACGCCGCAAGCGCACCGCGCGTCACGTTAAAGCCCGTCAACTGCTCCATGAGCTCCATGGAGGCGACGAACACAGGAACAGGACCCACGCCCTCGCGCACGACTAGGCGCTCAAACAGCGGCATCATCTGGTCGAGCCAGCGTTCGCCCAAAAGAAAGCTCACCGGCTGATATCCGGCACGCACCGCGCGCTCGATGACCTTGGCACTCTCAGCGATAAAAATGCCCTTCTGCGGCTCCA
The DNA here is from genome assembly GCA_048448865.1 of Collinsella sp. Taxonomy (GTDB): domain Bacteria; phylum Actinomycetota; class Coriobacteriia; order Coriobacteriales; family Coriobacteriaceae; genus Collinsella. The sequence goes on from DBGBLM010000002.1 coordinate 828, forward strand.
ACACGCAGCGAAGCTCACGCTCGGTCAGTCGCACGTAGGCATCGAGCCGCTCGTCCTCGAGCGAATCAATTCGCAGAACCTCAACGGCATCAGTCATAGCAGCCAGCCCGCACCCTTCTTTACAGCACGTCTATACCAAACGAGGCGACGCTAAGCGCCGCCCCATACATTCAATCAACCCGATAATACCGTTCACGCCAGGCGATTTACGCCTCAACGCGACGATACGTCACGAACTCATAATCGACACCCTCGTCGCCCTCGCCCGAGGCAATCGTGGCAACACCGCCACGCCACGCAATCTCCCACGCGGGATCGGCGTCCAAATCGGGAAAGTACGTGTCCACGGCATGAGTGCAATGGTTGTGCGTGACCTCGGCCTCGGCGCAATACGGCAAAAACTGCCGATACACCTCGCCGCCACCGATCACCCAGGCAACGGGCTCATCGGCAACCGCGGCGAGCGCCTCGTCGATGCTATGCACCACGTCGACGCCCTCGACAGCAAAATCCTCGTCGCGGGTAAGCACGATATTGCGACGGTTCTTGAGTGGACGCCCACCGGGAAAACTCAGCAGCGTCTTGCGCCCCATGATGACCGGGCAGCCCTTGGTGCAGGCCACAAAATGGCGCATGTCGGCGCGATTGGACACCACCATGTCGTCCTCGCACCCAATGCCCCAATCGTCACACACGGCAACGATAGCAGATAGCTTACACGTCATGAGCACCACCTACACCGCAATGGGAATGTTCTTGACCTGCGGACCGTGCTCGTAGCCCTCCACAATCAGGTCGTCGGTCGTAAACGCATAGAAATCGTGCACGTCGGGGTTAAGCGTTACCTTGGGCGCTGCAAACTGCGGACGCTCGATAAGTTCGCGGACGATATCGACGTGACGGTCGTAAATGTGAGCATCGGCGATCACGTGCAGCAGCTCGCCGGGAATCATATCGACCGACTGCGCAACCATCATGAGCAGAATGGCGTACTGGCACACGTTCCAGTTGTTTGCGGCCAAAATGTCCTGGCTACGCTGGTTGAGAATCATGTTAAGCGTGGGCTTGTCGTCCTGCGGACGCTGCGTCACGTTATACGTCACGCTGTACGCGCACGGATACAGGTGCATCTCGGACAAGTCGCTGAACACGTACGTGTTGGTCATAATGCGGCGACTGTACGGCGTGTGTTTAAGATCGTACAGCACGCGGTCCATCTGGTCGAAATCGCCCTCGACGTAATGGCTCTTCTGGCCAATCTGGTAGCCGTAGGCCTTGCCGATAGAGCCGGTCTCGTCGGCCCACTCATCCCAAATATGGCTGTTGAGGTCATGGACGTTATTGGACTTCTTTTGATAGATCCACAAGATCTCGTCCATCGCAGACTTAAGCGCCGTGCGGCGCAGGGTGAGCGCAGGGAACTCCTCGCGCAGGTCGTAGCGCGCCGTAACGCCAAAGTTTTTAATGGTATAGGCAGGGGTGCCGTCCTCCCACACCGGACGGACCTTTTGGCCCTCGGTGGTGGTGCCATGGTCCAGAATGTCGCGGCACATGGATACAAACTGTTGATCAGCTTTGCTCATTGACCCTCCTGTCAGTCGCCTACAAGCGAGATTCATTGTAGCCCAGGCGCACGCGGCCCCACAGCCCAAACATAAGCCCTCATTTTCTGACATATGCCAGAAATTCCTTGTGCAAATCTGCGCGTTCGCTATTCTATTGTTGACATATGTCAGATAAGGAGGGCGCATGGCAGGAAGACGCGAGAAACTGCGTCGCGTCGGGATCATCCCCGAATACCGCGGCTTTACCCCTGACGGCCTAGCCAGCGGAGACGCCATCGACATGACGATCGACGAACTCGAGGTGCTGCGCCTGTGCGACCTGGAAGGCCTTAACCAAGAGGCAGTCGCACAGCAGATGGGCATCGCGCGCGCCACGGTGGCGGCAATTTGCAGTCGAGCACATCGCAAGGTGGCAAACGCGCTGGTCAATGGACGGGCGATCGTCATCGAAGGCGGCAATATCGCATACTCCCCCATCACCACAGCGACGGCCGTATGGCCAGCAAAGGAGGTCGACACCATGAGGGTGGCAACCACGTACGACAATGGCAACATCTTTATGCACTTTGGCCGCAGCGAGCAGTTCAAGATCTACGACATTCAGGACGGCAAGGTGCTCAACGAGCAGGTCGTGGGCACCGGCGGCACCGGCCACGGTGCCCTTGCGAGCCTGCTCGCCAACGGCGGCGTGGACACGCTCATCTGCGGCGGCATCGGCGGTGGCGCTATCAACGCGCTTGCCCAAGCCGGCATCACGGTATACGCAGGTGCCCAGGGCAGCTGCGACGCTTGCGTCGAGGCCCTTATCGCCGGCACACTCGCACAGAACGGCGAGGCCATGTGCGGCTGCCACGGCCATGACCACGAACATGCCCACGAACATAGTGAGTCCTGCAGCTGCCACGGCCATCACGAGCATGAGGGTCACGAGGGCTGCGGCTGCCACTAACGGCACGGCACAGCGAGCTCGAGGCGCGACGCTAAGTGCAACCCAACAATCAAAGCCAACAACAAAGGCCACCCGGTAGCTTCCGAGTGGCCTTTGCCATATCAAACTGGAATTAGAGCTCTATTTCTTATTACGCATCTGTGCTTCCATCTGGCGCAGCAGCTCCATATCGGACTTGGGACCGCCCGTACCCAAGCCGCCCATGCCGCCCAGACCCATAGCGTCCAGGCCAGGGATATTGGGCATGCGCATCCTCTTGCCCTTCTTACCCTTTTTGCCCTTCTTGCCGCCGGCCTGTGCCTGATTGGCCATCGTGCGCATGCGGCCCATCATCTTATTCATCTCGCCCCACTGCCTCATAAGGCTGTTGACCTCGGTGGGGGTTACGCCGGCGCCCTTGGCGATACGCGCGCGGCGCTGGCCGTTGATGATGGAGGGACGCAGGCGCTCCTCCTTGGTCATCGACATGATGATGGCCTCGTTCTTATCGAAGATGCCCTCGTCCAGGTTGCCGCCCATCTGGTTGAGCGCACGCTGACCACCGGGGAGCATGCCCAGGATACCCTTCATACCGCCCATCTTTTTGACGGCCTTCATCTGGTCGAGCATATCGTTCATGGTAAAGCCCTCGCGCAGCATACGCTCGGCAGCCTCAAGCTGCTCGGCATCGGCTGCCTCCTGGGCCTTCTCGATAATACCTACGACATCGCCCATGCCCAGAATGCGCTTGGCCATGCGATCGGGATAGAACGGCTCCAGCGAATCGGGTTTCTCGCCCATGCTCACAAACTTGATGGGCTTGCCGGTCACCTGACGCACCGAAAGTGCGCCACCGCCACGGGCATCGCCGTCGAGCTTGGAGATAATCACACCGTCAAAGTCGGTGCGCTCAGCGAAGGTCGAGACGACGTTGACGATATCCTGGCCGGTCATGGCATCGACGACCATCAGCACCTGGTCGGGCTTAACGGCCTTCTTGATGTCGACGGCCTCCTGCATCATCTGCTCGTCGATCTGAAGACGACCGGCGGTATCGACAATGACCACGTCGCGCAGGTGGTCGACGGCCTCCTGGATGGCGCCCTTGGCAATGTCGACCGGGTGCGCGCCGTCACCGCGGAAGACCGGCACGCCGATCTCGCCACCAAGCGTGGCCAGCTGGTCGGCAGCGGCGGGACGATAGACGTCGCACGCGGCGAGCAGCGGCGAACGGCCCTGCTTCTTGAGCAGGTAGGCCAGCTTTACGGCCGCCGTGGTCTTACCGGAGCCCTGCAGGCCCACGAGCATGATGACATTGGGAATGCGGTTGCTAAAGACGAGCTTGCTCTCGGTTGAGCCGAGCATCTCGGTGAGCTCGTCGAGCACGATCTTGACGACATTTTGCGCCGGCGACAGCGACTCCATGACCTCGGCGGTCATGCAGCGCTCCTTGGTCTTGGCAACGAACTCCTTGACGACCTTAAAGTTGACGTCGGCCTCGAGTAGCGCCATGCGAATATCGCGCATGGCCGAAGTGATATCGGCCTCGGTCAGCTTACCCTTACCGCGCAGGCGGTCAAATGTGTCGTTGAGGCGATCGCTCAGGGAATCAAACACTGGTCACTCCTTAGTTGGACTCGCCCACCAGGGCGCGGCAGAAATCTTTGGCGTTAAACTCCTGCAGGTCATCGACCTGCTCGCCCACGCCGATGCGCAGGATCGGGAGCTTGAGTTTCTCGGCCACGGCCATGGCGATACCGCCCTTAGCCGTGCCGTCGAGCTTAGTCATGATAATACCGTCCAGGCCCAGCGCCTCGTTAAACTCGAGCGCCTGGTTCAGACCGTTCTGACCAGTGGCGGCATCGATCACAAGCACGACCGAGACCGGCATGGGACCGGCGGCCATATTGGCGGCGCGCTTACGGGTCACATTGACCACCTTGGCGAGCTCGCGCATGAGCTCGGGGCTCGTGTGCAGACGACCGGCGGTATCGATGAGCACCAAGTCGCTGCCGCGCTTATCGGCCTCGTCGAGCACGTCATAGCACACGCTTGCCGGATCGGAGCCGCGGTCACGCTTGATAACCGGTACGCCGGCACGCTGACCCCACACATCAAGCTGCTCGATGGCGGCGGCGCGGAAGGTGTCGGCCGAACCGATCACCACGTTCTTGCCGCGGGCGGCCATGGCGCTCGCAATCTTACCGACCGTGGTGGTCTTGCCGGCGCCGTTGATGCCGACAAACAGCACGCAGCTCGGCGTATCGGCGAACGGATCGCGCTCGATGGGCACAAAGTGCTGTTCAAGCTGCTCAGCCAGGGCACGACGGAGCTGCGGGGCGGTCTTGAGGTTCTTCTTGGCAGCGGCGTCGCGCAGGTCATCGGAGACCTGAATGGCGACCTCGGCACCCATGTCACCCATAACGAGGGTGTCCTCAAGGTCCTCCCAAAAATCCTCGTCGACCTCGCCGCCAAAGTAAAAGACCTCGTTGAGGGCCTCGCGGCTGCGCTCAAGTCCGCGCGAGAGTGCGTCAAAGAATCCCATTATGCATTCACGACCTTTCCGGTTTCGCGATCGAGTTTTTGCGAGACGACGCGACTGACGCCGTCGGCTTGCATCGAGACGCCGTAGAGAACGTCAGCATCCTCCATAGTACGGCGCTGATGCGAGATTACCAAGAGCTGCGTATCGGAACGCAGCACATCGAGAGCACCGATGAGCTTGGACAGGTTGGCGTCGTCAAGTGCCGCCTCGACCTCGTCCAGCACATAGAACGGCACCGTGCGCGTACGGTACACGGCAAAGAGCAGGGCGAGCGCCGTCAGGCTCTTCTCGCCACCCGACATGAGCATCAGCTTGGTGATGCGCTTGCCGCGCGGCTGCGCCACGACCTCAATGCCCGTCTCGGCCGGATGCTCGGGATCGGTCATCTCAAGGTGAGCCTGACCGCCTGGGAAGAGCATGGCGAAGATCTCGCGGAAATTCGCGTCGACCTTCTCAAAGGTCACCAGGAACGCCTTGCGCATCTTGCGGTCGATCGCCACGGTGATCTTGGTGAGCGCCTTGCGCGCGCTCTCCAGATCGGCAAGTTGCTCCTCGATGTAATCGGCGCGGCGCTTGAGCTGCTCGTACTCCTCCATGGCAACCTGGTTCACGGGACCCAGATTGTTGATCTGGCGCACGAGCTGGTTGAGCTCGCGCTCGGCGGCGTCGCGGTCGGTGGGCGCCGGCAGCATGAGCGCTTCCTCGAGCACCGTGGTACCGTCAGCGGTGATGGCCTTGATGGCAGCCTCGACCTGCACCTCGAGCTTGCCGCGCGCCACCTTGAACTCATTTTGCGTCGTGGCGGCAGCATCGACCCCCTCTTTGGCGCGGGCGACCTCGGTCTTGGCGTCCTCGATGGTCTTCTTAAGCGAAGCCGAGTCCGCTTCCTCGAGCGAAGCCTGATCGCGCAGGCGCGCAGCCCAGTCCGAGGCGCGCTCCAACAGGGCAGAATAGCGCTCGTGCATGGGATCGACGCGAAGGCGCAGCAGCTCAAGCGAGCGCGAGGCCTGGCGTGTTCCGCGGATACGGCGGTCGATGCCCTCCAGGCGATGCTCCAGGTCGGGCACGCGGCCCCTCAGAGAACGAAGACGCTCGCTCGTCTGAGCCAGGCGCACCTTAGCGTCGGCGAGCTTACCGGCGGCCTCGGAATCGTCACGGCGCACGCGATCGAGCTCGTCGTTGGCCTCGGCAATCTGCAGGCCCAGGTCGCTCGCCTGCGCACGAGCCTCGTCACGCGAACGAGTGAGCTCGTCCACTCGCGGACGCGCAGCGCGAACGGCCTGGGCAGCCTGCTCGCGGCGCTTGGAAATGCGCACGCGCTCGACCTCGGCATTGTTGGCACTCTGCTCCAGGCGGCCGATCTCGGACAGCAGGGAGCGGCGCTCGCCCTCAAGGCGGGCGATCTCACCGGCAGCATCGCCCTCGGCAGCACGGGCCTCCTCAACGGCCGCATTGGCCTCGACGACCTGATCAGAAACATACTCAAACGCGGCAGCAAGATCGGGCTCCAGGCCTTCCAGCTCGCGGATACGACGCTTGCGCTCCAGGGCGCCCGAAGCCTCACCGGCATCAAGCCCCACGCGAACCAGGCCGCCGCAGGCAACGCGTGCGCCATCGGGAGTCACATAGGTCACGCCATCAACGACCGGCGCGGACAGCGCGGCAGCCAAGTCATCGACCACGTAATAGTCGCCGAGCAATGCCTCGACGACCGGACCGTAGCCCGCACGCACGGACAGACGATCAACAAGACGGGTACCGGCGGCACCCTCGGCAGCCGCAGAGCCGCTCACGCTGCGCGCCACCAGCAGCGCCTCGCCCGAGGCCTTCTTCTGGTCCAGCGCAGCGCGACCGGCGCGCTCAAGTGCGGCAGCGTTATCGAACAACAGGGCATCGATATCGCCGGCGAGCAGCTGCTCAACCAGGCCCTCAAGCTCACGAGGTGCCTCGAGCACATCGCCCAGACGACCCGAGACATCGTCGCCCAGCGCGCCCACCAGACGGCTTACGAGCGGCGAGCTGTCGGCCATGCGAGCATCAAGCTTCTTTTGGCTGGCAAGCTCCGAGCGCACCTCGGACAGCTTGTTGCGTGCCTCGCCTTCGCGGGCACGCAGGTCCTTGAGGGCAGCCCGTGCCGTCTCGGTGGCCTCGCGCGCATCGCTCTGGGCCTGACGAGCCGCCTCAAGGGCGCTCTCAAGCTCCTCAGCACGGTCGCGGCGGCTATCAAGCGATGCCGTGACCTCCTCGAGCTGTTCATCGATCTGCTCCAGGCGCGAGGCATACATGTTGTCCTCGACCTCGGCGTTGCTCAGCGAGTCCTTCACCTTGGCGAGCTCGAGCGCAGCATTATCGGCAACGCGCTGCACATCGCGCTGTTCGCGCGTGAGCTGCGAAATCTGATTGTCGAGCGCAACGCGACGCTCGTGGAGCTCGGCGGCGGCAGGACCAGCGGCGTCAACGTCCTCCTGGGCCTGCATATGCGCGCCGGTCACTTCCTCGAGCTGAGCACGTGCGTCCTCGAGCTCCTCGACCACGCGACGGCGCTGATGCTCGGAGCTCGAGATCTGGCCACGCATGTCGGACAGGCGCGACACCATGTTATGGCCCTTTTCCTCGAGCAGACGCATGTCTGAGTTAATGCGACCGACCACGTCTTGCATATGGCGGCGCTGCTCGCCCAAGTCGCCCACAAACAGGCCCTTTTCCTCGAGCATAACTTGGAGCTTCTCGAGCTCGCACTCCTTTTCACCTAAGCGGTATTGCGCAAGCTCAAGCTCGGCAGCGCCCTCCTTAGAGCGGCTCTCAAGGTCGTTCCACTGCGATTGCAGCGAACGCAGCTCGTCAACGGCCAGCATCTGCGTAAGCTCGTTCGCGCGCGAGGACAGCTCTTTGTACTTGCGCGCGCGATCGACCTGACGCTCCAGCGGTCGCAGCTGACGGGCGATTTCCTTGTTGATATCGCGGGCACGGGTCAGGTGCTCGTCCATCGATTTGTTCTTTTTGAGCGCACGCTCCTTGCGACGCTTGTGCTTGGAGATGCCGGCGGCCTCCTCAATAAGGGCACGGCGCTCCTCGGGGCGGCTCTGCAAAATGGCATCGAGCTTGCCCTGGCTGATGATGGAATGCGTATCCTTGCCCAGACCCGAGTCGTGCAGGATGTCCTGGATGTCCATCAGGCGGCACGGGCTCGAGTTGATGAGGTACTCACTCTCGCCCGAGCGATACATGCGGCGGGTGATGGCCACCTCGTCAAAGTCGACGGGCAGCATATGGTCCGAATTGTCGAGAACCAGCGTAACCTCGGCCACACCCACCGGCTTGCGCGCCGACGAGCCCGAGAAGATGACGTCTTCCATGGCCTGGCCGCGCAGCTGCTTGGCGCTCTGCTCGCCCAGGACCCACAGGATCGAGTCGGAGATGTTCGATTTTCCCGAGCCGTTGGGACCGACGATGACGGTCAGGCCCGGCTCAAACGTCATATGGGCGCGGTCGGCAAACGACTTGAACCCTTTGAGCGTGAGGGACTTGAGATACACGGTTCCTCGCTTAAACAGGCTTCTTGTTCAGGATCACGCCGTTGGTGGTGTAACCCATGCGGTCGAGTGCCTCAAGCGCGGCAGCTCCCTCGGCCTCCTTCTTGGAGGAACCGGTGCCGCGGCCCTGGCGGATACCGTCGATGAGCACCACGGCGGTAAAGGTCGGTGCGTGTGCCGGGCCCTCAGAGCCAACGAGCTTGTACGCCGGAGGCTCGTGGCCGTCAGCCTGCACGCACTCCTGCAAAAACGACTTGGGGTTCGCAGGATGCTCGGCACGCTCGGAGGCCAAATGGGGCTTAAGCGTACGGTGGATAAAGTCCGCCGCAACGTCCCAGCCGGCATCCAGGTACAGGGCGCCCACGAGCGACTCGTAGACGTTCTCGAGCGCCGAATGCAGGCCGCGCGCGCCCGTGCCGGTCTCGGAGGCACCAAAGATGATGATGTCGTCGATGCCCAGCTCATGGGAGACATCGGACAGCGTGGCACCCGAGACGAGCGACACCTTCAGGCGCGTAAGCTTGCCCTCGTCAAACTCGGGATAGGACTCAAAGAGCGAGCGGGCAACCACGGCGCCCAAAATGGAATCGCCCAAGAACTCAAGGCGCTCATAGCTGGCAGAAACCGGCTGGCCCTCGACTGCCGAGGGATGCGTAAGCGCCGCGCGCAGCAGCACCTTATTGTTGAACTCGTGGCCCAGGATTTCCTGGGCGCGCGTAAGTCGGTCGGATAAAGCCAAGACTTAGGCCTCCTTGGCAGCTTCGATAGCGTCGACGGCGTCGGCGACAGAGTTGAGCGAGAGCAGGGTCTCGTCATCGATCTCGAGGTTGAACTCGTCCTCGATAGCCGTAACCAGCTGCAGGCGCTCGAGCGAGTTGGCATCGAGGTCGTCAAAGGTGGTCTCCTCGCTAATTTCGGCAACATCGACGCCCAGAACGTCAGCAGCGACCTCGGCGATCTTGTCGAAGATTTCGGAGCGGTCCATAGCGCTTCCTCTCATAGTGCATGAATACCAAAAGAATGGTACCGCCCGGGCGGTACCAAGACACGGTTCTGATTCTACCCCACGACGTGCGCCGCGAAGCACATAACAGCGCTCTAACTCGCTCTTATAAAACGATACCGTCCATAGAGTTGGCGACATTCTCGACCAGCCCGGCGCGCACGGCTTCGGCCGCCGCGAGCGTACCGTTTTTAACAGCCTCGACCGAGGTAGCGCCATGGCCGATCAGGACCACGCCGCGCAGGCCCAAAAGAATCGCGCCGCCCTTGGCGTCGCCAGAGAGCTTGGCCTTTATCTCGCGCATCTGCTTTTTAATGAGCAGTGCGGCGATCTTGGTGCCGAGCGAGGCCATAAAGGCGCCCTTGAGCTCCTGCAGCAAAAACTTGGCAGCGCCCTCGGTAGCTTTGAGAGCGATATTACCCGACATGCCATCGGCAACGACGACATCGAAGTTGCCTGAGGTGATGTCCGTTCCCTCGCAGTTACCAACAAAGCCGGGAACGGCGGCTTTCATGGCCGGGAAGCAGGCCTTGGTAAAGTTGGAGCCCTTCTCGTCCTCGGTGCCGTTGGCAAGCAGGCCCACGCGGGGATGCTCGATGCCCAGGACAACGCGGGCATAGGCGCTACCCATCTGAGCAAAACGCACCATGTCATCGACCTCGACATCGGGGTTGGCGCCCATATCGCACAGCACCGTCAGACCGCCGGCACGATTGGGCAGCGCATTGGTCAGACAGGGGCGCACCGGCTGCTTCTTGCCTTCGGCCTGATACCTAAACGGCGTCACGTAGGCGGTGGCGGCAGCGGTCATGGCACCGGTGGAACCGGCGGAGAAGAACGCATCCGCGTTGCCCTTCTTAATGGCGCGGCAAGAAAGCACGATCGACGACTTACGCTTGGTCATCACGGCGCGAATGGGATCGTCATCCATGGCGATAACGTCAGGCGCCTCAAGGGCCTCAACACGTGCGTGGGAAGCTGCAAAGGGATTGACGATTTCGGCGGGGCCAGCTGCCAAGACCTCAATATCGGGATCGGCAGCAAGTGCAGCCTCGATACCATCGAGAACAACCTGAGGTTTTTCGTCTCCGCCCACAACGTCTACACAAACGCGAACGTTACTCATATACATGCTCCTTATACAAAAATGGCCGACTCATTGAGCCGGCCATTGTGGTTCCATTTGGAACGGCATCGCATCCAGAGTATACCGTTACTCGGTAACGATAACCTCGCGGTCCTTGTAGAAACCGCAGCTGGGGCACACGTGGTGCGGAAGCTTAACAGCGCCGCAACGGGGGCACGTGGACTGAGCCGCAGCCGAGATCTTCATGTTGGCGGAACGACGGGTGTGAGTGCGGATACGACCCTGCTTTTGTTTAGGTACGGGCATAGTGACCTTCCTTATGAACTATCCAGTGTGGCGATTACGCGCAAGTAGCGATACTACCACAGTTTTACTCATCAAGCTTGAGATTCTTCAATGCTGCAAATGGATTTTCCGTGGCAGCGGCCCATTCTGCCTCTGCCTGGGCGGCGCAATCGCATTGCTCGACGTTGAGATTACAACCGCAAGTGGGGCACAGACCGCGGCAATCGGGCTTGCACAGAACGACGAACGGCGTGTCCATAACGACCGCGTCATTGATGGGCTCACCCAAATCGACGATGCGGTCCTCACCCAGGAGCTCGTAGCCGTCCTCGTAGGCCTCGGGATCCTTGGGCTCCTCAAAGAGGTAGAACTCCTCGATCTCGCCGGCGATATCAAACGAGGCGGGCTCCAGGCAACGGTCGCACTCGCCGGTGGCGTGCGCGCGGACCATGCCCGTGAGCAAGACACCGGTACCGACATTGGTAAAGACAACGTCGTAGTCGATGCCGTCCTGAAGCTGGTACTCCTTCTCGCCCACCGTGTAGGTGGCGACATCGACCTTACCGGTCAGCGGATACGAATCTCCAGGAAACTCGAGCTGCTCGGAAAGATCGACGGTAACGCTCGGGAACTCAGCCATTACCACTGACCATTCTGTTGGGCGGCACCCTCGTTGAGCTGTTGACGGCAACGGGTAACGGTGCCGGTCAGGCTCTTGAGGTTCTCCTCCAGGTGCGTAAAGACCTGCTCTGCGTAGTCCTCGGCAGCATAACGCGTCTCGCGCTCGTACTGCTGGGCACGATCGCGGATGTCGTCGGCCTGCTGCTGCGCAAGGCGGACGATCTCCTGCTCACCGGCAATGGTGAGGGCCTGCTGCTGAGCGTCGGCGATGATGGAATCGGCCTGAGCGGCGGCGGAAGCCATAAGCTCCTCGCGCTCCTTAAGGATACGGCGGGACTTCTGCCACTCCTCGGGATAGCTCATGCGGATCTCGTCGAGGATGTTGAAGAACACGTCGGCGTCGATGACCTTGAACTGAGCGTTCTTGCCGAAAGGCGGCTTGGCTTCCTCGATCAGCCCTTCGAGCTCATCGACCAAGCTGACGATCCTATCGCCAGGAAAATTCTCGCCCGGCATCCGGTCTCCTTTCATAGGTAACATATCATCGTGCTAGTTTACCACATGCCACCAGGCAATAAGAAACGTCACGAAAAGCGATATTTGAGCGCTTCGACCACGTTAGGCGGGACAAACGTCGATACATCGCTGCCGAGCGAGGCGATCTGGCGTACCACCGAGCTCGAGATGTAACCGTACTGCGGAGCACTCATGACAAAGATGGACTCCAGCTCGCTATCCAAGCGATAATTGAGGTCGGCCTGCTGCAGCTCGTACTCAAAGTCGGTCATAGCGCGCAGGCCCTTGACCACGGCCCCCGCCCCCTGCTCGCGAGCGAAGTCGACCAAGAGGCCGGTAAAGGGCAGGACCTCGACGCCGTCGATATCACCGAGCGCCTCGCGGGCCAGCGCCACGCGCTCATCGAGCATAAACGTGGTGCCCACACCGTTTTTACCCTGCGATTCGGCCACGGCGACAATCACGCTGGGAAAGATGCGTCGGGCGCGGCGGATCACATCGATATGGCCAAACGTGATGGGATCGAAGGTGCCCGGGACGATCACGCGGTTGATGGTGTCATTCATGGGCGTCCTCCTGAAACGTCGTTGCATCGTTGTTGTCGGCATCGGTGACGGCACTATCGTCCTCACCGTCGTCATCGCCGACCCAACGAAGCAGGTCGACCGAGGTAATGCCGTAGCGCTTCTCGCGCACAGTCTCAAAGCCTGCCGGATGCGCGCCCGCATCGGCGGCGGCATGCTCAAACAGGGCATAAGCACCAGGTGCAAGCAGACCCTGCTGAGCCAGGTTCTGCAGCAATTCCTCGACCGGCTCGGCACCAAAGGCATACGGCGGGTCGAGCAGGACCAGATCAAAGGGGCCGCCCGGTACACGACCGCGCGAGGCACTCGCCAGCATGTCGCCCGTGACCACGCGCCAACGCGCACGGTCACGGCAGAGCGACTCGATATTCTTGGTAATGAGCCGCGCGGCGTTGCGATCGATCTCAAACGTCGTGAGCGAGCGGGCCCCACGAGAGAGCATCTCTAACCCAAAGGCACCGGAGCCGCCAAAGGCGTCCAGAACACGAACCTCGTCCAGATCGAAGTCGAATGCCGACATGACCATAGATGCGCACGCCTCACGCACGCGATCAGTCGTGGGGCGGGTGACATCGCGACCACGGGGCTCCTCGATCTTACGACCGCGCCATTCGCCGCCGATGATTCTCATCCTCCGCTGACCTCCTTAAAAATGTGTCGATATCGCATGGCGACCGCATCGCGCAGGGGGCGCGTCGCCACGGAGTCAAGGGTGCAAGCATACCGCAAGAGCTCGACCGCGTCCAAATGGGCCCACTCGATCAGCTCCTCGTCGGCATCCAGGTCGACAAAGCGCAGGGTCACACCACCATGCTGGCGGTACCCCAGGATTTCGCCCTCGTGGCGCAAACGCAGGTCCATTTGGGCGAGCGTAAAGCCGTCCGAGGTCTTTTCGAGCGACTGGAGACGGTCTTGCGCCGCCGATGCGCCGCCGTTGCCCTTGGAGTGCGTCATAACCAGGCAGGTGCCCGACACGCTGCCACGGCCCACGCGACCGCGCAGCTGGTGCAGGGCAGCCAAACCAAAGCGCTCGCCGTTCTCGATGACCATGACGGTGGCGTTGGGCACGTCGACGCCCACCTCGACCACCGTAGTCGAGACGAGCACGTCAATCTCGCCACGCTTAAAGGCATCGATAACCTGGTCCTTCTCCCCCGCTGGCATACGGCCGTGAAGGCGCTCGATGGCAAGACCCGGCAACGCCAAACGCAGGCGATCGAGCTCGGTCGCCGTATCGTGCAGCGGCACGGGGACGGTTACGCGGCCCTCATCGTCGCGGGCAATACCGGGCACGTCTTCCAGCTCATCGGCCGAGTCACTCGGCTCCACGAGCGGGCAAATCACGTAGGCCTGCTGACCCTTGTCATGTGCCTCGCGGATGACTCCATAGGCGAGGTCACGGCTCGACTCGGTGAGAACACACGTCGTCACACCGGCACCCGGAACAGGCCGGTGGCGGATGATGCTCGTGTCCAGATCGCCGTAGACCGAAAGCGCCAGCGTACGCGGGATGGGCGTTGCCGTCATAACGAGCAGATCGGCACCGGGGCCCTTCGCGCGCAGGGCGTTGCGTTGGCCGACGCCAAACCGGTGCTGCTCATCGATGACCACGAGCGACAGATGCTTGAACGTAACGTCATCCGAAAGGACCGCGTGGGTGCCAAAGAGCACATCAAGCTCGCCCGATTCCAGCTGTGCATGGATGCGCTCGCGCTCTGCGGCCGGCGTGGCACCTGTCAGAAGCGCCCAGGACATGCCGGCCTGCGAGAGCAGAGGGCCGGTCTTATCGGCATATTGGCGCGCCAACACGCCCGTGGGCGCCATAACGCAGGCCTGCGTGCCGCTATCGGCAGCCACAGCCAGCGCGCAGGCGGCAACGGCGGTCTTGCCGGTACCGACATCGCCCAGCAGCAGACGGTTCATCACGCGCCCGCCATCGCACATGTCGTGCAGAATGTCTTGGAACGCGGCCTCCTGCTCGTCGCTCAGCGAAAACGGCAGGGCTTGCTTGAGCGCGGCCAGGTGCTCGCCCGCGGTGTGGGCATAGGGAACCACATCGACCAGACCGCCGTCGTTGCGCAGACGCAGCGCGAGCTGCAGGTACAGGCACTCCTCGTAGGCCAAACGGCGGCGCGCAATGTCGCGCTCGGCCATACTCGAGGGAAAGTGAATCGAACGAAGCGCACGGGCACTGCTCATGAGTTTGCGCTTTGCGCGCAGTGGTGCCGGGATGGGATCGAAGGGATTGCCGACGAGCTCAAGAGCACCGCTCACGATGCGACGCATCCATGCCTGGCTCACGCCGTCACTTACGTAGTGGACCGGCAAAATGGTACCCGCGGCACGACCGTCCTCAAGCTTTTCAAAATGCGGCGAGGCCATCTGCTTAAAGCCGAAGGCAAACTCGACCTTGCCCATCACGGCCAGGCGGTCGCCCTGTTTAAGCTGTTGGGCAATCCAAGGCTGACGGAAAAAGGCGACTTGCAGCACGCCCGTCTCGTCCACGAGCGAGACCTCAGTCACCTGCATACGCGGACGGGGCTGCTTTTGGACAATACGATCGACCGTGGCGATGATGGTGCACACGGTACCGATGGGCGCCATCTCGATGGACCACGAGCGAGTGAAGTCCAGATATCGATGAGGGATATGGAGAAGGAGGTCCCCCACCGTCCGAATTCCCAGACGGCGAAGGGCCTCCTCACGTTTACCCGAAACATATTTGAGTCGCGCGATATCCTCGTCGAGCGCATTGCTCTGGGCAAAGCGCTCCGAGACGCGCGGCACGGAGCACAGCTCGGACATGGGCAGTTGCCTACTCGATCGAGAAGATCACAGGATAGAGCGGCTGCTCGCCACGATGGGCATCAATCTCCAGGTCGGGTTGAGCCTCCTCGATGGCGTCGACGATCTCCTGGAAGGCCTCATCGGACAACTCCTCGCCGGCCAGAATCGTCAGCGCGTCGCCCTCCTCTTCCTCCTGCATGCGGTTGATGCAGTCGAGCGTGACCTGCTTCACGTCGGAGCCGACCACGTCGATGGAGCCGGCAATAATGCCCATGACGTCACCGGAGTGAATCGGAGAGCCGTCGGAGGCGCTGGAATCACGCACGGCGCGGGTGACCTCGCCATCGCGAACTTCGCTGATGGCGTCGACCATGGCGGCAACAGCATCCTCGAGCTCGGAATCGGGCAGGACCGCGAACAGTGCGGAGAACGCCTGCGGGACGGTCTTAGTGGGAACGACGGCGACCTTCTTGTCGGTGCAGGCAGAAGCGGCAGCCTCGGCAGCCATA
>DBGBLM010000003.1:0-2627 GCA_048448865.1 Collinsella sp.
GGTGCATCGGGGTACCGCCCGGCAAAAGCAACGATACGTAATGGGGCCATCAAAGGGCCGACATACCCAAGCTCCGCCACATCGGATGAAAATCGAGAGCTTCAGCCATAACGGGTCCCCTCTCGAACCAAAACGAGATACGACGGCATGGATGCACCACGGATGGTGACAATCCAGGCGCACTCAAACCCGGAATCTTGGAGAACCTGCCTTGCGGACAGTTATTTAGTTGTGCGTCGTCTCTCCCGGAGCCGTGAACATACCTGCTCATATGCGGCTCCGGGCCATATATAGGGCACGCGCGGCAACGCGGCGAATGTATGTCGTCTGCGGCATGTGCGCACCCTCCTTTACAAGTTGATGTCAACTATATCAACGGTCATCGACTATGCGAACACCGTTGACATTCGTACGACAGAGTCGTGTGCCGTCGCTTAATAAATAATTATCTTGATTGATAAGAGTTTATCATCCCTTATTCGGCGAGCAACAAGACAAAGCCGCCGAGGCTTATATCCCCGACGGCATTACCCGGCGCTATCGACAAACCAAATGGATCTTACTCGCATCGAAGTGCATGCGCAGTGTGTCGCCTGCCTGCGGCAGCTCGTCGACAGGCATGCCCACCTTGTTGACCTTCCACTGCAGACGCGTGGGCGCATCAGCACGCGGCGCGTCCAGCAGCACCAGGCGCTCAAAGCGTGAATCGCTCACACGGGCCACATGCAGGTCGTAGCTGTTGCGACCCCGCTCGGTACGGTTATCAACATGGAAGTAACTCGCGCGAATGCCCAGGTACGCCACATTATCGGGAACCTCGCGACCCACGTTAAAGGTCATGCCCCAGTCGAGGGCCTCAACTTCTTCGGGCCCGATCTTTTGTGCGCGGCTTGTGTTCTTGCACCCCGTCAGGCGCAGCGCCGCCAGCGTCTGTGGGCGGCGGACCACGTCCTCGATGGAGCCGACCTCCTCAACATGCCCGTCGTGCATCACGCAGATACACTGGCACAGGCGGCACGCTTCGTCGATGTCGTGGCTCACGTAGAGCACGGTGCGGTTGCATACATCGAACAGGTCGAGCATGTTCTGTTCGAGCGCGCTCTTAAGATAGGAATCAAGTGCGCTCATGGGCTCGTCGAACATAAAGATGCCCGGATGCGCCGCTACCATGCGGGCAAGCGCCACACGCTGCTGCTGACCGCCCGAGAGGCGCGCGGGATAGCGGTCGGCAAAGTCGGCCAGGCCAAAAATGCCCAGGTAGCGCTCGGCAAGCTTTTTGCGCGCCGCGGCGTCGCCCGTATCCTCAACGCCCGCGCACACGTTGTCGGCCACCGTCATGTTGGGGAACAGCTGATAGTTTTGGAACAGCAGAGCGCATTTACGCTCCTGGGGTGACAGGTTGATGCCCGCCGACGAGTCAAAAAAGGTCACGCCGTTGACAACGATCTTGCCCTCGTCGGGCGTCTCCACACCGGCAATACAGCGCAGCGTACAGCTCTTGCCGCAACCCGAGGCGCCCAGCAGCGCCACGCGCTCCTCGCCAGCTTCAAGCTGCATGTCGAGCATAAACCCGGGATAGCGCTTTTTGATATCCAAAACGAGCGACATGGCCTATCGACCTCCCTTCGCGACCGCGTCATCGCGCATGAGCTCGGCCAGCGCCTCACGATCGATACGCAGGGCATCGCCACCGACGGGGTCGAGCGAATCGCCCTGTCCGGCGAGATCTTTGGCCTGTTTGCGCTTCGCACGGGAAAGGCCCCGCTCGCGATACTTTTGCGAATGAGCGGTGTACATGTTGATGAACAGAATGACTAGGAAACTAAACACAATCACGACGACGACCCAAAAGAGGGCCACCGACGTATTGCCGCCCATCCACTCAAAGTAGATGGCGATGGGGATGGTCTGCGTAATGCCGGCGTAGTTGCCCGCAAAGAACAGGGTGCAGCCAAACTCACCCATGGCACGCGCGAAGGCGAGCACCGTGCCGGCGGCGATGGAGGGCCAGCCGAGCGGCATCATAAGCTTGGCAAAGATGCGAGATTCGGACCATCCCAAGGTTCGCGCGGCGTCGAGCATCTGCGTGTCGAGGCTCTCGAAGGCTCCGAGCGCCGTGCGGTAGACCAGCGGAAACGACACAACGACGGCTGAAATGACCGCCGCGGGCCAGGTAAAGACGATCGAGATGCCGTGCGCGATGAGCCACTGCCCCACCCCGGTCGAACGGCCAAATAGCATAAGCAGCAAAAAGCCGCACACCGTAGGCGGCAGCACCATGGGGATCGTAAAGACCGAGTCGAGCAGGCCCTTAATACGGCTCGTCGTACCCATGGTCTTCCATGCGGCAAACAGGCCCAGTGCAAACGCGATCACCAAGGCAAGACCGCTCGTTTTGATGGAAACCCAAAACGGCCGGTAGTCGATGCCGCCCAAAAAGGAGGCCAGAGAGGTCAAGGGGCCCTGCTCATCCCGCAAAACGACAGACGATGCTTCTACCATTTGAGCGCTATCAAGCCAACGCGCGCCGCCCTTGGCATCACCCGAGGCTGATGCAATCACCACATAGCGGTCCCCATCCGCACCGCGCTCGTCAAAGCCATAGGTATACCCGCCGGTCTCAAACG
>DBGBLM010000004.1:0-35549 GCA_048448865.1 Collinsella sp.
ATGTCGGCTTGCTGCGCCGCATGGCAAGGCTGGATGCGTCCGCTTTTGCCATCTCGGATGCGCTATTTTCGGAGTTCAAAGGTTCGTTCGCCGAGAACTATGTGCTTCAGGCATTACTTTCACAGTTAGATGCTGCTCCGCGTTATTGGACAAACGAGAAGCCGAAGCACGAAGTCGATTTTTTGATTCAAGTCGGAAACGAAATCGTTCCCGTCGAGGTCAAATCGGGAGAGGTCGTTCATTCCAAGAGCCTTAAGTACTATGCCGACAAGCATGCGGAGACGACTCCATTGAGGGTCCGCTACTCACTTAAGAACCTAAAGCTCGACGACGGGGTGCTCAACATTCCGTTGTATTTGGCTGATCGATCTGTCCCTCTTATCAAAAAGGCGCTTGATCGTGCACATCTTGACGTTTAGATCCTGGGTGAGCTGACGGGCGGCGGCTAATTAATCGCTCCGTTACGGCCAGGGAGCCTGGGCCTTAGCGATGCTTGCTTCGCCAAGCCGTGGGTGTCATGCCGGTGTATTGTTTGAAGGCTTGGGTGAAGGCGGCCTGCTGAGGGTAGCCTAGGCGCTCTGCTACCTGCGCTATCGTGAGCGCGCTATCGGCCAAAAGGTCCTGTGCTCGCTCCATACGGCGTCTGCGAATGTAGGCGCCCAGGGACTCGCCAGTTTGGGCCTTAAAGGTGGCGCATAGTTTGGAGCGGCTTGTGTAGAGCCTCTCGGCCACCTCGTTGATACCCACATGTCTGCCTTTGTCGAGCGCGCGCTCAATCATTGCCGTTGCTTCTTCGGCAATGGTTATGCTGACGCGTGTGTCTGCCGCCTGCCGCGCCTGCTTGTGGGCCGCGCACGAACAGACGAGCTCCGCGACCATGGTCTCCACGATGCCCTGCATATAGACGTGTCCGCCTACGGTGCGGGCGCGGTCCTCGTTAATCCGGCGCAGCGTGTGGCAGATGGCAGACGTCGCTTCCTCGTGCCATGGCTCGGCAAACGCCTCAAAGATTCCCGCGAACTCGGTGGGATAGCGGTGCTCCAGTTCGTCAAAATATCCAGGCAAAAAGAGCACCGAGCGCGAGTGATAAAGCTCCCCCGCAAACAGCGGGCTTAATTCTTCGCCACAGCTATCTTGGATAAAGCTGCAAACGGCATTGTTTGGCCACGGTCCATGCAATGGTTTGAGGTTCGCGGGCGTTATGCCAGCCTCGGGCATGCATGTAAGTGTGGGCGCGCTGACTTCGCTCACGCAGGCGTATGGCTCGGGTGTGTATTCGGCCAGGTACATATCGTGCGTCGGGGTGATGAAATGCTCCATGACGATGCAGGCAGGGGAGAGAGGCATAATCCATGCGCGGCCGTGCGCCCGGTCGTTTGCCACCTCGCCGGTAAAGACGGCGCCCTTGCCGGTAAGCTCCAGGCCAAACTGCTCAAATTGCGGTGCGTAGAGCTCGGTTATGTCGGTCGCTGCCCGCTGTATTTGCAAAAGCGTCCCTTTCCTTTGCAGAAACGTCCACGCCTGGCTTGATTGTGAGCCATGGCTAACACATCAATGATAAGTTCATTACGGTTAACTCTCAAGCCGTTAGAAAGGAATCTCATGGCAAAGGAATCAAAAAGGGAAGGTGGAGGCATCGGCGAGTTGCTTGCGTATGCCGGTGACCGCAAATTCCTAACGTATTTGGGCATGGCGCTCTCGGCGCTCTCGCAGCTGCTGAGCTTTGGTCCGTACGTGTGCATTTGGCTTGTCGCGCGCGATCTGATCGCCGTGGCGCCCAACTGGAGCGAAGCCACTAACATCGCGATGTACGGTTGGTGGGCCGTGGGTTTTGCCCTGGCAAGCATCGTAGCTTATTTCGTGGGGCTCATGTGCACGCATCTGTCCGCGTTTCGCTGCGCGTCCAATATCCGTAAGGCTACGAGCGAGCACCTGCTTAAGTTGCCGCTCGGCTACTTCGACACGCATGCCACCGGCGAGCTGCGCCGCATTGTAGACGGGTGTGCCGCCTCCACCGAGACTTTGCTCGCACACATGCTGCCCGATATCGCAGGCGCCGTCGCCATGGTCGTGGGCTTGCTCGTGCTGCTTTTCGCCCTCGATTGGCGCTTGGGCGCGGCATGCCTCATCTCGGTGGCCATTTCGTTTGGCGCCATGGCCACCATGATGAGCGGCAAAGGCGCCGAGTTCATGAAGGCCTACATGGGAGCGCTGGTCAAGATGAACAAGACCGGTACCGAATACGTACGCGGTATCCCCGTGGTCAAGGTGTTTCAGCAGACGGTCTACTCCTTTAAGGCCTTCCACGATGCGATCGCCGAATACGCCGACATGGCACAAAACTATTCGGGCACGTTCTGCCGAGGCCCGCAGGTACTCAACCTTACCGCGCTCAATGGTCTTGTAGCGTTCCTACTGCCCGTGGCGTTGCTGTTGGCGCCGGGCGAGACGGACTTCGCGCATTTTATGGCCAACTTCACGTTTTACGCGATATTTTCGGCTGTGGTACCGACGGCCATGACCAAGCTCATGTTTGCGGGCGAGGCCTCTCAGATGAGTGCCGATTCGCTGGCTCGCATCCGAAGCGTCATGGATTCCAAGCAGCTCTCCGTGCCCGCCCAACCCAAGCACCCTGTCGGCAACGACGTGCGATTTGAGGATGTGAGCTTTACCTATGAGGGCGCCGAAGCGCCTGCCGTCAACCATGTGAGTTTTAGCGTTTCCGCGGGGAGCACCCTCGCCCTGGTGGGTCCTTCGGGCGGCGGTAAGTCAACCTGCGCAAGCCTGATCCCGCGTTTTTGGGATGTTTCCTCGGGTCGAGTGCTCGTAGGCGGTGTGGACGTTCGCGATATGGATCCACACGAGCTTATGGACCAGGTCGCCTTCGTGTTCCAGACCAACCAGCTGTTCCGGCAAACACTTGCCGATAACGTGCGCGCCTCCAAGCCCACGGCCACTGATGACGAAGTACGTGCGGCCCTCTCCGCAGCTCAGTGCGACGACATTGTGGCCAAGCTCCCACAGGGCATCAACACCATGCTCGGCGCCGGCGGAGCATATCTTTCGGGCGGCGAGGTCCAGCGCGTGGCACTCGCCCGCGCGATCCTTAAAGACGCGCCTATCGTGGTGCTCGATGAGGCCACGGCGTTTGCCGACCCCGAGAACGAGGCGCTCATCCAGCGCGCCTTTAGCAAGCTGGCGGCGGGTCGCACGGTCATTATGATTGCGCACCGGCTTTCGACCGTGGTGGGCGCAGACCAAATCGTGGTGCTTAACCAGGGCAGCGTGCAGGAGTCGGGTACCCATGCCGAGTTGCTGTCCCAAAATGGCCTGTATGCCAAGATGTGGGCTGAGTACGAGCAGGCCGCGAGTTGGAAAATCACTGCTACGACCGCGGATACCGCCGTCGCGAAGGGAGGCGAGGCCTAAATGTTCGCCTCATTCCAAAAGAAGTATTTCCTATCCGATAAAGGCATCGCCGGCGTAAAACGCGGTATCTTCTGGACCGCGCTCACCAATCTTATTACCATGGCCGGCATGGGCTTTTTATTCCTGGTTATGGCCGGCTTTGTCGAGCATCTCGCCAGCGGGGCTGACCTGCCGGATGCCCTGCCGATCGTGGGCGGCCTCCTGGTCTTTTTCGTGTTGCTCTTTGCCTCTAACTGGCAACAGTATTACTACACCTACTGCATCTTTTACGAGGAGTGCGGCAAGCAGCGTATGGAGATCGCCGAGCGCTTGCGCAAACTGCCGCTGTCGTTTTTTTGGTCGTCGTGACCTGGCCGATTTAACCGAGACCATCATGGGTGACGTTCAGACTATGGAGCACGCCTACAGCCATGTGCTGGGAGAACTCTGGGGTGCCATCATCGCAAGTGCCATCGTGTTCGTGTCGTCGCTGTTCTTTTGCTGGCAGCTGGCGGTCGCGGCGTTTTGGAGCATTCCCGTGGCCTTTGCCGTGCTGTATCTGACACGCGGCCCATGGCCCCGGTGTTCGACCGCGTGCGCGCCGAGAAGGTCAAGGTCACCGAGGCGATCCAGGAGACGCTCGCCTGCGTGCGCGAAATCCGCGCCACCAACCAGGAGGCCCATTATCTTGAGGGGCTCAACGCCGTGGTCGATGCCGAGGAGCGCGAGACCACCAAGGGCGAGCTCGTCAACGGGCTTCTGGTCAACTCCGCCTTCTCCATTCTGCGTCTGGGCATTGCCACCACGCTGGTCACGGGCGCCACGATGGTCGCCTCCGGGCGGGTCGACTTTTTGGTGATGTTTGCCTTCCTGCTTATGGTGAGCCGTATCTACGCGCCGTTTGATCAGGCCCTTATGCTCGTGTCCGAGCTGTTTGTCGCCGAGTCGTCTGCCAAGCGCATGCGTTCCATCATGGAAGAGCCTGTGGCGCGGGGCAGCGAGAAATTTGAGCCCGTGGGCCACGATGTGGTGTTCGATCACGTGGCATTTGGCTATGGTGCGGGCGAGGACGGCCGCGCCGGCGAGAAAGTCCTTACCGATGTGAGCTTTACCGCCAAGGAAGGCGAAGTTACGGCGCTGGTCGGTCCTTCGGGTTCCGGTAAGTCTACGGTGAGCCGCCTGGCCGCGCGCTTTTGGGATGCCACCGAAGGCACGGTCACCGTGGGTGGCGTGGATGTTGCGAGCGTGGATCCCGAGGTGCTGCTGCGCGACTACGCCATTGTGTTCCAAGACGTGCTGCTCTTTGATGACACGGTGATGGGAAACATCCGCCTCGGGCGTCGTGATGCCACCGATGAGGAGGTGCTTGCGGCTGCGCGTGCCGCCAACTGCGACGAGTTTGTGGGCCGCATGCCGCAGGGCTATGACACCATGATCGGCGAGAACGGCTCCAAGCTGTCCGGCGGAGAGCGCCAGCGCATTTCCATCGCCCGTGCGCTGCTCAAAGACGCGCCTATCGTGCTGTTGGACGAGGCGACAGCGAGCTTGGATGTGGAGAACGAGACCGTAGTTCAGCAGGCGCTCTCCCGTCTGCTTACAGGTAAGACAGTTATCGTTATTGCCCACCGTATGCGTACGGTGGAAAATGCCGACAAAATCGTTGTGCTCAAGGATGGTGTGGTTGCCGAGCAGGGCACTCCGGCGCAGCTCAAGGCGGCAGGTGGAGAATTCGCCCGCATGGTTGCGCTGCAAAAGGAAGCGGCTGCCTGGCAGCTGTAGGAAAGGGGTAAAGAGGTCGTCCCCTTGTCATGTATTCGAGGCTGTGGAAATCGAAGGTGAATGGTTTCCCCAGAAGTGAACGACCTTATTTGGACCCCTGAAGCATCGACACTTTTGGGACTTTGTTTCCTGCGATTTTGTCGAGTTTTTCCTGCGTTTTTGCTGGCGAAAAATGCGGATGCTTCGGGGGTCCAATTTTGCTCGTTCACTTCGCAAAAAAGTATTCACCTTTGATTCGCAAGGGCGGGGGCGGATTCCCCTTGGGGTGCGGATTTGCGTCGTGGTGGGTGAACCGCCGAGTACCGGGCGGTCTAGATCGTATATTTTCCAAAAGTTAGCCGTTGTTGACCCCAATAGTTATACTAAACTAGTCTCAAAAGCGTGCTCGAGCAAACTAATGAACTCGGGTGCTAAGGCACCATGCCGCGCTTGTGCGGCAAAAGGGAGAAGCAACATGAAGAAGTCGACGTTTAACACCCTGCTTGTCGGTGGCGGTTTTCTGCTTGGTACGGCCGGCATCAAGCTGCTCACCAGCGCTCCGGTAAAGAACGCCTGCGTGCAGGGCATTGCGTGCGGCATGCGCGTCAAGAACGGCTACCAGGACATGGTCGAGCAGGCCAAGGCCGAGGTCGATGATATGGTTGCCGAGGCTGCCTACATCACCCAGAGCGAGGCCGCTGCGGACAAGGCAGCCGAGTAGCACTCCAGGCACAAACTATGAGATTCTCGATTATGAGCGAGATCCCCGGCAGGACCCGTCTTCAATTGGCGGGTCCTGTGCCAGAGAGCGATCTCGATGCACTTCTTAAGCTTGGCGGCGACATTGACGGCGTGCACAAGGTGCGCGTTTATGGCCGCATTGGCCAGATGGCGCTCGAATATGACGAGCGGTGTCGTGCGGGCGTGTTCGACGCCTTGGGTGCGCTCGATGCTCAAGCTATCGCCGATGCCAAGTCGGGCTACGTGATGCAACTCGAGCCGCGCAAGCATAAACTCGTTATGGACCTGGCGACACTCGTCGGTGCCCATTACGCACGTCGCTGGTTCTTGCCGACGCCTCTGCGTGCGGTGTTTGTCGTGGTTGGTTACATGACATTTTTGCGCGCCGCCCTCCGTGAGCTCGCGCAGCCGCGCCTGACCGTTCCCGTGCTCGACGCTTCGGCCATCGGCATCTCGTTCGTCAAGCGCGACGTCGACACCGCGGGTCAGACGATGTTCCTGCTCAACGTGGGCGAGCTGCTTGAGGACTACACCCGCGCCATGAGCGAAAACGAGCTCATCAACTCGCTGCTCGATGTGCCCGACAAGGCGCAAAAGGTCGTCGGCGACACTGAGGTAAGCGTTGCCGCGACCGAGCTTGAGCCCGGCGATCTGGTCGCCGTGCGCACCGGCATGTCTATCTGCATCGACGGCGTGGTCGAGCGGGGGAGCGCTATGGTCAACCAGGCGACCCTGACCGGCGAGCCGCTGGCCGTCGAGCGCAGCGCGGGCGACGACGTGTTCGCCGGCACCGTCGTGGAAGACGGCAGCATCTTGGTGCGCGTGCGCGCCAACACGGCGCAGACCAAGCTGCGCTCGATTGTCTCGCTCGTGCAGATGGCCGACTCGCTCAAGTCCGAGGGTCAGTCGCATATGGAGGACCTTGCCAACAAGATCGTCCCGTGGAACTTCCTGCTCGCGGGCTTGGTTGCGCTTACCACCCGCAGCCTCATCAAGACCTCGGCGGCACTGATGGTCGACTACTCGTGCGCACTCAAGCTCACGGGTTCCGTTGCCGTCATGACCGCCATGAGCGATGCTGCCAAGATGGGGGTGATGGTGAAGGGCGCCAAGTACTTTGAGTCGTTTGCCAAGGCCGATACCATTGTCTTTGACAAGACCGGTACGCTGACCGAGGCCCAGCCGCGCCTAGCTTGCGTGCTCACGACCGACGGCTGGAGCGAGGATGAGGTCCTGCGCCTTTCCGCTTGCTTGGAGGAGCATTTCCCGCATCCGGTGGCGCGTGCCGTGGTCAACGCCGCCCGCGAGCGCGGGCTCGAGCACCGCGAGCGCCATGCTGCCGTCGAGTACATCGTGGCACACGGCATCGCTTCGTCCATCGAAGGACGTCGCGCGATTATCGGCTCGGCACACTTTGTGTTTGAGGATGAGGGCGCGCAGCTCGAGTCCGACATAAAGGAGCGCATCGAGTCCCAGATGCAGGGCCTGTCGCCGCTGTATCTGGCGGTCGATGGAAAGGTCGTCGGCGTGCTAGGCATCGAGGACCCGCTCAAGCCCGGGGTCCGTGAGGCCATCGCCGACCTGCATGCGCTGGGCGTCAAACATGTCGTTATGCTCACGGGCGATTCGGAGCGCACGGCCGAGCGCATTGCTCGCGAGGCAGGTGTCGACGAGTTTAAGGCCGAGCTGCTGCCCGAGGACAAGTACGCCTATGTGGAGCGGATTAAGCGCGAGGGGCGCCACGTTGCCATGGTGGGCGACGGCGTCAACGATTCGCCGGCGCTGGGCCTGGCCGATGTGGGTCTGGCAATGGGTGGCGGAAGCGACATCGCCAAGGAGGTCGCCGATATCATCCTGACCGATACGGATCTGGCTGCAATCGTGCGCCTGCGCCGCATGAGCCAGGGCCTCATTGATCGTCTGACGAGTTCGTATTCCAAGGTGATGCTCACCAACTCGGCGCTGTTGGCACTGGGCATTACCGGCATGATCACTCCGCAGACGTCGTCACTACTGCACAACGGCTCAACGATCGCCTACAGCTTGGGCAACGCGAAGGCGTACCTCCGTTAGCGTTTTCGATTGAGTATATGGCCTGCATTCGGGCGGCACCGCAGCCGCCAGGGTGCAGGCCTTCTTTTGTTTGACGAGATGTTAGCTCGGATATATGCTTGTGCTAGCACTGTTAGCAAATGCTGAAGGTGAGGTTGAGATGGCTACCGTTGGCAGCATGGCGCAGGTGAACGTTCGCGTGGATCGCCAGGTCAAGAACCGTGCCGAGGAGGCGCTGCGGCTTTCGGGCGGGTCGCTGCCCGAGCTCATCAAAAAGGTGGTGGCCAAGGTCGCGCAGGGTGGCGGGCAGTGTGAGGAAGTACTGTCTGCCGTTGATGGCCGGCAACAGACCGTCGCGCACGATACGCCGTTCGCCGCGTCGTGGGCAGCGGCAGACCGGCTTTATGCAGACTTGGGCATCGCTGCGTCGCCCGTATCCGACGATCGCGATTGGGACGCAATCTATTCCGAGGCCATGGACGAGCGCTATCGCCAAAAGGGGATGATTCTGTGAGCGGGTCTCCCCTCAAAATAATGGTGGACGCTAACGTATGGGTTGATTCGTTTTGCGTCGACCATGCCGAGTCGCTTGCCGCGCGTGCGTTTATTGGACAGGCGACGGAGACGGGGGCGTTGCTGTTCTTCCCGGTGCATATCGCTAAGGACGTACTGTACGTTGTCCAACACGAGCTGAAGCGTAGCGTTCTTGCCAGCGGGGGAGCACTCGACGAGGCTTCTGCCCGCGCGATTGGCGATGCGGCGTTGGCGTTTGTTCGGAACATGACCGAAAACGCCACGGCCGTGGGTGCAGATGCGGCGGACCTTTGGCTGGCCGACAAATACTTAGCGCTCCATCGCGATTACGAGGACAACTTGGTGCTCGCCGCATGCAAGCGCGCACAGGTCGATTACTTGGTGACTAACGATCTCAAGCTGCTCGAACATGCCGATCTTGCAGCGAAGACCCCGCGCCAAATGATGCCGATTCTTGCTTTGGCCGAACGCGGCGGCGCGGCTATCGGTTGACGCGAACTGTTTGCGGGCCTCTTGGAGGACGATGCGCCAAGGGACCCGCTTCTGCTATTTACAAAAGCTCGGCCTTAATGGCGGGACTTTCTGCGAGCTGCTCGGCTGCCTTTTCGTCGGAATCGTTTAGTGCTGCCAGGCTGCGGTAGACCCACTCGTTGACCTGGGTGTTCTTGACGCCTGCGGTCTGCATAAGGGCGCCTACCTCGCGGATTGCTGCGAGCAGATCGGCTTTGGGACCCGCGAGCTCGACCTCGATGCCGTGGTAGGCGGCCACGCCGCGGTTCTCACTCACGTGGTCGATAAAGCCCTCGACGGTCTCAAGCTGCTGGGCGAGAGCCGCATCATCGTCAGCGTCCAGCGCGGCCAGCGCGTTCGATACCGTGAGGGCGGGATGTCCGCAGGGGACAAAGCCTTCGATGACATCCATGGCTTCGGTAATGGTTGAGCCCAGGCCTGCGAGGGCATTGACGAGTTGCTGCTTGGTATCCATAACGGTCCTTTCGACGGGTCAATTTTGCTTGGGGAAAATATACGTTACGCGATCGGTAGCAAAAGTGCGAAGTGCGGCGCACATTGGGGTCTTCACAGCTCGTGCATAGAACAGCTGTCCGCTTTCAGAACGTGGTAAGATAACACTCCACAAGCGGGGCTCGCCCTGCATGTTCCTTGAAAAGTCGACGGGTGTTGGGTATTCGTGCCCGATACCATCCAGACTTTCCCGACATTCGGGGGCGACTGGTTTCGACACGATAGCTCTGAGAGAGGAAGCAAGCCGAGGTCTCCTCGCCTCGTTAAACAGGGGTATCGTCAAATTGAATTGACAACAACTCTTCTTTTGAGCCTATGGCTCTCGCTGCTTAATTTATAGCGGCGCGTCAACCCGGTGATTTCCCCGCCACCGGCGCGACGTCATGTTAGGGGAATGCTCCTGCGCACGTAATCGGTATGGCGCAGGCTAAGACCGAACCGGTTAGGACGCCGCGAGCGTGTCGCTGCGCGCAAAGCGTCCGAGACTAAACCAGCGACTGAGCCTGGAGATGCCAATCAGGGGGCTTTCGTGGACCGGAGTTCGATTCTCCGCGCCTCCACCAATAGTTACAAGCAGGTAGAGAAGTGTCTCTACCTGCTTTTTAATTACTTTTAGATACCGCGGAGAATCGAACTCTATGCAGGGCGCGGGCGTAAAGAAAACGCGTAAGCGTTTTTAGCCCGCGGGCGAGGACGGCGGCAGCCGGCCGAAGCCGGTGCGGATTTGCGAAGCAAATACGCGGATTCTCCGCGCAAAGCTCCAACCCAAAACAGATGCGATGTTTATCGAATCTCAGCTGGCCATGCGCCGCATTAACGGATCCCTCCACCCGCGGAGAATCGAACTCTGTGCAGGGCGCGGGCGTAAAGAAAACGTCGCAGCAGCGCAGGTGGGACGCGCTTTCCCAATGGCGGCCCAGGCGGAAAGCACGTCCCGGAATCCGCATTCAGACTGGGACGTAGTTTCCGGATGACGCCTCTAGCGGAAACTGCGACCCGGAATCGAGCCGTAGAGTGGGACATGCTTTCCCAATGGCGGCCCAGGCGGAAAGCACGTCCCGGAATCCGCGCTCAGAACGGGACGCGCTTTCCCAATGGCGGTCCAAGCGGAAAGCGCATCCCGGAATCTCGCCTCAAACTGGGACATACTTTCCGCTTCACCTGCCGCCTCAAAAAACCTGCGCGCTCTCCATCTCAAAACTGGGTAGAAGAAGGCCAAAACGCAATCGCAGGAGGTCAATATGACTGCAGAAGATAAGGCAAAGAACGCCGGCAAGGTCGCGCTCGTCTTGGAGGGCGGTAGTTTTCGCGGGCAGTTTACCGCGGGCGTGCTCGACGTTCTCATGGAGGCTGGTGTCGAGATTCCGGCTGTCTACGGCGTATCGGCCGGCGCCCTCAACGGCGTGAACTACAAGTCGCACCAGATCGGCCGTGCCAACCGCATCAACCTGGCTTTCTGCAACGACAGCCGCTTCATGGGCGCCGCATCGTTTGCGTCCACGGGCTCCATTGTGGGTTACGACTTTATCTTCAATGATGTCCAGGACCGCCTGGATCCCTTTGACAACGAGACGTTCGACGCGAGCCCCATCGAGATGTACGCCGTCGCTACGGACATGCTCTTTGGAACCGCCACGTACCTTCCGGTCAAAAGCGCCGTGCTCGATCTCGATGCCGTGCGCGCCTCGACCTCGTTGCCGCTGGTGACGCCGCCAGTCGAGATTGACGGGCACAAATACGTCGACGGCGGCGTAGCCGATTCGATCCCCATCGAGCACGTGCTGGAGGAGGCGGGCTTCGACCGCGCGGTTGTCATTGTCACGCAGGACCGCTCGTACGAGAAAAAGCCTTACGAGTTTATGCCTGCCGCGCGCGCCCGCTATGCCGACTACCCCTATCTGCTCGAGGGAATCGAGACGCGCCACGACCGCTACAACATCCAGCGCATGCACCTGTGGAAGTATGAGCGCGAGGGCCGTGTGTTGGTCGTCGCTCCGCAAAAGCCGGTCGAGGTCGGTCATGTCGAGCACGATTCGACAAAGCTATTGGACCTGTATATTCAGGGCCGTCAGGAGGCAAAGCGCTTGCTGGGAGATATCGAGGCATTTGTCGAGCGCTAGTGTCGCGACATCATGACCCATGGACGACATGTGCAGAAAGTCTGGTCAGAGCCAAAATACCTGTTGACTCGTACGGAGAGCGGGGTAATATGGACGGGTTACTTGCAGAGCCCCGTGAATCTCTGTAACAACACGTACTGTACATGGAGGAGTCTAAGTGATTTCGAAATCGACTCACTTCGCCAAGCAGGGCGAGGTCCAGCGCAACTGGGTTCTCGTCGACGCCGATGGTGCTGTCCTGGGCCGTCTTGCCACCCAGATCGCAATGATCCTGCGCGGTAAGAACAAGCCCCAGTTCACGCCCAACAGCGACTGCGGCGACTTCGTTGTCGTCATCAACGCCGATAAGGTCCAGCTTACCGGTAACAAGGCCGACACGAAGACCTATTATCGCCACAGCGGCTACAACGGCGGCCTCAAGGCTGAGAGCTTCCGCCAGGCTATGGAGAAACACCCGGAGAAGGTCATCGAGCGCGCCGTTCGCGGTATGCTGCCCAAGACTACCCTCGGCCGTGCCCAGATGACCAAGCTTAAGGTCTACGCTGGTGCCGAGCATCCGCATGCTGCCCAGAACCCCACGAAGATTGAGCTGGAGGCTTAAAGATGGCTGAGAACACCGTTGTCTACCAGGGTACCGGCCGTCGTAAGAACGCCGTCGCCCGCGTCCGTCTCGTCCCCGGCACCGGCAAGGTGACCATCAACAAGCGTGACGCCGAGCAGTATTTCGGCCGTCATCAGCTCGTTGAGAACGCCCTTGCTCCCTTCAAGGTGACCGACACTGCCGGTCAGTTCGACGTTATCGCTCTGTGCGATGGCGGCGGCATCTCCGGTCAGTCCGGCGCTCTGCGCCTGGGCATCGCTCGCGCTCTTCTGAACGCTGGCGACTACCGTGCTGACCTCAAGAAGGCCGGTTTCCTTACGCGCGATGCTCGCGTGGTCGAGCGCAAGAAGTACGGCCTCAAGAAGGCCCGCCGCGCTCCCCAGTTCTCCAAGCGCTAAGGTTTTATCTCCTTTCGAGATACAATGTACAAGCGGGGCCTGCCGATTCCTCGGCGGGTCCCGCTTTTCTTTTTCGACTAGGGCGGGCGGTTGCATATCGCCTGCTAGGGAAGGAGCGATCCTATGCCCCAGAACATCTTCGGTACCGATGGCGTCCGTGGCGTCGCCAACGCCGATCTTTCGTGCGACCTCGCGTTTCGCCTGGGCCGCGCGGCGACCAAGTTTCTTGGTCCGGACATCTGCATCGGCCGTGACACGCGCCTTTCGGGCACCATGCTCGAGAGCGCTCTGACCGCCGGCATTATGGCCGAGGGCGGCCGCCCGCACTGCTGCGGCGTCATTCCTACGCCGGCCGTGGCGCTGCTCACCGTCCAAAACGAGCTCGATGGCGGCATCGTCATCTCCGCTTCGCATAATCCGCCGGAGTTCAACGGCATCAAGTTCTTTAGCCGCAAGGGCATGAAGCTTCCCGATGCTGTCGAGGAAGAGATCAGCGCCTGGGTCATGTCCGAGGAAGCCATGGCTGCGGACACGCTGCCGACCGGTGCTGGCGTGGGCCACATCATCAAGATGAAGGACGCCCGCAAGGCATATGTCGATCATGCCATCGATACGCTTGATGGCCTGAGGCTCGACGGCCTGGTCGTTGCCGTCGACTGCGGTCACGGTGCTTCCTGCCAGACTACGCCCGCCGCGCTGCAGCGCCTGGGTGCCACGGTCCATGCCATCAACACCGATTACTGCGGCACCGACATCAACGTTGAGTGCGGCTCTACCCATCTTGAGCCCCTGCGCGAGCTCGTGCTGCGCACCCATGCCGACATCGGCCTGGCCCACGACGGCGACGCCGACCGCGTACTGTTCGTGGACAGCGAGGGCAATGAGATCGACGGTGACTACATCCTGGCTATCTGCGGTTCTGACCTCGCCGCTCGCGGCAAGCTCGCCAACTCCGAGATCGTCTCGACCGTCATGTGCAACCTGGGCTTCTCCATCGCTATGAAGGAGCAGGGCTTCGAGATGGTCCAGACCGCCGTGGGCGACCGCTACGTTTTGGAGCGCATGCTCGCGGACGGCGCCGTCATCGGTGGCGAGCAGTCCGGCCACATCATCTTCCTGGAGCACAACACCACCGGTGACGGCCTGGTGACGGCTCTGCAGCTGCTGGCCGTGCTCAAGCGCACCGGTCGCACCCTCACCGATCTTGCCGGCATCATGAAGAAGTACCCGCAGGTACTCGTCAACGTGCATTCCGACAACAAGGCCGGTCTGGACGATTGCCAGCCCATTTGGGATGCCGTCGCTGCTGCCGAGAAGGAGCTTGACGGCCGCGGCCGCATTCTGGTGCGCCCGAGCGGTACCGAGCCGCTGGTCCGCGTGATGGCCGAGGCCGAGACGCACGAGCTGACCCAGCGCGTTGTCGACGACATCGTCGAGGTTGTCAAGCGCGAACTTCCCTAATGGTCAAATACGGGTGCCAAGTGGTAAACTGTTAAGGTTATTTTGATTGATTGGTATGTCCGAGGGGGAGCATGTTCACTAAAGTCCTAAGGTCTTTGGGTATGCGTGGTCGAGTCCTTACGCTGGATGCTCCCATCTCGGGCGACGTCATTCCACTTTCCGAGGTAAGCGACCAGACGTTTGCTACCGGCCTTTTGGGCCAGGGCGTGGCGATTCAGCCCACCGGAACGCGTGTGATTGCACCGGCTGATGCCAAGGTCGAGGCCATTTTTCCCACGGGACACGCCGTTGCGCTTAACACGGTCGATGGCCTGGACGTGCTCATCCACGTTGGTTTGGACACTGTTCAGCTCGAGGGCAAGCACTTTACCGTACATGCGCAAGTGGGTGACATCGTCCATAAGGGCGATGTACTCATTGAGTTCGATCGCGAGGCAATTGCTGCCGAGGGCTACGATGTGACGGTTCCCATCTTGGTGTGCAACTCCGTTGAGTTCTCGAGCATCAAGGGCTCCGTTGGCGTGCATGTCGAAGAGATGGACCAGCTCATCGTTGCTCGCGAGCGCTAGCAAGTGCACGTGGCCATTAGTCTACAATTCAAACACGTTTACGGAGGGCGCCCTTGAAAGAGGACGCCCTCAGTGGCAAGATGGGGTTTGTCCGAAGCTAAAAGGCTTTGGGTCACCGTGGACGGGCAGGGGCCTCGACGCGGCTAGACACGAGACACATACATTACGCGACCTCGCCCTGGTGGCCGCACACGTTGGTTGCGGCCGACGCGGGCCGCGGGCAAGTGCTTGTAAGGGAGCCTTGCCTCTCTTGTACGAGAAAGGACGCGTAATGAAGATCATTAAAGCTAAAGACTACGAGGATATGAGCCGCAAGGCCGCTAATATCATCTCGGCCCAGGTTATCCTCAAGCCCGACTGTGTGCTGGGTCTTGCCACCGGCTCCACCCCGATCGGTGCCTACAAGCAGCTCGCTGCTTGGTACAAGAAGGGCGACGTCGACTTTGCCGAGGTCAGCACCTACAACCTGGACGAGTATCGCGGCCTTTCGCACGACGATCCCCAGAGCTATCACTACTTCATGCGTGAGAACTTCTTCGATCACATCAACATCGACCTGAACAACACGCATGTGCCCGACGGTTCCAACCCCGACGCCGCCGCTGCCTGCTCTGAGTACGACAAGATTGTCGCCGACGCCGGTTATCCGGATCTGCAGCTGCTCGGCATTGGCAACAACGGCCACATTGGCTTCAACGAGCCCGATGACCACTTCTCCAAGGGTACGCACTGCGTCGACCTCACCGAGAGCACCATTCAGGCCAACAGCCGCCTGTTCGACAGCATCGACGATGTTCCCCGTCAGGCCTACACCATGGGTACCCAGACCATCATGTATGCCCGCATGATCCTGGTCGTCGCCAACGGCGAGGCCAAGGCTCAGGCCGTGCATGACATGTGCTATGGTCCGGTTACGCCCGAGTGCCCGGCTTCGATCCTGCAGCTGCACACCAACTGCGTTGTCGTTGCCGACGAGGCCGCCCTTTCGCTCTGCGAGTAGCGCGAATCCTGCAGCTCGACATAGCCTTGCCTAAGGCCTCCGCTTTGCGGGGCCTTTTTGCTATCCCTTTTCGCCCACTTGACCAAAATCTTGCCGCAAGCTTGACGAATGCCGGATGTCCAACAGCTTGATTCATTCTATATCAGATTCTATGCAAAAATGCCACTAGAAGGTAGTAGACGGTAGCAGGTGCTAGGCGAGTTGAATGACATAGCTGAACCTTGTTCATCTGCGTTACACTGCCGCTTAGATGGGACAAGCTGACAAGCTCATTTACCTGCTTAAAGACCGATTAGTCGGGGGATTAATAACAATCGGCCCTCGCTGTACAAAAACTTGCCGCTTGCGTACCAAAAGACAACCTAAAACACAAGGTCGCTCTATTCATAGCGCGGCTTGTATGGTCTTGCGGCTACAGTGTCCATACGGTCGAGTTGAGGAGCGGGCATGGTAAACGATTTGAGCGGTATAGACGACCTCGAGCTGATGCCGCTGGGCGGAGGCTATATGGTGCGACGCGAACGCTTGATGAATGAGCTTATCGCCAAGGGCCGAAAGGCCGGCATCGTGGTTCTTTATGCGCCCGACGGGTTTGGGAAGACCTCGGTGCTGCTGCAGTACACCCATGAGGTTAAATGCGACCCGACGCGAGGCCCCGTGCGGATTATCGAGGCCGATCGCGCCACTGGGCGCGAGGTGTTTATGCAGCTTGAGGTGGTTGCCGAAGAACTCAAAGACAAACCGCACTCCCTTATCGCGATTGATAATGTGCCAAACCTCGATCAGCACGATACCGAAGACCTCATCGACAGGATTCGCGGCCTGCGCGCTATGGGGGTAGGGGTCTTTATTTCCTGCCGTCCTTCAAATCGTCAGCTGATTCACGGGCTGGGCGATTCGGTTAAGATCAATGCGCAGATGCTCAAGGTGCATGCCTATGAGTATTCGGCGTGGGCATCGGCGTTTTCGATCAGCACATCGCTCGACTTTTATCAGCTCACGCAGGGCGTGCCCGAGCTCGTTTCGGCATTGCAGACGGGTCTGTATGGCCAAGGCGACGCAGCCGGTCTGCTCGAAAACGAGATTGTTAACGTATATGGCGCGGCACTTGCCGATCTGGCTTCGCTCGACAATAATGTGCTGTTTTGCGTGGCATGTCTCATGGTTTTGATGGGCGAGGGCAATATAGCAGAACTCGAGGCTTGTGGGGTAAGGCTGTCGATGGTCGACCAGTCCTACTTTGTACGCGACTACCCGATCTTTGGCTTGGACCCCGCCGAGCGGAGTTTTACGTGTCTGGGCACGGAGGATAACGGACGATTGCGTTTGCGTAAGTTGGTGGCCGAGGTTCGCCCCGAACTTGTTCCGAGGGCGGCCCGGATTTTGCTTAAGGCGGGCCGATGCGATGCGGCGATGGGCCTGGCGGACGCCTTTTTGGACCGCGAGGCGGTCCTTGAACTTGCTGGGCAGTATGGGGTCGATCTGGCTCTGACGGGGCATGGGGCCGATATCTGCCGAGCAGCGTTGGGCACGATCGATGCCGACGATCCGGCTCCAGAGCCAACGCCCGCCGAGGCGCTCGGCGTATATCTGGCAGCGGTCAGCGTGTCCAATACAAAGCTCGCCCGCTATATGGCATCGGTCATCGAGCGCGGGGGCGAACGGGCGGCCTGTGAAATAGACCCTGTTTCATGGAGGGTGGCCCAGACACTGACGGCTGTTTGCTATGGGGACAACGGGCTTGGGCTTCCTACGAACCTGGCCGTGCCAGAAATCGAGACATCACACACCGCACTCGACATGCTGTCCGCGCATATCGAGGTCAAGCGATGCCTGACCGAGCGGGGAGATGACGGCGACGTTCTACAGCAGCTCAAAACGAGCAAGGCCTACGACTGCGAGCTCGATATCGCGGGGATTGTTATACGGGCCGACAGCATGCTGGTGGAGCTCTTTGACGGGTCGTTTTCGGGAACCGACGAGCGCGACGACGAGATGACGGTGGTGCGGGAGGCGCTCGACGTACGTGGGCTTAAGGCGATGGCTATCTGGGTGCGCATGGTGTTGGCGGCACGGCGGCTCCTTTCCGGCTTGCCGGTAACCGACGATGCGGCGTTCAACGAGCTCGATCGTTTTGCCGTGCGCATGCGCGACAACCAGATTCAGCTGTTTGGCCTGTTGCTAGAAGGCTGGCAGTCGCTGGCAGAGGGACGGCCGGTTAATGCAAAGTTCCGTGCGGTCCAAGTGCTCAAACTTGCCGAGGAGTCGATTGCGTATATGCGCGATAACGCATTGCTGCTGGAGCGCGCGGCATATCTACGTAACACCTCGATGGTTTCGGTGCGCGAGGAAGCGGAGTTGCTCGATATAAGCCAGACGCAGGTTGGTGGCGCAGAAGCCTGGATGGTGGCGCTGCATTTGGCCTGTGCGGGCCGAGACAGCGATCTTGCGGCCTGGATGTCCATGAATCGTGTGGGGATTCTAGAGCCATCGTATCGGCTCTTTGCACGCCTTGCCATGCATTGTCTGGGCGAGCCGGCGGGCAGGATACGCAAGAAGCTTCCCGTGCGCGAGCTGTCGCGGTACTCGCTGCGCGACGATTTGGAAGGGGAGGGCGAGCGCCTGTTCCAGGCCGGCGAGGTTGAAGCCGTTGATACCATCGACCATATCGAGATTCGCATGTTTGGTGCGTTTCGCGCCGAGCGCGACGGGTTTCCCATCACGGACAAAATGTGGCGCCGCAAGAAGGCGGCGACACTTGCCGAGCGGCTTGCGCTGGGCATGGATGCGCTCGTCGATCGTGAGACGCTGGCCATGGAGCTGTGGCCCCATGCCGAGTTCAATAGCGCCCGCAACAACCTGTACTCGACGATATCGCGCTTGCGGTCGGCTTTGGGCCCGACGCCGGATGGCAAGTCGTGTGTGCTCATCCAAAATGAATGCATTGGACTCAACGGTGACTACGTCAAGACCGATGTACGGCTGTTTGACCAGATAAGCCGCGAGGTTTTGGGAAATCGCACGGGTGCGCGCGGGCCCCATTTAGTTGAGCTGTGCCTTAAGATTGAGCAGCTTTATGCCGGACCGCTGTATGTTCCCAATGGCTGTAATCCCACCTACTTTTTGCGTATGCGACGCATTATGCAGTCAAAGTACATCGATTGCATGATTAAGGGAGCAAATGCCGCTCTAGAAGAAAACGATCTGCAGTCGGCGATTTGGCTGGCGGAGTCGGGGCTTCGGCAGGAAACGGCGCGCGAGGATATGGTGCGCTGTGCCATGCGCGTCTACAGTGCGGCGGGGCGGCGGCGCGATATCGTCGAGCTGTACAGCGGGCATATGCACCATCTGAGGGAGCAGGTCAATGGCGTGCCCGAGCCCGAGACGCGGCGTCTATACGAGCGCTTGGTGGAGGGACGGCTCAATCGCGTGCTGGTCGAGCGATAAAAAACGGGCGCCCGAAGTACTTGGGCACCCGTAAGCTTGCTATGTGTTGGCTCGCCGGATCATTGGCTCTTAGACGAGCTTGATCTTCTCGATGTCCTTGCGCGAGGACTCGCGATACAGTGAAAACTTGCGGCCGATGACCTGGACGACCTCGGCGTGGCAACGCTCAGCGAGCTCTTCGGCGGCCTCGCGGGCGGAAAGACTGGAGCCATCGAGCACGGAGCACTTAACGAGCTCGTGCTTCTCCAGGTAGGCGACCGTCTGCTCGACGGTGCCCTCGTTGACATCGGACTTGCCGATGATGATGGCGGGGTTGAGGTGATGGGCCATGCTGCGAAGCTGCTTGACCTGGGCTCCTGTCAGTGCCATGGGTTCTCGCTTTCTATGTATGGGGCGCCCCGCGACGGGGCCTTAATCTACGTGAGCTGTCCCACGATAGCGCAGGAACGGCGCGGTGTGGAGCGCGTTTGCCCAGTTCGCAAAGAATGCGGATGCCGAGTGAGTGGGCGGTGCGGGCTGCGAACAGGCTATGAGCTGGGCGCAGAGACCGGCTCCCATGCAATAAACGCCCAACGGACCTTACGGACGTGGTCGAGCATATAGCGCCCCTGCGGCACGCCCTTGGAGCCCGGCTCACCGGCATGGGGATTCTCAATCATGTGTTGAGCGATGTAGTCGCGCAGACGGTCGACCTTATCCTCGTTGCCATGCTCAAGCATGCGGGAAAAGTCCGCCACGCCTGCCTCAAGGCTATCGAAGGTGTCGCGACGAGGCGATTCAAAATACGTGACCTGCGGCAGCGCACCCATCTGAATAAGGATGTTAAAGGCATACACAAAGCCATTGCTGCAGGTAACGGAGGCGCCGATAGCGTTCATCAAGTGCAGATCATAGCGCGGGCTGGAGTTGGCGACCATCGTGACAGCACAACGCCGACGAGCCGTACGATCAAGCTTGGCAAGCGCACCTTTTAGATTGGCCGTCGTAACCGACCGACTGGCAAAGGCCACATCCACTGCTTTCGCGACCGGTCCAACCAAATCCCAATCATCATCCCAAGCAAGCTCAAGCGGCGTAATAAGATCCTCGAGCCCGTAATACTCAATGCCGGCATCAAGGGTGCCCAACATGGCAGGGGAAAAATCAGCGGCAATCACGGGATGCCCGTCTTGCGCAAGCGGAATAGCAATCGACCCAGCCCCACACCCCATATCAAGCACCGACTCACCAGGCTTCAACGCCAACAGCTTTATAAAATCCCGAGCATAAGGGGCAGTCTCCAACGGCCGAAAATGCCGAGCCCTTTTATCCCACTCAAAAGAATCATCAGCCCGTCGCCGACCAGCTTGCAGGCGCATCCATTCGCCATTCCAATCCGCATAAAGCAGCTCAGAACGAATCAAATCATCAGCCACGGGCCATCTCCTCACAACAAAAAAGCGACTCCTCCCAAAAGAAGAGCCGCAACCAGCATATATCAGAAAGAACCGATCCAACGCCAAATCGCCGCATCAGCCAAGTGGTGCAGGAGCGAAGCAACTGCAACCGGGATAGAACCCAACTGAGGTCCCGTTGTGCGGGAGCCCCGGGGAGGGCAAATATATAAGGTCGATCGCGAGTTCCGCACGAGCCGGAGAGCACTTAATGTGCTCTCCGTGCGAGTCAGGACTGTCCGAGCAGGCGACCTTATATATTTGCCCTCACCGGGGCTCCTCGCCAGTCCCCCTCAGCTAGTTCTTGAGCGAGTTCAGCGGAGCCGGGAAGCGTCCACCGCGGTGGGCAAGCACGGTGCCGGCGTTGGGGTTTACCGGCATGATGGGCGCACGGCCGAACAGGCCGCCGTACTCGACGCAGTCGCCCACGCCCTTGCCGATGGCAGGAATCACGCGGACGGCCGTGGTCTTGTTGTTGATGACGCCGATGGCCATCTCGTCGGCGATGATGCCGGCGATGGTCTCGACCGGAGTGTCGCCAGGGATGGCAATCATGTCCAGGCCAACGGAGCACACGCAGGTCATGGCCTCGAGCTTCTCGAGCGAAAGCGCGTCGGCCTCGACGGCGGCGATCATGCCGGCGTCCTCGGACACGGGGATGAAAGCGCCGGAGAGACCGCCCACGCTGGAGCTGGCCATGACGCCGCCCTTCTTGACGGCATCGTTGAGCATGGCGAGCGCGCAGGTCGTGCCCGGGCCACCGCAGGTACCCACGCCGATGATCTCGAGGATGCGCGCGACGGAGTCGCCGATGGCAGGCGTGGGAGCCAGCGACAGGTCGACAATGCCCTTCTCGACACCCAGACGATGGGCGGCCTCGCGGCTCATGAGCTCGCCGGCGCGGGTGATCTTAAAGGCGGTCTGCTTAATCTTCTCGGCGACTTCCATCATCGATGCGGAGTCGGGCAGCGTCTCCAGGGCTGCGGCCATAACGCCGGGGCCCGAGACGCCTACGTTGATGACGGCGTCGGCCTCGCCACCGCCGTGAACAGCGCCCGCCATAAACGGGGAGTCCTCGACCATGTTGGCAAAGCAGACAAATTTGGAGGCGCCGACGGAGTCCTGGTCGGCCGTGAGCTTGGCGGCATCGATGATGGTCTGGGCGGCCATGAGCACGGCATCCATGTTGATACCGGCGCGCAGGCTGGCGACGTTGACGCTGGAGCAGACGCGGCTCGTGGTGGCGAGCGCCTGGGGGATGGACTGGATGACGCGGCGGTCGGCGTCGCCGATGCCCTTCTGGACGAGCGCGGAGAAGCCGCCCAGGTAATCGATGCCGAGGGTCTCGGCCGCGCGGTCGAGGGCGTGCGCGATAGGGGTG
Organism: Collinsella sp.; assembly: GCA_048448865.1. Lineage (GTDB taxonomy): Bacteria > Actinomycetota > Coriobacteriia > Coriobacteriales > Coriobacteriaceae > Collinsella. The sequence continues at coordinate 21,927 of DBGBLM010000004.1, forward strand.
AGGTCCTCATCCTTGCAGCACGCGGCGATCTGCGCCACAGGGGTGACGGAAACGCGCTTGTTGACGATGGGGATACCGTACTCGCGCTCGAGGTTCTCGGCGGTCTCGACCAGATGCTCAGCCGTGTGCGTCACGTGGTCGTAGATCTTTGTGCACATGCGGTCGAGGTTCTCGTCACCGCAACCCATGAGCGAAACACCCATGGTGATGGTCCTGATGTCGAGGTTCTGCTCCTCAACCATGCCGCGGGTTTCCGCGATTTCTGCGGGCGTGATCGCCATCCTTGCGCTCCTATCTGCCAAAACGAGCATAGTCTTATCTATTCTAACGTGCCGCACGTGCCAAGTGGCGCATGCGGCACGTTTTGGTGCTCGGTTGTTTCCGTTGTGTTACTGCCCAAAGACCTCTTCGGCGATACGAGCGCTTTCGGCGGCGTCCTTGGCGTAGTAGTCCGCGCCGATCTGCTTGGCGTATTCGGGGGTGAGTACGGCGCCGCCTACGATGATCTTGACGCCCGGCACCTCAGTATGAAGCAGCTTGATGGTCTCCTCCATGGCCACGACGGTGGTAGTCATAAGCGCCGAGAGGCCGACGAGCTTAATGTCACGCTCCTTGACGGTCTTGAGCACCTCTTGCGGGTCGACGTCGCGGCCTAGGTCAAAGACGGTGTAGCCGTAGTTATCGAGCAGCATTTTGACGATGTTCTTGCCAATATCGTGGATATCGCCCTTGACGGTGGCCACGCAGATCTTGCCTTTGTCGGCAATCTCGCCGGCGGGCATCAGGCGCTTGATGGTGTCGAAGCCCACACGTGCGGCTTCGGCCGAGGCCATAAGCTGCGGCAAGAAGAACTTGCCCTGGTCAAAGAGGACACCAACCTCGTCGAGGGCGGGGATAAAGTGATTGTTGATGAGGTCCATGGCGTCGTGGTCTGCCAGCAGACGCTCGGTCTCGGCAGCGATCTCGCCTTTGCGGCCCGAGACGACCATGCGACGAATCGGGTCGTCGTTGCCGTCGGTGCCGGCGGTGCCAGCAGCGGGCGCGGCATCGGTCGATACTGCCTGAGCCGCAGCCGGGTTGGCGGCGATCTTATACGGATCGGTCCAGCCGGCATAGCGCTCGATGTATCCGGTCGAGCCCTCGTCCTCAACGCTCAGGACGCGATAGCTGTAGACGGTATCCATAAAGCGCTTGGAGCCCGGGTTCATGATGGGGGCGTCCAGGCCCGCGCCGAAGGCGGCAGCCAAAAAGACCGAGCCCAGCAGCGGGCGGGCAGGCAGGCCAAAGCTGATGTTCGACACGCCGAGCGCACATTTGACGCCCAGGCGCTCCTTGCACAGGGACATGGCGCGCAGGATCTGCTCGGCCTGGCGTTGATTGGTCGAGGCGGTCATGACCAGGCAGTCGATGAGGATGCGGTCCGGTCCGATGCCGTAGCGGGCGGCCTCGGCCACGATGCGCTCGGCGATGGCGAAGCGAGCCTCGGCGGTATCGGGGATGCCGCCTTCGTCGAGCGTAAGGCCGACGACGTTGGTGCCATAGTGGGCGACCAGCGGAAAGATCTCATCCATGATCTGCTGCTTGCCATTGACCGAGTTGATGATGGGCTTGCCGGCGTAGCGGCGCACGGCGGCCTCGACGGCGGCGGGGTCGGTGGAGTCGATCTGCAACGGCAGCAGCGTGGAGCCCTGGAGCTGTTCGGTCGCCTGTTGGATGATCTTGACCTCGTCGATCTCGGGCAGGCCCACGTTAACGTCCAGGATGTCGGCGCCCTGTTCCTGCTGGCTGATACCCTGGCTCACGACGTAGTCCAGGTCGCCGTCGCGCAGGGCCTGCTGCAGGCGCTTTTTGCCGGTGGGGTTGATGCGCTCGCCGATGACGGCGATCTTGTGGCCGTCGCAGGGAAGGTCAACGACCGTTTGGGCGCTCGTGACCGACATACTGGGCTTGCGGTGGCGCGGGCTGGGCGTGTGGTTGTCGATAAGCGTGCGCAAGGCCGCCATGTGCGCCGGCGTGGTGCCGCAGCAACCGCCCACGACGCTCACGCCGTCGGCGATCATGCCGGCGACGGCCTCGGCGTATTCGGGTGCTTGGATATCAAAGACGGTGTTGCCGTCGTCGTCCACATGGGGGAGTCCTGCATTGGCCTGCACCATAACAGGCTTGTCGGTAACGGTGAGCATACGTGCGGCGAGTCCTCGTAGCTCGGCCGGTCCTTGGCTGCAGTTGATGCCCAAAACGTCGGCGCCGATGGCGTCGAGCGTGATGGCGGCGACCTCGGGACTCGTTCCCAGGAAGGTGCGGCCGTCTTTCTCGAAGGTCATGGTGGCAAAGACGGGCAGGTCGGAGTTCTCACGGCAGGCGAGGACCGCCGCCTTGATCTCGGCCAGGTCGGTCATGGTCTCGATAATAAAGAGGTCCACACCCGCGGCGACGCCCGCGCGCACTTCCTCGGCAAAGAGGTCATAGGCCTCGTCGAAGCTGAGGGTACCCAAGGGGCGAAGCAGCGCGCCGATGGGGCCGATGTCACCGGCGACGTAGCGGGCGCCGGCCTCGCGGGCACAGGCGACGGCCGCGGCAAAGACGTCTGCCACGGTGGCGGCACCGTCGAGCTTGTGGGCGTTGGCGCCAAAGGTGTTGGCGGTAATCACGTCGCAGCCAGCCTCGACGTACTGGCGCTGAATGTCGGTAATGACCTGGGGCTCCTCAAAGTTGAGCAGCTCGGGCAGGGCGCCCGCCTTCATGCCAGCGGCCTGCAACATGGTGCCCATACCGCCGTCGAACAGCAAGTGCCCCGTGCCCTCGATGGCGGCGCGCAGGCGATCGTCCTTAATGCGCAGATCGTCGATCGTGCGCGTCTTGTACGTGGCACCGTTGCGACGTGCGGCATCAACGGGTGCCGCCAATGCAGTGCCGTCAGAATCATGAGTGATAAGCGGAGTAAACATCGGGGGCTCCTAATGGCTGGAATAGCAGGTGGTGTGGGCGGCGCGGAAGCGGCAGTGTTCGCGCATGCGGCAGATATTGCAGGTGGGGCGGCTCTGGGCGTCGTGGACCTCGCCGTCAAACAGGCCGATCACCGCGGTCACGCTTTTGGTGGGCATGAGCAGGCTGGTGGGCGTGACGGTAAGCCCGATGAGCCGCGTGGCGTTGAGCGCATTGACGATAGCGCGCTGGGCCGAAAGCGGGCAGTCGCCGTAGCCGGGACTAAAGCGCCAGTTGCCGGCGAGCCCATGAACGGCGGCGTCCGTCTTGACCTGCTGGTCCATTTGCTCAACGGCGGCTTCCACGTAAGCGGAGCACGCGGCGTCGAGCACGGCGCCCTCCAGGGGATGTTGGGCTCCCGTGGTGCGCAGACGGCGCTCAGCATCCATGCCGAGGGTGCATGCCATGAGTGCGGCAAAGCGGGCGTCCTTAAGATGACGATAGATATCGCGACCGCGCAGCTCAACGTTGGTGCCGACCAGGCGGATGCAAGGCTCGCCCTGTTCGTCGACGCCCGTGGCATCGATGGCAAATACGCGGCGCACGCCACGGGGCTCAATGTCTAACTCCAGGCGCTCAACGACAAGCTCAATACGCTGCGACAGCTCGGGTTCAATCTGCTGGCCGCCGTAGCCCAGGTATCGCAACATCTCGGCACGATCGACGCGGGGATGGTGGGCATCATCGATACGGTAAAGCGCCGGCGACGCAAGGTCGGCCGGCACTTCAGCAACGGTTATATCGGCGTGCGGTTTTTCCATTACCCCAGGCGCTCCATAATGGTCGCGGCGATCGCAGGACGGTTCATAGTGTACAGGTGCAGGCCGTCGGCGCCGTGCTCCTTGAGGTCGCAAAGCTGGCGGGCTGCATAATCTACACCAGCTGCCTGTAGGCTCTCGGGGTCATTCTCGTACTTGGCGAGAATCTTGATGACGGGGGAGGGCAGCGACGCGCCGCACATAAAGACCATGCGGCTGATCTGCGACTTGCCCATAAACGGCATGATGCCCGCGGTAATGGGCACGGTGATGCCGGCCTTGTCGGCAAGATCGCGAAAACGGTAGAAGCACTCGTTATCAAAGAAGAGCTGCGTCACAAAGAAGCTCGCGCCAGCGTCCTGTTTTTGCTTGAGGTGTTCGACCGAGAGGTTGAGATCCTCACAGGCAATGTGGCCCTCGGGGTAGGCTGCGGCGCCCACGCAAAAGCCGGCGTCGACGAGCTCGGGGATGAGGTCGCGGGCGTAGGCGTAGTCCGAGGCGGGCTTGTCGTCCTCGGTTGCGCCGGCAGGGAGATCGCCACGCAGGGCCAGGATGTTTTCCACGCCGGCGGTGCGATACTCGTCGATTTTGGCGGCGATATCGGCGTGCGAGCGGCCCACGCAGGTAAGGTGTGCCACCGAGGGCGTGTCGAATTCGCTCGTAATCATATGCGCGATGGGGGCGGTGGTGGCGCCGTTGCCCGAGCCGCCAGCCGAGCAGGTGACCGAGACAAAGCTCGGCGAAAGCTTGCACAGATTGCCTGCCACTTCGCGAGCCGTGTCGAGGGTCAGCTCGCCCTTGGGCGGGAACATCTCAAACGAAACGGGCGCGGTGCCTTGGGATGCTGCCTGCTTAAAAACCTCGTCGACGCGCATATCGTGCTCCTCTAGATACGTAATAGTGTGATGTGTTGTAAGGATTCTACAGCACCACTGTGTCACGGTGGAGTTTCACTCGCTATTTGGGGATACCAATCGAAAATGCTTTGCTATCGGCATTTCTTATAACAGAGCGGTCAATCTAGGATGGGGCTATAAAGACTGGTATCTGATACGAAATACCAGTTAATAGAGCCCCATCCCAAATTGACTACCCTTAAACTATGGGGAGAGGTCTGCAATTTATACAGTTGATTGGCTGTTGAGGGTGGCAACGCCGCCTCGATAGGGTAACCTCATTGATTGGTTTCGTGACAGCAACATAACGGTAATGTCGCGGAAACACGACGAGCCTAATCTATGACTCGTTCGTTAGTAATCAACACCGCTTCTCACGCGGTGCCGATACGAAGGGAGTTCCGTATGGCCGATCTTACTGACCGCTTCGGGACCATGGTGTTCTCTGAGGAAGTCATGAAGGACTACCTCCCCAAGGACATTTGGAAGCGCCTTGCTGCAACCCTCGAGGGCGGTGAGCCGCTCGACCTGGATGTGGCCAACGCCGTTGCCCACGCCATGAAGGTCTGGGCCATCTCCAAGGGTGCGACGCACTATGCGCACTGGTTCCAGCCGCTTTCGGGCATTACTTCCGAGAAGCACGACAGCTTCCTGGAGCCCAACCACGACGGCACCGCCATTACCAAGTTTACGGGCAAGAACCTCATCCAGGGCGAGCCCGATGCCTCCAGCTTCCCCAACGGCGGCCTGCGCGCCACCTTCGAGGCCCGTGGCTACACCGCTTGGGATCCCACTAGCCCCGCCTTTATCAAGGACGACGTCCTGTGCATCCCCACGGCTTTCTGCTCCTACACGGGCGAGGCCCTGGACAAGAAGACCCCGCTGCTGCGCTCCATGACCGCGCTCTCGCGTGAGTCCAAGCGCGTTTTGGCGCTGTTTGGCAAGACCCCCAAGAAGGTCGTTCCTTCCGTGGGCGATGAGCAGGAGTACTTCCTGATCAAGAAGGACGCCTATCGCAAACGCAAGGACCTGGTCATTACCGGCCGCACCCTCTTTGGTGCTGCTCCCTGCAAGGGTCAGGAGCTCGAGGAGCACTACTTTGGCGCTATCCGCCCCACCGTCTCGGCCTATATGAAGGATCTGGACGATGAGCTGTGGGCGCTTGGCATTCCCGCCAAGACCAAGCACAACGAGGTTGCTCCCTGCCAGCATGAGCTCGCCCCCGTCTATGGCGAAGTCAACGAGGCCATCGACCAGAATCTGGTCATGATGGAGAAGATGAAGCTCATCGCCTCCCGCCACGACTTGGTCTGCCTGCTGCACGAGAAGCCCTTCGAGGGCATCATTGGTTCGGGCAAGCACAACAACTGGTCGCTTGGCACCGAGTCCGAGAATCTGCTCGATCCGGGCGACACTCCGCTCGACAACCTGCAGTTCATCGTCTTCCTCACCGCGGTGATCGAGGCCGTCGATAACTATCAGGAGCTCCTGCGTGCTTCCGTTGCCTCGGCCGGTAACGACCATCGTCTGGGCGCCAACGAGGCTCCTCCGGCGATTATGTCCATCTTCCTGGGCGACCAGCTTACCGAGGTCGTCGAGAAGATCATCGATGGCAAGGCTTCCGTCCATGCCACGCGCGGCGTGCTCGACTTGGGCGCCGATACTCTGCCCAAGCTGATGCAGGACAACACCGACCGCAACCGCACCTCCCCGTTTGCCTTCACCGGCAATAAGTTCGAGTTCCGTGCCTGCGGCTCCGAGCAGAACGTCTCCGACTCCAACCTGGTGCTCGATGCCGCCGTGGCCAAGTCGCTCAAGTCCTTCGCCGACGCGCTTGAGGGTACGCCCGAGGATGAGTTCCAGGACGCTGCGCTCGAGTACTGCAAGAAGGTCCTGACCGACCACCAGCGCATCCTCTTCTCCGGCGATGGCTACTCCGATGAGTGGCCCGTCGAGGCCAAGAAGCGCGGCCTTGCCAACAACAAGACCACGGCCGATGCCCTGCCCGCCTTTGTTTCCGATAAGGCTATCGCGCTCTTCGAGGAGACGGGTGTCCTGACCAAGGCCGAGGCCCAGTGCCGCTACGACTGCAAGCTCGAGAAGTACAACAAGCTCATGAACATCGAGGCCACCACGATGGTTCGCGAGGCGCGTCGTACCTATCGCCCGGTCATTACCGCCTATGCCACCAAGGTCGCTAAGGGCCTTGAGACTATTCGTGCCGCCGGCGCCGAGGCCGCCATGCAGTGTGAGCAGAACACGCTCAACAAGCTCTGCAACGGCATCACCACCATCAACGACTCCATCAAGGCGCTCGACGCCGTGCATCAGAAGGCCGAGGGCCTCGATGGTCAGGAGCAGGCCAACGTGTACGCGCACGAGGTCGTTCCCGCTATGGATACGCTGCGCGCCGCCGTGGATGCCATGGAGGAGATCGTGGCCGCCGACTACTGGCCGGTCCCGACCTACGACGACATCCTGTTCTACGTGTAGAGCGTAACTGACATATCGTCACGGTATTGAGCCGGGGTCCGCATCGCGCGGGCCCCGGCTTTTTGTTTGCGAAGGACGCTTTGAAGCCCGTTTTGCCGCCGATATGCCGGGATCCGCACCCTGTCGGGTTCGAATCCCGGCGCATGGGTAGCAAAAAGCCCGCTACCGAATTGGTAACGGGCTTCTCAGATTTTGTGGTGCCCCCAGCGGGATTCGAACCCGCGATATCCACCTTGAAAGGGTGGCGTCCTTGGCCGCTAGACGATGGGGACAGCGGGAAAGAGTATAGCAGACTTTTTTGCCGGCGCGTATATCGTTGGCAAACTGGAAAACCACCACAAAGGTGCCTGTCCCCTTTGTGGTTGTGAGGTGCTAGGGGAGGAGCTTCATGGCGGCGTCGTGGGCGGCGTGCTCGTAGGTGTCGTCGAGGGGCTTGAGCGGCAGCAGGGCTGTGGCCTGCGCGTCGCCACGGCGCTCGAGGGCGTGGGTAATGAGCCAGTCGGCGAGTTCGGGGTTCTTGGGCAGTGCCGGTCCGTGTAGGTACGTGCCGATGACGCCCTTGTCGATCAGGCCCTCAAAGCCATCGTCGCCGTTGTTGCCGGTGCCCGTGACGACGGACGTTCCGAGCGGCGTGGCCTCGGCGTCCAAAAGCGTGCGACCTCCATGGTTCTCGAATCCCACAAAGGGCTCAGGTGCCAGATCGGTTTTGACGGCTACGTTGCCGATCAGGCGGTCGGAGCCGCGTACGGTTTCGGCGGCAATGACCCCCAGACCCTCAATGCGATCCTCGCCCATATAGTACGAACGGCCGAGCAGCTGATAGCTGCCACAGATGGCGAGCAGCGAGCCGCCATCCTCAACATAGGATGCGACCTTGTCTTTTTGGGCGAGCAGCTCGTGTGCCACGGCTAGCTGGTCGCGGTCGGAGCCGCCACCCATCATGACGATATCGGCATCGGTCAAATCAAGCGTTTCGCCCATACGGACCTCGTCCACGCGCACGGGAATGCCACGCCAGGCGCAGCGGCGTTCGAGGGCGATGACGTTGCCGCCGTCGCCGTAGAGGTTAAGGGCATCGGGATACAGGTAGACGATGCGCAGCGGGCGCGAAAGCTCGACTGGCGCGATGCCGACAGGAAGAGCGCTGCCGTCGGCACGGGCTACGGCGCGCCCGGCAACAGCGTCGGCGGTGGCGCCTTTCAGCCCGTCGAGCTCCTTGACCAGCGGAGGGAAGGCCGTGTAGTTAGCGACGGCGTAGAAAGTGTCGCCGGCGGCCTCGTCTGCCACGGCGCCAATTGCCTGCGCGACGTCCGAGATAATCGCGGCATCGATGCCGGCGTACTTGAGGCGCACCTGCATGTCGTGCGCACGCGTGCCTCCGGCAAAGGCGACAAGACCCGGCGTGTCGGCGATGCGCTCGAAGTCGACGTCGTAGATCCACGATACATCGTGTCCGTCGGCGTCGTTGTCGTTGAGGAAGAAAGCGCAGAGTCTGCCGCCTGCCGTCTTGATGGACTGAATCTGGCGATCGAAGCCCACGGGATTCTTAGCTAGGTTGGCCTCGACGGTGCGGCCGGCGATATCCCAGCGGCCCATGCGTCCGCCGGCGGGGACGTAGGCATCGAGCGTAGGCTGTAGAAGTGCCGTATCCACGCCCAACTCGTGCGCGGCAAAGAAGGCGGCGGCAACGTTGTAGACCATGTACAGGCCGTTGTAGCGTGTGGCGATGTGTGCGGCAGCCGTGTCGGGCGCCGATCCAAAGACCAGGTCAAAGCCGTAGCCGTCGCAGCCAAGCTCCACGCCCGTCACACGGCGGACCAGTGCGGGGCGTGCCCAACCGCACGAGGGGCAATGGTAGGCGCCGAGCTGGCCGTATTGCACATAGTCATACTCCAGCGGCGCGTTGCACTGCGAGCAAAAGCGCGAGTCGCTAATGCGGTCAGACTCGGTGTCGGTGGCGCCGTCGATGCCAAAGGCAATACTCGCATTGGGAACGCGCGCGGCAATCGAGGCGCACAGCGGGTCGTCGGCGTTGTAGATGAGAGTCGTTGCCGGCGAAAGCTCCAACGCGTGGGCGATGACCTCCTGGGTGTGATCGATCTCGCCATAGCGATCTAGCTGGTCGCGGAACAGGTTGAGCAGCACGAAGTACGTCGGCTTGAGCTTGGGCAGAACGCGTACGGTGTAGAGCTCGTCGCACTCAAAAACGCCCACGCGCTTGCCGCTGCTGGTGTGTTTAAGGCCGCCGCGGGCCTCGAGCAGAGCACCCACCACACCAGGCTCCATATTGTTGCCGGCATGGTTGCACACCACGGCAGCACCGCTGGCAGCAACGGCGTCGGCGATGAGGTTGGAGGTGGTGGTCTTACCGTTGGTGCCGGTGACCACCACGCTGCGGTCGACAAGGCTCGCGAGGTCGCTTAGCAGCTCGGGGTCGATCTTCATGGCGATGCGGCCGGGGAGTACGCCACCCTGGCGTTTGAGGACAGAGCGCAGCCCCCAGCGAGCGATATCGCTCGAGGTGCAGGCAAGAGATGAGCGGAGGTTCATGAAACCGTTCCTAACGTAAACGACATGGTCGGGTCGAGTGCGTCACTAAAAACCGTAGCGGCGCGCAAATTCCTGGGCAAGCTGCGATACGTCTTCGCAGGCATTGGCCCAGGGGGCAAAGTCTGGAGTGTCCGAGATAATGCCGTCCGCTTCCCAAACGGCCTGATGCGAAAGGTCCCAGGGGTCGTGCGGCTCGGGCCGGCAGGGAAGGTACGGCGTCTGATACATGGGATTCAGCAAGAAGAACGCGCCGCCCTCGCAGCGGTTAGCGAACTCACGCAGCGCACGCACCGCCGGGCGCATCTTGTTCGTTTTGAACAGCAGAATCGTGCGGGCGAGCAGATACCAAGGAGAGTTCTCGAGCGCGTCAGCCCCGATCTCTTCCTCGAGCTGGTGGGCCAGGGCAAAAAAGCCGTCCTGGTCTTCCAGACGAGCGAGGGCGAGCAGCACGGTGCCGGCAGCTCGGGTGGGGTAGCCTTCCGCCTTAAGGACGCGGCGGGCGTAGTTGGCGGCAGCACGGTAGCGGGCGCTCGCCATGCACAGCTGCGAGATGGCCTCGAGTGTGTGGAGCCACCCGATAAGCGCCGGCTCGCTCACGGTAAGGTCTGCTGCGGTGACGCCATCGGCCAAAACATTATTGGCCCAGTAGTGTGGGGCTTCCATGTCGAACCCGGGCACGCTTTGTTGCAGGTAATCGGCCGTGGTCGCCTCGAGCTTCATCAGGTCGCCCAGGCAGGCGTCGACGGGCGTGTCCGCCAAAATGATGGCGAGCAGCTGGGCATCGAGGACATACGCATCGACGCGGACAATCTTGAGCAGCTCATCGCGCATGTCGTCGAACAGGCGATTGCGCATCTGCTCGAACTCCTCGTCGCTGCCCATGTCCTCGATGCGATGGAGCTCGTCGAGCAGGTGGCGATGAACACCGGCGTAGAACAGCAGCGCCTGGGCATGCTCGGACTGCGCATACTTTTGGGGATTCGCGCTAATGTCGTTATGGACAAGCTCGCGTGCTGCATCGGTGAGCTCGGGGTGCGATGCAAGATAGGTGCGCTCCAGGTAGGCGGGGATGTAGACGCTCGGATCCATTAGAGGTCCCCTCCCTTAAATGGAAGCCCCTGCTCGGCCGCGCGCAGGATTCGTTCGTCGATCTGGGAGCGTACGATGTCGTTGGTGGCGACCCAGGCGGCAAAGCTGGCGTTGTCGGGGGCGCCCAGGCCCTCCTGCAGTACCGGCGTCGCCTCGGACAGCGCAAGGACAAGCTCGTCGGTGGAGCCCGCACCCACGTTGACGCGGGCATAGACGCCATCGGGAAACTCGGTTTGGAAATAGAGTGCCTCGGCTGCGTGCGGGCACGAGCGCGCAAGGATGCGCAAGTAGTGCTCGGCGCCCTCGTAGTCCAGCTCGCGCCAGGCAGCGCTCATCAGCGCGATGAGCGTCCACGGGTCCAAGTCGCGCTCCGCATCCTTGGGGCGGCGGCGCAGCGGGGTATTCGCGAGGTACGGCACGGAGTGTGCGGAGCGAAAGCGCTTGAGCTCCTCGGCGGGGTATTCGAGCTTTGCCATGGCGAGCATCGCGGTGTGGCGGACACCAGCGGGGTCGTTGGGCGCAAAGTCCAGGCTGCGGTTTGCGGTTTCGAGCGACAGGCGGTAACGGCCGCTAATGAGGGCGCGCGACGCAAGGGCGGCAAGCCAGCGCAGGTAGGGGCGGCGCATAAGGTCGCCTGCGGCCTCGCGCTCGTAGGGGTCCTGCGCCGAGGCGATCTTGAGCGCCAGATCGTGCTCCACCTCGTCGCACTTGGACACCAGATACTGCACGTATTCCTCGTTGGATTCGGCGGTGAGTGCTGTCAGCATGCGCTGGGCATCCCAGTTGGCCGGATCGAGTGCGACCGCCTCGCGGAGCATGTTCTCGGCAGCTGCCTCTTCTTGCTCTGCCTGGGCATCGTCAGGGATAAAGGGAATGCGGTAGTCGACGGCCTCGACTACCTTGGCAATCAGATGCCCGGCGCGGTCGCGGTCGTGCACGATGAGCGGTGCGGGGTTGCGGGTGAATTGCTCCATCAGACGCTCTACGGCGGCAGCGTCGGTGAGCGGGATATTGTCGCGGCGCAAGGCCTCAAGAACGAGGCGATGGCAATCCTCTTGAATGGGATCGAATGCCACGGGGCCTCCTTTGCTGCGGTTAGGGTTCAGATGTTTCTATATAAGGTTCTAGTTTACCCGCATGTGGCACACCGGGGGTGCCGCACTTGGACTTGCACCTTTGCACCACGAAGTCGGATGTCGCACAAATGTCGGCACCATGGACGGCCGAGTGGTATCACGGTGCCGCAAACGGTCGATTTTTGGCGGCGAACGGTGCATATTTTGGAGGGGCACAGTCCTGCCCGGGATATGTAGTCAACCTTGATAAAACGTTTGCCCAGCTTGGGAGTATGAATGCCGCACAAGGGTCTTCAGGGATAGAAAAAACGTTTCATCATTGGCGGCTTTAGGTGAATAACTGACCAACCAGAACGGTAAAATAGTGTTTGTCTGAGCGTTGAGACGTTTAGACATCGTGCATTGTCATCGCCGGCAACGCGCAAACCGGTCCTAACGGAGCCAATTGGGTGCTCCGTTATATACGCAAGTCTAAGAGGGGCTTGTTTAGGAGGCACAGTATGGGACGTTTTACCAATCCTCGCGATCTGTACTTTGGTGAGGGCGCTCGCCACGAGGTGAAGAACCTCAAGGGCAAGAAGGCCATCATCGTTTCTGGCGGCAGCTCTATGCGCCGCGGCGGGTTCCTGCAGGACGTCGAGAACGACCTTAAGGAAGGCGGCTTCGAGGTCAAGCTGTTCGAGGGCGTCGAGTCCGACCCGTCCATCGAGACGGTCATGAAGGGCGCCGAGGCCATGCGCGAGTTCGAGCCCGACTGGATTATCGCCATCGGTGGCGGCTCGCCCATCGATGCCGCTAAGGCCATGTGGGTCTTCTACGAGTATCCCGAGGAGTCCTTCGACAACATCATCCAGCCGTTCAGCTTCCCTGAGCTGCGTCAGAAGGCTCATTTCTGCGCCATCTCCTCTACCTCCGGCACCGCTACCGAGGTCACCGCGTTCTCCGTCATTACCGACTACGCCAAGGGCATCAAGTACCCGCTGGCCGACTTCAACATCACCCCTGATGTCGCCATCGTCGACCCCGAGCTCACCTACACCATGCCCGCCAAGCTGTGCGCTCACACCGGCATGGATGCTCTGACCCACTGCATGGAGGCCTACGTTTCCACCTGCGCCTCTATGTTCACCGACGCCAACGCTCTGCACGGCATCCGCGAGATCGTCGAGTGGCTGCCCAAGTCCTATGCTGGCGACCATGAGGCCCGTCAGCACATGCACGAGGCTCAGTGCATCGCCGGTATCGCCTTCTCCTCGGGCCTGCTCGGCATCGTTCACTCCATGGCTCACAAGACCGGTGCTGCCTTCGAGAACGGCCACATCATCCACGGTGCCGCTAACGCCATGTACCTGGGCAAGGTCATCCAGTGGAACTCCAAGGATCCCCGTGCTGCCGAGCGTTACGCTTACGTGGCCAAGGAGATCCTGCACCTTCCCGGCGAGACCAACGAGGAGCTCATTGCCGCGGTCGTCCAGAAGATTCGCGACCTCAACGACCAGCTCAACATCCCGCAGTCCATCAAGGATTACGCGAACGGTGGCGTGAAGGTCGACGCCGAGAACCCGCAGATGGTTTCCGAGGAGGAGTTCCTCGCCAAGCTGCCCGAGATCGCCGCGAACGCCGAGCAGGACGCCTGCACGCCCGAGAACCCGCGTGAGACCAAGGCCGCTGACTTCGAGAAGATCCTGAAGGCCTGCTACTACGACACGGACATCGACTTCTAAGTCCTAGTCGCATAGCGTAACGACGGAGACCCCGTTCGCCTTTCCACGAAAG
>DBGBLM010000005.1:0-13369 GCA_048448865.1 Collinsella sp.
GGCCTCAGAGAAAGTCTGAGCCTGGATGTCTGCAGGGGTAATAGCCATAACAAGTCTCCTTTTTCATCGCCTCGGCGCTACACGCCCGACGTAAATTACTAAGTCAGTTCTACACGAGTATACCTATAAGAAGCTGCAGAACCAGCCTCTGCACCAACTGCAACGCAATAATCGCAACGACCGGCGAAAAATCGATACCGCCCATCGGCGGGATGAAACGACGGAACAGGTTAAGCCACGGACCGCACACGCTATCAAGCACCGCGGCAATATCCTGAAGCAAACCACCCTGCTTCATGGGAATCCACGTCATAAAGCAGTAGACGACAATGAGCGTGGAATAGAAGTTGAACAGCGTGTTGACCAGCTGGACGATAGTGTAGATGTTGATGGGAATCTCCTCGTCTTGTCTTTACTTAAGGTAGCCGTCCGCACGAAGCTTCTTGAGATCGGAATCTTTGACCTCGCAACCGGCGGGCAGCACCATGAACACGCGGTCGCCCACCTCCTTGACCGTGGCACCCAGACCACAGGCAAAGCCGTAAGAGAAGTCCAAGACGCGCTTGGCAACTTCGGTGCGTACGCCCACAAAAATCAGTGCGACAGGCTGCTTGGTGCGAACGCGGCGCACCACGGTCTCCACGTCGTCATAGCTCTCGGGGCGCAGGACATAGGCCGGCAGCTGCGGTGTGGCGTTGATGATATTGCTCGCATAGGCCGAGGCATCGCTCGCTGCAGGCGCGGGCGCAGCGGCGGCACGGGCGCGGGTGTTCTCGGCGTAGCTCGACGGCGTGTCGTAGGCACCAGGACGATAACCGCTCGCAACACTGTCCTGCGAGCGCGAAGGCGGGTTATACGTCGTGGCATGGCGGGAGTCATCGCCGACCAGCTGACCGGAGCGCGTATACACGGCAACCGACTCAGCTTCACCGCGGCGCGTCTGACCAAGCAGGCCGTTGCTCGGCTCGTCTTGGGTGTAGAAGCCCTCGCCCGAAGCACCGCTGTAGCCGTTGCCCTGATAGCCATCGTCATAGCCATCATCGTAGCCGTAGTCGTCGTCCTGGCCATACCCCTGGTCGTAACCCTGCTGGCCGCCCAGGTGCATCTTATTTTTAATCTCGTCAAGGAAGCCCATGGTTGTGTCCTCTCGCGGTTTAGTGCAGGCGCCCCGATAATCAGTGCGCACTTCAGAGCCTTATTTTACTGCAAACTCCGGGCTAAATACTACCCTGCCCAGGCGAACGAGCGTAGAGCCCTCCTCAAGGGCAGGCTCAAAGTCCTCGCTCATACCGCAGGAAAGCTCAGGCAGGTTCAAATCGGGATGCGCCGCCTCCAGCTCATCCCTCAGCTCACGAAGCCCCGCAAAGGTGCGGCGTGCCACATCCTTATTCCCCCGGGGCGCCATAGTCATAAGCCCCTGTACGCAAATTCCCTCAAGTTCCGCAAGCTCACCCGCGGCGGCGCGAATCTCATCGGGCGAAAAGCCTCCCTTCGACTCCTCACCACTCACATTGACCTCAATGAGCACACGCTGGGGGCCGGCGAGCTCGCCTGCCTCAATCTTGCGGACAGCACGGCTCGAGATCGCCTGCGCCAGATGCAGCGAACCCACCGAGTGAATCAGCTCGGCTGAGCCCAGCACCGCATTGATCTTATTGGTCTGCAGGTTGCCGATCATATCGAAGCGCACCTCGGGCAGCTCCGGATGCTCCGCCAGACCCGCGAGCTTGCGAACCAGCTCCTGCGGGCGGTTCTCGGCAAAATGGCGATACCCCGCCTGGATGGCGGCAACGGTCTCATCGACACCAACGGTCTTGGACACGGCAATGAGGCACGCGGCGTCGTGGGGGCGGCCCGCGCGATCGAGCGCCGCATAAAAACGTTCCAGAATCTGCTCGCGGCGAGCGCGCATCAAGTCCAAATAGTTATCCATTGCTAATCGCCTCCGCTGACAGCCAAACAAGTAGTCCCATGCTAACGCAAGAGCGCGGCCCCGCATGTGCAAGGCCGCGCTCACTTAGGTATTTACAATCTTTCGACGAACGGGGTTACTTACTCCTCGTCGTCCTCACCATCATCCTCGTCCTCAAGATGATCCAACAGGTAGCGAAGACCCTCGCTCACCTCGTTAGCGGGCACCTTGGCAACAAAACGCGCATCGACGGCGGGCCTCATGATAACACCCTCGCCCGAAGGAACGCGCATGCTCTCGAGCTCATCCTCATCAGTGCGGGCGATATCGCCGGCGTTCATGCGCTGACCAGTCAACAGGAAGGTCAGACGGCAAGCGGCATCGATGGAAATCGAAGCGATGCGATCGAGGTAGCGCGAAACCATGATGGCGCGGCGCAGGTCGTCATAGTTGCTGTCGTCGTCCATAAAGTCGCCCGTATCCATACGGTTAAAGGTGCGGAAGAACTTCTCGTAGGCAGCGTGCACTGGCTCGTCCTCGACGGCCAAGTTGCAGATGATGGACATGTCGTTGGTGACGAGCGCAGAAAGCGAAGAGCCCAGCACCTGGTAGACGGCCTCAGCCTCGGCCTCGACCGTGCCGACAAGCTCCTTGGGCAGCGAGATGTCGGCCTTGATCATATGACGCGTGGCGCGGCAAATCTGGCGAACCTTATCGGTCATGCGCTGCAGGTTAAAGTCGACGTAGATGATCGTCTGAAGCAGGCGGAAGTCGGAGGCGACCGGTGACTGCGTGGCGATCAGGTTGTAGCAGACGGCCTCCAGGTTGGCGCAGCGCGCGTCAATCGAAAGCGTGCGCTTCTTGGTCTTGGTGGCGAGCTTGCGGTCGTCGGTCACATAGGCCTTCACGGCATCGTGGAGGGCCAGATCGACGGCCTCATAGATGCTCAGCATCTCGTGACGGGCCTCGACGAGCTGACGGGAAAACAGTTTGCGCATGGTTCACTCCAATCAGTTGGGTGCGGTCATGCCGCCCGCACAGTAAATACACACCGGACCAGGTCCGATCAGCTTGGGACTAGTCGCACCGATCAGCCAAAGCGGCCGGTGATATAGTCTTCCGTCCGCGAGTCCACCGGACTGGTGAAGATCGCGTCGGTTTGACCATACTCGATGAGCGTGGCGGGCTCGCCGGCAACTTCCTGCAAGAAGAATGCGGTGTAGTCGCTAATACGAGCTGCCTGCTGCATTGAATGCGTGACGATGATGATCGTCATCTCGGGCGCCAGCTCGGCCATCAGATCCTCGACCTTAGAGACGGACGTGGGGTCGATGGCGGAGCAGGGCTCGTCCATCAGGAGGACATCGGGTTGCACCGCGAGCACGCGCGCGATGCACAGACGCTGCTGCTGACCGCCCGAGAGCGCCAAACCATCCTTGTTGAGCTGATTGGATACCTCTTTCCAGAGGTTGGCGCGCTTGAGCGATTCTTCCACGATGTCATCGAGGTCACTTTTGCTAGTCACGCCCTGCAGACGAGGGCCAAAGGCGACATTCTCGTAGATGGATTTAGGAAACGGGTTGGGCTGCTGAAAGATCATGCCCACGCGACGACGGAGATCGACCGGGTCGACACCCTCGGCATAGATATCGTTGCCGTCGAGCGTCATGGTGCCCTCGATGCGCGTGCCCTCGATCAGGTCGTTCATGCGGTTGATGCAGCGCAAAAACGTCGATTTGCCGCAGCCCGAAGGGCCAATAAACGAGGTGATGGCGTTTTTGGCGATGTTGAGGTCGAGCCCCGTCAGCGCATGAAAGTCACCGTACCAAAAGTTGAAATCCTTGGCCGTAATGGCCGCTTGCTCCAGCGTGGGAGCGGACTGATAAACGGACATGGGACTCCTTAACTAGCGACGCTTGCGCGACAGGAAGCGCGCAAACAGGTTGAAGGCCAAAATGATCACCATCAGCAAGAGCGCGGTGCCGTAGGCTGCGTTCATGTTGATGCCGTCGTTGGCAAGCAGGTACAGATGGACCGTCATGGGGCGGCCGGAATCGAGCGGCGAAATAGGTAGATTGATGGCCTGGCCCATGGTGTAAAGTACAACCGCGGTCTCGCCAATGGCACGGCCGATGGCAAGGACGATGCCGGTGGCGATGCGGCCAAAGGCGGAAGGAAGCACAATCTTGGAAACGACCTGCCACTTAGTGGCGCCCAAGCCATATGCGCCCCAACGGATATAGCGCGGCACGGCGCGAATAGCCTCCTCGGTGGTGCGCATGACGATAGGCAGCATCAGAAGCGCCAGCGCCAGGGCAGCCGAGACCATCGAAAGGCCCAGGCCCATGGCCTCGACAAACAAGGCGTAGCCAAAGAGACCCATAACGATGGAGGGCACCGAGGCCAAAGCATCGGCAGCATAACGGATGAGCTCGACGACCTTGCCCTGTTTGGCGTACTCGGCCAGATAGACGGCCGCTAGCACGGCAACCGGCGTACAGATGAGCATGGCGAGCGCCGTCACGTAGATGGTCGAGACAATCGTAGGCCAAATGCCGCCCTCGGCGTTGACACCCTGGGGCCAACCGAAGATAAAGTCGAGCGAAATATGCGGTAAGCCATTAACAACCACGTAGGCGATGATAGCGACCAGCACAAGCGTGGTGATGTAGGCCGCGGCGCGGAACACGCCGAGCATGATCTTGTTTGACAGGTCCTTGTTGATACGGCCCTTCTTACCGTGGGAAAGGGCACGCTTGATGCGCTCGCGCGACGAGGTCGTATCGACCGTCGTGTCAACGGAATCGGACATAGCCTACCCCCTCTTCTTCTTGGAAATCAGACGGACGATGCCCACCAGCATGGCGGAGATGATAAACAGGACCACGCCCATGCCGAACAGAGCCGAGCGGTGCAGGCCCGAGGAATAGCTCATGTCGAGCGCGATCTGGCTCGTGAGCGTCGAGATGGGGCTCGCAATGCTGTCGGGAATAACCGGGGCGTTACCCACGACCATGAGCACGGCCATGGTCTCACCGATGGCACGGCCCATACCCAGCACGATGGCATCAACGATACCCAGTTTGGCGGCAGGTAGCACGACCTTATAGATGGTCTGCCACTTAGTAGCACCCATGGCATACGATGCCTCGCGAATGCCCATGGGAATGGAATTGAGGGCATCGATGGTAAGCGTCGTGATGGTAGGGACGATCATGATGGCGAGCACGAACCACGCTGTCAGCGCACCAAAACCAAGACCACCGGTCAGTTGTGCGATAAACGGGCGGATGATGATCATGCCGAAAAAGCCGTAGATGATAGAAGGGATGCCGGCCAGCAGGTCGACGGCAGGGCTGATGAGCTTGCGCACGCGCTTGCCGGCGATCTCGACCAGGTATACGGCCGTACCCACACCTAGCGGCACGCCCATGGCGAGCGCACCGACGGTCACCAGACCTGAGCCGGCAAGCAGCGACATGATGCCGTAGTGGCCCTCAGAGGGCGCCCACGTAAAGCTAAAGAAGTCCGCCAGACCGATGTCGGTAAAGACGGGCAGCGCCGAGTACGTGGTAAAGACAAAAATCAGGATAACGGTACCGACCGCCAAGAACGCGCAGGCAAAGAAGATCCACTGCAGCGCCTTCTCCTTGATATAGGTACTGCGCGATACGATCGCCAGCTCGCGCTTCTTGGGCGTCTGAACATTCTGCTCAGTCTGGGAGTTTTCCTGTGCTTCCATGCTACTCACTCCCCTTCTCGTCGTTGGTGACGGGGATAAAGCCCGCCTCGCGAATCTGCTTGTCCATCTTTTCGGACGTCACGTAGTCGATGTAATCCTGCGCCTGCTGCGAAGGCGCACCCTTCACAAAGAAGTAAAGGTCGCGCGAGATGGGATAGCCGCCGCTCGCGACCGTCTTCTCGGACGCCTCAACATGATTGACCGAGACGGCCTTGACCGAGGTCTTGGCGTTGAGGCTATCGACGAAGCCCAGCGAAATGTAGCCAATGGCACCGCGCGAACGAGATACCACGTCGCGTACCTGGCCCGTGCCCGAAAGAACGGCCGAGCGGCGATC
This sequence comes from Collinsella sp., assembly GCA_048448865.1. GTDB lineage: Bacteria > Actinomycetota > Coriobacteriia > Coriobacteriales > Coriobacteriaceae > Collinsella. The sequence goes on from DBGBLM010000005.1 coordinate 5,992, forward strand.
GAACGGGGTGCCGTCCATCACGATGGTACGAAAGGCCTCACGCGTGCCGGACGCCTCATCTCGGTTGATGACCTGAATCCTCAGGTCCTCGCCACCGACTTCTTTCCAGTTGGTGATCTTGCCGGCGTAAATATCGCGGAGCTGCTCGGTCGAGAGGTTATCGACGGGGTTATCGTCGTTCACGATGACCGCAATACCGTCGTGGGCAATGACGATGGGAGTCAGGCCCAGATCCAGTTCGTCGGCATTGAGTCCACGGGAGGAGCTGGCGATATCGGCCGTGCCGGCGCTGACGGCCTCGATGCCAGCGGAAGAACCCAAACCGGAAACGAGCACGTCGATGCCGGTCTCCTCCTTAAAGCCCTCGGCCGCAATCTCGGCGATAGGAAGGCAGGTCGTGGAGCCAGCGACGGTAATGGAAGAGGTAGAAGATCCCGAAGAACAGGCGCACAGCGTAAGCGTAAGCACAGCGGCGCTCAGGACCGATACGATCTTTCTCATAGCATCACGCCGATCGCAGCATGGCGCCCACAGGTGCCGTTCTCGTTACGGTAGGAATAAAAGCGGTCGTTCTGACGCACAGTCGAAAGCTGGGTATCCACGATATTATCCGCGTCGACACCGACATCTACCAGCGCCTCGCAAATGGCAGCGGAAAGATTGAGCATGCGAGAGGTGCTCGCATCGATGCACGAGAACTCGGCGGCAAAGCGATCCATGAGTTCCTGGGATACCTCATATTCGTCACCCAAGATATGGGGGCCGATATAGGCGGAAACGTCGCTCGCATCGCAGCCGGCAGCATCGCAAAGCGCCTGGCACGCCTTGGCAGAAATACGTGCAATCGTGCCCTTCCAACCGGAGTGCACCACGGCAAATCCGCCAGGGGCCACCAGCACCACGGGAACGCAGTCGGCAAAGCAGAGCAGCACGGGCACGTTATGCGCCGTACAGACGATGGCATCGCAGCCCTCGGCAATCTGCTCGCGGACGTCCTCAAGGTCATCGGCGCCGTTCGAGGTCACCGCAACGATATGGTCACCATGGACCTGATTGGGAACGAGCAGGTTGTGCTCGCACTCGGCGGCACCCATAGCCTCGAGCGCGCGACGACGATTTTCTTGAACAGCAAAGGGGTCATCGCCAACATGCGAGCCCAAGTTGAGTGAGGAGTACGCATCTTCGGAAACACCACCGGCGCGCTCGGTGAAGGCAAAGCGAACATCGGATGTCGCGCCCTCCACCAACGTAACTCCATCATGGTCGACACGCGAAACGTTGTCCGCACGTGTTGCCATACTAAAGCCTCCTAATAACACAAGTATTGCGGCGACGCCGCAGCAGTCCGTGCCATACGGCTGCATACTTCATCAAAAAGGATACCCGCAGCGGTAAGGAGCAAACGTAAAGGGAACGTAAGGAGATTGGAGGCTTTCGTTTACAAAGGCGAAACACAACAAAAAAGGGGCGTGCCCAATCGGACGCACCCCTTGCAAGTCGTTGAGAAAAACGAACTAGAAGCTACCGCGCTTCAGGAAGTCGGGAAGCTCGAACTGATCGTTGCCGAAGTTAGGAAGCTCGGTGCCACCAACGTTGCGGGTCGGAGCGGCCTGAGCCGGACTGGTGGCCGGAGCGGTGCGCTGCGGCTCAGCAGAGGCAGCTGCCTTGCTCTGAGACTGCTGAGCAGCAAAGAGCTCGTCCTGGCGGTTGACGTTGGAGTCGGAGAAGCCCGTAGCGATGACGGTGATACGCACCTGGTCGCCCAGGGACTCGTCGACAACGGTACCGAAGATGATGTTGGCCTCGGGGTCGACGGCATTGGCGACAACGTCGGCGGCGTCGCTGATCTCTTGGATGCCCAGGTCCTTGGAACCGGCGATGGAGAGCAGCACGCGCGTGGCACCATCGATGGAGCTCTCGAGCAGCGGGCTGGAGATGGCCTGCTGGGCAGCATCGACGGCACGGGTATCCCCAGAAGAGGTACCGATACCCATCATGGCAGTACCGGCCTGCTTCATGATGGTCTTAACATCGGCGAAGTCCAGGTTGATGATACCGGGGACGGTGATGAGGTCGGTGATGCCCTGGGTGCCCTGGGAAAGGACGCCATCGGCAATCGCGAAGGCCTCGAGCATGGTGGTCTTCTTCTCGGCGATGTCGAGCAGCTTATCGTTAGGGATGACGATCATGGTGTCGACGCAATCGGAGAGGGTCTTAATGCCCTCCTCGGCGCTCTTCTTGCGCTTGCGGCCCTCGAAGGTGAAGGGCTTGGTCACGACGGCGACGGTCAGCGCACCGACCTCGTTCATCGCGATATCGGCAACGATGGGAGCAGCGCCGGTACCGGTGCCACCGCCCTCGCCGCAGGTGATGAACACCATGTCGGCGCCAGCGAGCGCCTCGGCAATGTCGTCGCGGGACTCATCGGCAGCCTTGCGGCCAACCTCGGGGTTGGCGCCGGCGCCCAGGCCGCGGGTAAGGTCGGTGCCGATGTGCACCTTGATATCGGCATCAGAGATCGCGAGTGCCTGAGCATCGGTGTTGATGGCAACAAACTCGACGCCGCGGATGCCCTCTTCGATCATTCGATTGACCGCGTTGGTACCGCCGCCGCCGACGCCGACCACCTTAATGACGGCAAGGTAGTTGTTGATCTCTGTCTCGTGCATGTCGGTCCTCCGAACAAAGGTTATAGCCATAGCATGGGTCGACCCCTGCGCACATTAACCTTCAGGTTGAAAGTAAATGCAAAGGTAAACCGTATTATGTTTGCACATTATGAACGTATCAGTCAAATAATTGACCGTGAAAACCAAACAAACCAGATAAACGGCGTGGTATGGCCACTCAACAAAGCATCAACCAGCGCTACGAGGTCGGAGCGTTCCTAAATGTATAGTTACCCGGAGAACGCACATTGATATACGTTACGCCCTCTACCTGCGAAAGCAGCTTGGTGACTACGCGCTCCTTCTTGACGATATCGTTCGAATCGCCCAGCGACACCTCAATGCCGTTATTGAGGTTTGCCGAGATGGCTTCGACCGAAGGCGTGGAAATATCCTTGACTTGTCCCAAGAACTCGCTCGAAAAACCACGCACATAATCCAAGCCAGCCTTAACGGCCTTGGAGCTCACCGCCTGGCCGGAAACCGGAGCGACATCCGCCGAGACATCAGTCAACAACACCGCGCCATAGTGCTTAGCGAGCGCCAGCGCGGCATCAATGCCGGTCAGGGTATTTGAGCCCTGCCCCGTCGTGATGACGTTGCCCTGGTCATCCACTTCGACCGACGTCGACAGCGGGGCGATCCAGGTGTCATCATCCCCGATGGCCCAGGCAAGGTCATCGGAGCTGATATAGGCAATTGCGATGACCTTGCGCTCCATAGGCGTAATGATGAGCGTATGCGGGAACTGACGCTGGACATCCACGCCCGAGACCCACGGGTTCTGCTTGAGGTCCTCGGTAATCTGGTCGGGATCGACGTTAAAAAGCGACGTTCCCTCGGGCAAATCGATCAGCTGGATAGCGTCGTGCTTCGTCACATGCTCGCTGCCTTGAATCTGAATATCAGTGGCGGTAAACAATCCAGAGTTAATCACCACGATGGCAACGACGACGAGCACGGCCAAGACGGCCAAAACGCCGCCCACGATTTTGCCTTTGCCTGTAACGACAGAAGCGGCGTCTGATGTTTTATTTGCCATCGCCCTAAGTGAAGACAACGGGTTGACGCCTTTTTTACCCGAAGGCTTCTTGGCGGTAGCCGGCACCGATGTCAGCGAGCGCGGTTTCGATGCGCCCAGCGTGCGACCCGGACGCGCCGCCTTAGTTCCTGTCGAGGGCTTAGGAGTTGCCAAAGGACGGGCGGGCTTGGCGCCCATAACAGGCTTTGACGTCACCGAGGGACGCGAGGACTTTTTTGCGGCCGGACGATTGCCGAGCTGCGAGCCGACAACCGGACGCCCGGCCTGTCGTGCATGCCCGACAGACTTAGGGTGCGCGACGGTATTACGTTGAGGTTTGGCAGGCGCGCCGGAACGCCCTCCGGCGCGGCGGAAGGTGGGTTTCGATGCTCTAGAAGCCGAGGAATTTAACTTCCGGTCTGAGCTCGATGCCATACGCCTCCCTCACCTTTCCGTGCACATGTCTGATAACCGCGGCAACGTCATCGGCCGAGGCAGTTCCGTTATTAACGATAAAATTAGCGTGAACGGGCGAAACTTCCGCGCCGCCAATCGAAAAACCCTTTAATCCACAATCCTCGATAAGCTTGCCCGCACTCGCATCGGGCGGGTTGCGAAAGACCGACCCGCAGGATGCGCGACCCATGGGCTGCGTACGCTTGCGCCTCGTCAGGTACCGTTCCATGCGCTCGCGAATGTCGGCCTTGGGCGCCGGTTTAAGTTTGAGCACGCACTCGAGGATGATCTCATTGCGGGGAAGGCTACATTCGCGGTAGCCCCAAGTGATCTCGGACCCCGCATAATGCTTGATACCGGATGCCGGGTCAAACGTTACGACATCCTCGACCAGCGAGCCAATCCATTCGGTCCGCGTGCCGGCATTCATAGATATCGCACCGCCGACCGAACCAGGGATGCCAACGGCAAACTCAAGGCCCGAGAGGCTACGCGACAGGGCATCGTTGACCAGGCGCGCAAACATCACGCCCGCACCGACCGTCAGCGTACAACCGTCATCGGCAACAACCGTGCGCTGAAACTCACGTCCGAGCGAAATGACGGCACCGCGATAACCGCCATCGGCAACCAGCAGATTAGAGCCCTTGCCGATGATGACCCACGGCACCTGCTCGCGATCGAGCACCGCCACGGCGCGGCGGAGGGCATGATAGCTATGGCACGTCACAAAGAGGTCGGCCTTGCCGCCGATACGATAGCTCGTATGACGCGCAAGGCGCTCGTCCTCGATCACATCCGTGTCGATCATGCCCGAGAGCGCCATGACGGCGTTAAACAGACCCATTAGACTTAAGCGTCTTTCTTGGCAGTCAGATACTCAATGAACTCGGGGCCGACGGTCGTAACGTCACCGGCACCCATGGTGAGCAGCAGGTCGCCCTCGCCCACCATCTGCTCGAGCTCCTGATTGAGCCCAAGACGGCTGGAGCAGTACACGACCTCCTTGCCAGGATGCTTGGCGCGCACGGTATCGGCGAGCATCTTAGAGGTGACACCCGGAATGGGCATCTCGCCAGCCGAGAACACATCAATCAGCAGCAGTTTATCGGCATTGGCAAATGCATCGGCAAAGTCGTCGCACAGGGCCTGCAGGCGCGAATAGCGGTGCGGCTGGAACACGACGTCGACGTGCTTGTAGCCCAGCGACGAAGCGGCAGCAAGCGTAGCCTTAATCTCGGTGGGGTGATGGCCGTAATCATCGACCACGGTGATGCCATCGATATCGCCCACGTGGGTAAAGCGACGGCGGACGCCCTCAAAGCTCGAGAGCGCCTTGGCGGCGGCGTCGATGTCAAGGCCCAGGACATGGGCGACGGTGAGCACCGCCGTGGCGTTGAGCATGTTGTGGCGACCGGGATTGCTCTTGATCTCCACAGCATGCTCAGTGCCGTCCTCAAAGCGAACGATAAAGTCACTCTGGATGCCCTTGACATCCGGGTGCATGCAGACGATGTCGTTGTTCTCGGCAAAGCCGTAGGAAAGCACGTGACGGCCCGTCGACTTGGCGAGCTCGACCAGATGCGGGTCCTCACCGCAGACGATGACGGTGCCGTCCTCGCCCACCAGGCTCATGAATTTGGCGAAAGTTGCCTCGATCTCCTCGATACCCGAGTAGTGATCGAGGTGGTCGGCCTCGACGTTGGTCACAATGACTACGTTGGGGTTCAGGAACAGGAAGGAGCTGTCGGACTCGTCGGCCTCGGCGACAAAGTAGTCGCCCGAGCCGTTCTTGCCGTTCGTGTCATAGCCCTCGACGATGCCACCGATCAAGAAACTCGGATCCAGACCCATGCGGTCGAGCATGGTGGCGCACATCGAAGACGTGGTGGTCTTGCCATGCGTGCCGGCAACAGCGACGGTGGTGTAGCCGTGGCCCAAAGCAGAGAGCATCTTGGCACGGGGCCACACGGGAATACCAAGCTCGCGAGCGCGCACGAGTTCAGGGTTGGACTCCGGAATAGCGGTAGAGACAACAACCACGTCGGGCTTGACCTCGTCGATCGTGGCGGCCTCATGGCCCACATGCACCTTCACACCAGCGCGGGTAAGCTGGCGGATATAACGTGACGTCTTAAGGTCGGAGCCGGTAACGGCATAACCGCGCTCGTGCAGAACGAGGGCGATGCCGCTCATGCCGGCGCCGCCGATACCGATAAAGTGGGCGCTCTTAAACTCGGGCGCGGAGGTTGCAGTCTGGGAATCAGCCATGTGCTCGTGTACTCCTTGCGTAAACACTGCCTGTAACCCGTTAACTGTACCGCACCAACCGCATCAGCGCGAGGGCGACCGACGATATCCCGTCTAACTAACGCAAACCCTCTACCGCATCCGCCAGAAGAGCGGCGGCCCTATCCTGAGCCAGACCACGCGCCGCCTGACGCATGGCGTCGCGCGCCGCCGCGTCATCGACCAGGTGCAGCAGTTCATCGGCAAAGGCAGAACCGTCGATATCGGCATCGGCGCAGAGCACGCCGGCCCCGGCGTCGACCAGATAATGGGCATTGGTGGTTTGGTGATCGGCCGTGGCGTGCGGGTACGGCACGAGCACCGAAGGCACGGCGAGTGCAGCGATCTCGGCCACGCTCGATGCGCCCGAACGCGAGAGCACCAAATCGGCAGCAGCCAGCATATCGCCCATGTTGTCGATGTAAGGCTGGACGCGGTAACACTTCGCCTCCTCGGGCGTCAGCGCCAAAGCGCGCTCGGTCTCCTCAAAGCCGTCGGCACCCGTCGAATGCAACACATAGAGGTTCTTGCGCGAAAGCAGCTCGTTTTTGAGCGAAACCACGCGCTCATTGAGGTGCTGGGCGCCAAGTGAACCGCCAAAGACGAGCAGCAGCGTAGCGTCCTCGGGAACGCCAAGTGCCTTGCGGCCGCGAGCGCGATCGCCCTCGATCACCGAGCGACGTACGGGGTTGCCGGTCATGAGCACGTGGCCAGGGTCACCTTCGCGCTCAAAGACCGAACGCGCTGCCGGCACCGAGATGCACACGCGGGCGGCGTGGGAGTTCATCATCTTGTTGGCCAGGCCCGGAACAGAGTTCTGCTCATGCAGCAGATACGGAACGCCCGCGCCCTTGCACCACCCCAGCAGCGGAACCTCGACATAGGCACCAAAACCAATGGCGGCATCGGGCTTGCCGACCTTTGAGAAATGACTGGCGAGCGC
>DBGBLM010000006.1:0-5298 GCA_048448865.1 Collinsella sp.
CAGAACAGGACAATACAGAGACCACTACTCCCCCTTCCCCCTCGAGCGAGGGGAGCGACGGGGCGAAGAAGTCACCCGTCGAGCTCAGGTTTGACGAGTTCTGGAACGCCTACCCCAAGAAAGTCGGCAAGCAGTACGCCCTCAAGGCGTGGAGGAAGATCAAGCCGACGGCCGAGCTGCATGAGGCCATCATGCAGGCCGTCAACGCTCAGAAGCACTCCGAACAGTGGCGCCGGGATAATGGCCGCTTTATCCCCAACCCGGCCACATGGCTCAACGGCGGCTACTGGGAGAACGGCGAGGAGGTGAGCACAGGTGAAGGCTATCAGCGAGATCCTCAGCGGGATGCAGACGCCGGCCGAGACTGGGGCAAGGGCTTCAAGCCGGCAGACGACGACAGCGACCAGTGACGATGGCGACCGCTGGATCTGGAGCAACGACGAGCGCGTCGCCGACCTGCCCGACACCCCGGCTCCTGTCCCCTGCGAGTTCTGCGGGGCCATGCGCTACCACAAGGGCTTCAAGTTCGGCGACCGCATCATCTGGCCGCCCTACGGGGCCGAGAGGTGCACCTGCCCGCAGGCCGTGAAAGTCTACGAGGAGGAAAAGGCCGCCAAGGCCGCCGAGGAGGAGGCAAACCGCAAGGCCGAGGCCGAGCGCAAAATGCGGGAGCGCATCAACCGCATCATCGGCGAGTCGGGCATGGGCGACCGCTTCCTGCGGCGCACCTTCGACACCTTCCAGCTCACCGACGACAACCGGCGCGCAGCCGCGGCGGCCCGCAGGTACGCCGACAGCTTCGACACCCTGCTGCCCCGGCCCGGGGCTCCAGAGCCCGGCCGCAACGGCCTATTCATCGCAGGCCCGCCGGGCACCGGCAAGACACACCTCGCCGCGGCCATCGCCAACCACCTGATCGCGCAGGGCCGGCCGGTCGTCTGCATGACCATGATCGACCTGCTGGAGCGCATCAAACGCACATTCTCCAAGCGCGACACCGACGAGGGCAGCGTGCTGAAGATCTACAAGACCGTCCCGCTCCTCGTCATCGACGACATCGGCAAGGAGCCGCCGACCGAGTGGGCGATCTCCACGGTCTACAACATCATCAACGGCCGCTATGAGGCATACCTGCCGACCATAGTGACCACCAACTACGACACCGAGGCCCTGATCGAGCGCATGACCCCTCGGGAGACCCGGGACGACATGACCGCCCGGGCCACCATCGACCGGCTCATGGAGATGTGCAGGGCAATCACCCTCACCGGCCAGAGCTGGCGCCAGAGATAGGAGGACACGACCACATGAAAAAGGTTTACATCTGCCCCCCCTGCCGCGGGGACTACGAGAACAACATCCAGCGGGCCAAGGAGTTCAGCCGGGCTGCCGTGGAGCGCGGCTGCATCCCCATCACCCCGCACATCTACCTCACGCAGTTCATGGACGACACCAACCCGGCCGAGCGCGAGGCCGCCCTCAAGATGGGCCGCGAGCTGGTGCTGATGTGCGACGAGCTGTGGGCCTTCGGCCTCGACTGCCCGACCGCCGGAATGGCTGCCGAGATCGAGCTGGCCCGGGAGCGCGGGATCCCCGTGCTCAACGGCTTCAAGGCCATCAGCGAGATCCCCGAGGCCGAGAAGCAGGACGAGGATCCGCAGGACGCCGGCAGCGTCATCATCCGGGTGCCGGCCTTCCGGGCGATGGCCCGCTGCAACGAGCACCTCAACCACGGGCCCATCAGCATCGAGGTGGACGGCCGCGTCATCATCGACCTCGCCAAGCGCCTGAAGGAAAACCCGGGCAGTCGGCTCGAGATCGGCGGGTGATCGCCATGAGCAACCCGAAGAAGAACGCCGAGGGCTACAACGACCCGACGCCCTACGAGGCCGAGAAGCACATCCGGGCGCAGATCCGCGGCAAGCAGGCCCGGCTCGCCGGCAGCTACTTCGAGGCGATGATCTCCGGCTCCTGCGACTACTACCTCGACCGGGGGCTCGCCAAGATTGAAAAGACGCCGGAGCCCATGAAACCCCTCGGCCCGAAAAACTACAAGGGCCAGTTCCTCGCCTGCTACACCAAGCAGGCCCAGCCGGACTACAAGGGCACCCTCAAGGGGGGCCGGGCCGTCGTGTTCGAGGCCAAGCACACCGACGACGACCGCATCGAGTACAACCGCCTGACCAAGGAGCAGCGGGACGACCTCGAACACCACTACAAGCTCGGCGCCGTTGCCTTCGTCCTCGTGTCCATGAGCATGACCGAGTGCTTCCGCGTCCCGTGGCCCGTCTGGCGGGATATGGCTGCCACCTACGGCCGCAAGTACATGACCCGCGACGAGCTGGAGCCCTACAAGGTGCCGGTCGTGGCCGGCTTCGTGAAGTTCCTCGACAAGCTGCCGCCGGAGGCTATCACCGTGAAAGACCTGAGCCCCGAGGAGCTCGAGCGTCTGAAGCAGATGATCCGAGAACAGCCGAGCACCATCATCGTCGGGGAGGTGCAGCCATGATCCCGTTCCCCGACAAGAAGTACAGCATCATCTACGCCGACCCGCCGTGGTCGTACAGCGACAGCGGATGCGCTGGAGCGGCCGCGGCACAATACAGCACCATGAAGATCGACGAGCTCAAGAAGCTCCCGGTCAATCCTGCGGGGGGGTATAGCTGCTGATGACTGCGTCCTCTTTATGTGGGCGACCTACCCGAAGATGCAGGAAGCTCTCGACCTGATCGAGGCATGGGGCTTCACCTACAAAAGCATCGCCTTCCAATGGGTAAAGCAAAACCGCAGCGGCAACGGCTTCTTTTTCGGCCTCGGTCGATGGACTCGAGGCAACTCAGAGCCGTGCCTGATCGCGGTCAAGGGAAAACCGAAACGCATCAGTGCCAGTGTCGGGCAGCTCGTTTTCTCCCCCTTGCGCAAACACAGCCAAAAGCCGCCAGAAGTTCGAGACAAGATCGTCGAGCTGATGGGCGATCTGCCTCGGATCGAGCTTTTCGCCAGAGAGGCGGCTCCCGGATGGGACGCATGGGGAGACGAAGCCCCGGCACCCGACGCCAGAAAGGAGGAAACCGATGGACAGAACGACCCGGGAGACCCGGCGCCAGAGCTATGACGCCGTCCTCCCAAAGAGGGAGAAACGCTGCCGGCTGATCCTCGAGACCCTCGGGGCCCGGGAGATGACCGCCAGCGAGATCACCGAGGAGCTCGTCGCCGCCGGCGAGATCCCGTACTTCAACCGCAACTATGTGGCCCCACGCCTCACCGAGATGAAGCAGATGGGGATCCTCAAGACGGTCGGCCGCAGGAAGGCCACCCGCTCGGACGCCACCGAGGCCGTGTGGGCCCGGGTACATACCGCAGCAGCAGACCAGACCGCGGCCGCGCCGGCCGACAATCCCGCCACCGGGCCGGAGCAGATGACGCTCCTCGGCCCCGGGGCCTGACAGAAAGGAGAGCAACCCCATGAACGAAAACCGCGACAGCATCATGCGCATGGCCCGCGGCGCCTTCGAGGAGCGCGTCGACTACGAGATGGACAAGGTGATCCAGAACATCCTCGACCCCAACACCAAGGCCACCGCCAAGCGCAAGATCACCCTCACCATCGAGCTGACGCCGGACGACGAGCGCCGGCAGATCCAAGTCTCGGTGACGGCCAAGAGCACCCTCGCCGCCACCAACCCGGTCGCCACCTCGCTCTATGTCACCGGCGACAGCAACGGCGAGCTCGTCGTGGCCGAGATGGTGCCGCAGGTGCCCGGACAACTGAACATGGACGGGACGCAGCAGGAGCAGCCGAAGCTCCTCAAGCTCGTCACTCACGCATAACCGCATAAATATTCATAAACAAGGAGGACAACATCATGCTCGCCAAAATGATCGACAAAATCGTCAGCCTGAAGGAGACCAAGATCTTCGAGATCGGCGGCCAGACCTACACCGACGGCCACCTAACCCGGATCCCGCCCCATGTCGACCGCCCCGAGGCCATCAGCGTCAGCGGCCTCGACGGAGTCTGCAAGCTGATCCGCACCGAGCTGGAGAAGGTCGACACGACCATCATGGTGCAGGCCAAGAGCTACAAGAGCGTCGAGGTCATGACCACCTACCTGCCGGACTTCTCCCGCAACATCCTCTACCGCGCCGAGGCCGACGCTCCGGGCCTGCGCACCGGCTTCCGTGGCCGCGAGGTCGCTCTGATCGAGCTGCGCAGCCTGTTCATCCCCAACGAGGGCACGGCCTACCTGCTCGACCTGCTGAGCCGGATGACGGACGAGAACAGCGTCAGCACGAAGGACAACGGCGTCACGCAGACCGTGGAGGCCCGGCAGGGCGTGGCCCTCAATGCTCTGGTCGAGGTGAAGCCCCGTGTCATGCTGCGGCCCTTCCGCACATTCCTCGAGGTGGAACAGCCCGAGAGCGAGTTCCTGCTGCGAGTGGATCCTGACGAGGGCATCGGCTTTTTCGAGGCCGACGGCGGGATCTGGAAGCTGGAGGCCAAGAAGAACATCGCGGACTATTTCAACACCAACCTCGCCGACCTGATCGAGGCCGGCAAGGTCGTCGTCATGCAGTAAGGACACCGGCCGGGCGGGCTGCGGCCCGCTCGGCCATTCAGAAAGGAGCAATTACATGGAACGCATGACCCATGAAAGGGCCAACGGCATCAAGACCGGCTACTGGAGCCCGGAGACCAAGGAGACGCTCGTGCAGCGCCTCGCTGCCTACGAAAACACCGGCCTCGAGCCGTGGGAGATCGGCCCGGCCATCGAGAAGGCTGCGAAGGACGCCGAAACTGCGACCGCGACCAAGATGGCCGAGTGCATCGCCGGCGGCATCAAGGACACCGTCGACGCAATCCACCGGGATCCTGATGGATTTTTCAAAGGAGGCGCCAGATGAAAGACTACAAGACACTCACCCGCGAGAAGGTCGACGCCGAGCCCGGCGCCGCCCGCTACATGGGCGAGACCCACATGATGGAGGACTGGAGCGACAAGATGATCGACCTCGTCCTCAACGGGCCGACCCTCAACGGCTTCAGGAAAGACGAGGTCAGGGCCATGCTGCGCCAGACCTATGCGGCCCTGAAGCAGTACGAGCAGATCGGCCCCATGGCGTCGCCCTACATGAACGACCCGTCGGCCATCGTGGCCCGGGCCTTCGCCGAGCTCTACCCCGGCATCGGATACTACGCGCAGTTCGTCCCCGACCTGTGCGACGAGTCGGGCAACAGAGCCTTCGGTCTGACCATCTTCCCCGACGACGGCAGCGCACCCATCGTCTGCATCTCGG
>DBGBLM010000007.1:0-3168 GCA_048448865.1 Collinsella sp.
GAACATCTACAACACGTTCTATTCGCGTGCCGGTATCGCATGGCAGGGCATTGGTCAGGCCAAGGCGGTTATCTTCTGCATCCTGGTCGTGGCCATCTCCATGATCCAGCTTAAGGCCACGAGGTCCAAGGAGGTGCAGCAGTAATGAAACGCGATAAGGTTATCAACCGCGCGCTCTCGATTTTCTTTACGATCCTGTCGCTCGCGTGGATCTACCCCGTGTTCATGATTGCGCTTAATTCTTTTAAGAAAGCGACCGCAATCAGCACCACCACGGCATTCGATCTGCTCACGCCCGAGACGTTCAACGGCCTCGCAAACTACATGCACGCCCTTAACGAGCAGGGCTTTGCCTCGGCATTTATGTACTCGCTCATCATCACGGTCACGTCGGTCGTGCTGATCTTGGTGTGCTGCTCCATGTGCGCTTGGTACGTGGTTCGTGTCAACAACAAGATCTCGAACTTCTTCTATTACCTGTTCGTGTTCTCGATGGTCGTGCCCTTCCAGATGCTCATGTTCACGCTGTCCAATTTGGCGGACCGCATCGGCTTCAACACGCCGTTCAACATCTGCTTTATCTACCTCGGCTTTGGCGCGGGCCTGGCGGTCTTTATGTTCGCCGGTTTTGTAAAGAACATCCCGCTCGAGATCGAGGAGGCGGCCATGATTGATGGCTGCAACCCGGTCCAGGTGTTCTTTAAGATCGTCCTTCCCATCATGAAGCCCACCTATCTTTCGGTCGGCATCCTCGAGACCATGTGGGTCTGGAACGACTATCTGCTGCCCTACCTTACGCTCGACTCCACCAAGTACAAGACCATTCCTATCTTGATCCAGTACTTCCGCGGCGGCTACGGCCACGTCGAGCTCGGCCCCATGATGGCCTGCATCATGATGGTCGTTATCCCCATCGTTATCATGTACATCCTCTGTCAGAAGTACATCATCGACGGCGTGGTGGCAGGTGCCGTCAAGGGCTGATGCCGTAACTGTTTTGCAAGTTTCTGCGGCGCCCCTCAGCGCGGCGCCGCATATCGAAAGGTAGAGACATGGCCGAGATCGTTCTCAAACATGTTCAGAAGGTGTATCCCAACAACGAGTCAAAAAAGAAGGGCTTCTTTGGCAAAAAGAAGAAGACCGAGGAGAAGAAGCACAACCTCAAGGTTACCGAGGACGGTGTGCTCGCTGTAGAGGACTTCAACCTCACCGTTCACGACCAGGAGTTCGTCGTCCTCGTTGGCCCCTCTGGCTGCGGTAAGTCCACGACGATGCGCATGGTCGCCGGCCTGGAGGACATTACCTCGGGCGATGTGCTCATCGACGGCAAGCGTGTCAACGACGTGGCGCCCAAGGACCGCGACATCGCCATGGTGTTCCAGAGCTACGCTCTGTACCCCAATATGACGGTGTACGAGAACATGGCATTTACGCTCGAGCTCAAGAAGGTTCCCAAGGACGAGATCGACCGCAAGGTTCGCTCTGCTGCCGAGATTCTGGGCATTACCGAGTACCTCGACCGTAAGCCCAAGGCGCTCTCCGGCGGCCAGCGCCAGCGTGTCGCTATCGGCCGCGCCATCGTGCGTGACCCCAAGGTCTTCCTGATGGACGAGCCGCTGTCCAACCTGGACGCCAAGCTTCGTAACCAGATGCGTGCCGAGCTCATTAAGCTGCGCCACGAGATCAAGGGCACGTTCATTTATGTTACTCACGACCAGACCGAGGCTATGACCCTCGGTGACCGTATCGTGGTCATGAAGGACGGCGTTGTCCAGCAGATCGCCACGCCGCAGGAGGTCTTCAACCATCCCGCGAACATCTTCGTCGCCGGCTTCATCGGCGTGCCGCAGATGAACTTCTTCGATGCCCAGCTGGTGCGCTCGGGCAACGGCTTTACCGTCAAGACCGAGGATATGAACGTGGCGCTCGCCCCCGAGACTTGCGCTCAGCTTGCCCTCAACTGGGACGGCGGCGACGTGAAGGAGATTACGGCCGGCGTGCGTCCCGAGCAGATCCTGCTTGCCGACAAGGGCGAGGAGGGCGCGCTCCAGGGTACCGTCGAGGTGACCGAGCTCATGGGCTCGACCGAGCATGTCCACGTGACCGCTCCCGACGGCCAGTTTGTCCTGATTATCCCCGTCGTCGACCTCGAGGCCAAGGGCGCGCTCAAGGCTGGCGACACCATCTGGTTCAAGTTCGAGAAGAACGCGACCCACCTCTTCGATAAGGTCTCTGGCAAGAACCTTATCTAGGCCCGGTGCAACCAGGCCCTTCCTTTGGGCGACTGCGGTATTGCCATCCTTTTGCCGCGGTCACATATAAGGCTCCCCTCCCGTCCGCTGGGCGAGAGGGGAGCCTTTCTTTGTGTTGGGGCTGTCTGACCGGTCGTTTGTCTCGATCTGTAACAGGTAGGGCCGATTTCGGACGTTAGATGTTACATATCGAGACCGTTCCGCTGATCTAACCATTAAATCTAAATCTTTAACACCAAAGGTGAATTTCAGCTGCTAGATGTTACAGATCGAGATTGACCCAAGGGGGGCCGGTATGTCTCAATCTGTAACAGCTGGGACCGTTTTTACCGAGTAGTTGTTACAGATCGAGATTGTTTGGCCGAGTTGGGTCGCAGGGTAACGTGCGGGCACAAAAAACGGAGCCGTGTTGCCACGACTCCGTTTCTCAAGAGGATGGGTAAGGGAAGCGAAATTAGCTCAGGTGCCAAATCTCGTCGTTGTACTGGGAGATCGTGCGGTCAGACGAGAAGGTGCCGGCGTTGGCGATATTGATGAGCGTCTTGCGCATCCAGGCGTCCTGGTCCTCGTAGTCGGCCAACACGCGCTCCTTGGTCTGGATGTACTCCTCGATGTCGAGCAGGGCCATAAACCAGTCCTTGCCCTTAATGTCATCGTGCAGGCGCTGCAGGCGCTCGACGTTGCCGGTCGCCATAAAGGCCGGGTTGGTGATGAAGTCCACCAGCAGTTTAATGCCGGGCTTGCGGTAGAGCACACCGGCGTCATAGGTGCCGTCGGCATAGAGCTGCTCGACCTGTTTGGACGAGGCACCAAAGGTATAGATATTCTCGTCGCCCACGAGCTCGGCAATCTCCACGTTGGCGCCGTCGAGCGTGCACAGGGTTAGGGCGCCGTTGAGCATGAACTTCATGTTGGA
>DBGBLM010000008.1:0-2780 GCA_048448865.1 Collinsella sp.
AGTGCTCGCAGAAGGCGAGGAGCAGCTCGTCTACGTATTCTTGGGTGTCGGGCGCGCCCGCGCGAGGGGACCGCCGTGAGGTTGGCGAGGCGCCCGGCAGCGCGCTCCTCGTCCACGGCGAGCCCGCAGACGATGGCGGACATGAGCGGCATGAGGGCGCCGAGGAACTGGGCGTAGGCGTCCGCGCCCAGCGCCGGGTCCCATCGGGTTACGGAGAAGTACTCGCCGCAGGCAAGACCGGCTGCCAGGCCGCAGACGAGGTGAACCGCCGTGAGCGGGGAGCGCGCCAGGCGCAGGGCCTCGGAGAGCAGGGCCCGCGAGAGAGTCATGCGCGGCGTCGGGTCGGAGAGTCGTGTCATGGCCATCACCTCTCCTCGGAGCGCGCGAACCAGGCCGCGCCCGCCGCCGTGAGCGCGGCGAACGCGAGCGCGCAGACCGCAAGGCCCGCCAGTGTGAGCATGCCGTCCGCCGTGAGCGCCCCGCCGAGCGCCATGTCCGCCGCGAGTGGCTCGCCGCTCGGCAGCACGGGGATGAAGCTCGTGGGGATGACCATGCTCGCCGACGGCGGAAAGAGCTGCGGCAGCGGTATCAGCGACCAGGCGAACCCACCCACGAGCTGCGCGGCGAGCGGGCAGAAGATGCCCGCGAGCATGCCGAGCCGCGCCGTGAGGAAGAGCCCTGCGGGGATCATCCACGCCGCGGTCACCGTGTTGGCGAGCGCGCAGAGGAGCATCGTGAGCGTGCCCGCGGCCGTGAGGCCCTGCGAGGAGAACGCCGATCCCGCGAGGTAGATGCCGAAGACCACGAGGTTCGAGAGCGTGCAGAGCGCGAGGCACCAGAGCGCCTTGGCCCACCAGGCGCGCCTAAGCGGGAAGCCCAGGCCCAGAAGCCCCCGCATCCGCGTGCGCGCGTCCGCCCGCGCGACGCACGCCACCACGAGCGAGAGAGCCACGGGCAGGAAGAGCGCGTACCAGTAGTTCCACGCGCTGAAGATCTGCACGCCCCGGTAGGGCATCGCGCCGAGCAGCGGCATCGGCAGCGCCATGAGCACGGCCAGGCGAACCGGTGCCGCGTGGCGCGACTTCAGGGCCTCGGCGCGCAGGCCCGCGAGCAGGGCGCCTTTCTCGCTCGTCATGCCGCCACCTCCCCGCGCGCTCGACGCCCCTCCCGGCAGACGCTCATGAAGAGTTCCTCGAGGTCCTGCCCGGGCCGAAGCGCATCCTCGTAGGCGAGGCGCCCCCCCGTAGATGATGCCGATGGTGTCCGCCATCTGCTGCACCTCGGAGAGGATGTGGCTCGAGATGATTACCGTCGTGCCCGCCGCCGCGAAGCCGCGGATCTGGTCGCGCAGCTCCTCGATGCCGATGGGGTCGAGGCCGTTGGTGGGCTCGTCGAGCACGAGCAGGCGTGGCCGGGCGATCAGCGCCAGCGCGAGCCCCAGGCGCTGCCGCATGCCCATCGAGAAGCGCCCGGCGCGCTTCTTCCCGGTGTCCGCGAGGTCCACGGCGGCGAGCACCTCATCTACGCGGCTCTCGGGAAGGCCCAGCAGCGTGGTGCGCACGCGCAGGTTCTCGCGCGCGGTGAGGTTGGGGTAGAGCGGCGCCTCCTCGATGAGGCTGCCGATTGCGTAGAGGTCCTCGCGGCGCCAGGCGTGCCCGGCAAAGAGGATCTCCCCGGCCGTCGGCCGCAGCATCCCGCAGATCATCTTGAGCGTTGTTGACTTGCCGGCGCCGTTGGGGCCGAGCAACCCGTACACCTCGCCCTCGCGGATATGAAGGCTCACGTCGGCCACGGCATCCTGCGCCTGGTCGCCGCGGCCGAAGCGCTTGGTGAGCCCGCGCGTCTCGAGCATGTAACCCATGGGTTCGTCCTTTCTCTTCCGGGCGCGCGGGCCGAGTCGCCGTGCCCGCGCGCCTTACCTTTCGGGTTCACCATCCATGGTGGGGCGCGTTTCTAACGAAGCTGTAACGGCCGTTGGGCTCTTTTGGCGTCAGCCCTTCTCGACCCGTACGCCACTCATGGTACGTTTATCGCGATAACAAGGACGGAGGTGCCCGTGGCACGCAATAAGTACCCGGAGGAGACGGTCGAGAAGATTCTCGACGTTGCCGAACGGCTCCTCGTGGAGCGCGGCTACGAGCACACCACGATGATCTGAAGAGCAATACGCTAAATCGAAAAAGGCAAACCCTGGAGACGTGATTTTCGCCATAACGAGCAAGAATATCGAAGATGTCTGCACACCATTGGCGTAGGAAGGGGAACAGCCAGTTGCAATCAGCGGACACTCTTGCGCGTATGCGACCGAAAGCATTATCCCGAGATACCTAGCATATTTAATCAGGGCTGCCAGTGGCAGCGTGAGGGTAATCTAGGGGTGGCGGTTCTGCCCGCTGCCGTTCCGTGCTGATTCTGGCTTGCGGGGCGATTCTGCTATTCTGCGAGTTGAAAAGGTTCCGCCCCGGCGATAAGAGCTCCCCTGCTCTTCCGAGAACAGCGGATAGCCGGGGTGGTCGTTTGTTAGTAGTACTTTTTGAACGATAAAGTTACCGTGATAATCAAGCGGTTGACTGCCGTTGCCTAAGCAGTTTTATCATATCGTTGCCGCAGTTCCCGGCGCAGTGCGCAGCTCCTGCCGAATCTTCCGAAAGCGTTCCGGGACTTCGGCAAGCTCCATCTTCTGCGGGGCATCGACCGTACC
Source organism: Collinsella sp. (assembly GCA_048448865.1). Lineage (GTDB taxonomy): Bacteria > Actinomycetota > Coriobacteriia > Coriobacteriales > Coriobacteriaceae > Collinsella. The sequence goes on from DBGBLM010000008.1 coordinate 2,702, forward strand.
CGCTTCCTTCGCCGTTTCGTAATACCAGCACTTGTAATCCACCATCTCCATGGTGTGCTGCAATTCCGCCATCTGCTGT
>DBGBLM010000009.1:0-9015 GCA_048448865.1 Collinsella sp.
GGATCAAGCCGATGACGCGCGTGGACACTTCCATGGGAATGCCAAAGTGGGCAAAGACAGCGCCGAATACGTCGAAGATGCCGGTGGAGATGGCAACGCTGCCCTCGGGAATGAACAGGTTAACCAGCAGCGAAGCGCCTGCATACAGAAGGCCGATGGTCAGGCCGGCGATAACGACGGTGCGCACGAAGGCCTTGACGCCGCCCTTGAGGTCGTTGAGGAACACGCCGACAGACTCAGCGCCGCCAACGCCCTGGATGATCCAGGCAAGCGTACCGAAGAAGCCCCACGCAGTTGCGAAGTTGCTCATGTCGGGAGCCATGTTAGCGGGAGTAGGAGCCGTAGCGAACTCAACGCCGCCAAAGGCAGCAGCCAGGGACAGCAGGATGAACACGGCGGTCAGGCCGAGAGCCGCGGTCGAACCGAAGGAGGAAATGGAGCCGATCCACTTAGCGCCCTTGGTCGAAACCCACGTGGCGATAGCAAAGACGACGATCTCGATAATGGTGATCCACAGCTGCGAAAGCTCGGCGTTGGCACCAAAGAACACGTAGCTCGCGTAGATGATGACGTTGGGCAGGACGGACGCAAAGAAGAACAGGTTAACGAACCAGTAGCTAAATGCCGTCAGGAACGCCCAGCGACCACCCATCGAGGTCTTAACCCATGCGTACACGCCAGACTCGGAGTCCTTGTTGAGGCCGACGAACTCGGCGGTAACCAGGGTATAGGGGACAAAGTACAAAAGCGTGGCGAAGAAGAACGACGGCGCAGCCGCCAAGCCGATGGCCTCGTTGTTGTTGATGATGTTCTTGATACCGAACACGGCGGCGACCGTCATGCCCAGCAGAGCGAACGAACCAATCGTTCCTCGTTTTTCAGAGCTCATAAGCCCTCCCAATCATCTGTTAAATGTCATCTAAAACCGTCCGGGCTGCAAGTGCAAACACGGACGGCGCACCTGCTAAGGGGAATGGGGAAAAGGGAGTCAACAAAGCCATCCCCCTTAACGGCGCGAAGCAAACGTCCAGGCGGACGAATACTACTTGTTGGGGAAGGAATAACCTTCGACTGTCACGTGCAGTACCACGACGCGGGGATCCGCGGCATCGGCCACGACACGGTAGGCCTCGTCAATTTCGACGACGGCAACGCCGCCGGTGGGAATCGTCACGGTCTCCCCCGTACCCTCAAAGCGCTCTCGATCATCGATATCGCTGTAGGCGCGCGTACAGGTAAGATCGGCCTTGGAAGCCACCTCAACGGTCAGATTGCCGTCGAGCGGGGCGAGCACGGTATGGTAGCGACGGTGACCGACCAGATCGGCAGTAGCCGCCTCGTGGGCGTTCACCCACCAATACACCAGCGAGTCGCCGATAGAGTACGCCACATCGTGCTGCAGTTCAGAAACGCCGTCGAGTGCCTGACCGGTACGCATCCACTTCTTGACGGACTTCATCTGGGCGTCGAAATCGGCGCGCGAGTTAAAGACATGCATGACTTATGCCTCCTTAATGGGTGCCAGCGCCTGAGCCAAATCGGCAGACGTCAGCGGTCGCAGGGACACCTCAAAGCTGAAGCTCTCAAAACGGGTGCGATAGGAATCGAGCACCTCGGAACCCCAAGAGTTCGAGCCAAGGCCGAGCAGCTGGTCGTTGATGTTGACCGTAACCGTGTCGCCTGGGACGAGATCGTAGACATGCTTGGCGTTATCGATAGCCTCGCAGCTATAGGGCCATGCGGAGAACGAGAACGGGTTGGAAGCGGCGTCGGCCGGACGAGTCACCAGCACGCCGTCACCGTGGCTAGAGCGCAGGGCAACCCAGCGGGTACCCTCGCGGTTGGCGCAGTCCTGAGGCATAACGTAGGGCGTGAACATGTCGTCGACCGTAGTGCGGTAATGACCGACTGGGTTGGCGCGCAGCGAGTCCGGATAGTTCTCGCCCGGGCCGTGGCCATACCACTCGACGGCACGATCACAACCGGGAACCTCGAAGGAGATGCCGATGCGCGGGATGATATCCGAGTAATCGCCGTAGGGCTCGCCGGAAACCTTGAGGTCGACGCGACCGCTCGGAAGCACGGTGTAGACGAGCTCGACGCACATGCCGAACGCGCGAACGGGAGGAGCAATACGTTGGCTCACGGTAACGACGACCGCATTGCCGTCCTGCTTCCAAGAAACCTTGCGGGTAGACGTCTGCATTACATCAATGAAGTTGTCCTTCCACAGGGAGTCGTACTCCTGGGCGTGGTTGTCGACGAGCGGATGCCAAAAACCAACCTGGGGACCGGAGGCCATGACGTCACGGCCGGATGCCTTCCACTTGCTCACGGTGCCGTTTACCTTGTTGAAGGTCAGCTCGCCGTTGAGGGAGTGAATGCGAATCTCCTGCTCGGTCTCCTCGACCGTAAGCTCAGGACGAGTGGGAGCCGCGATGGCCGGCGCCGGATGGTTTGCGATGGCAAACTGGCTTGCGCCCAGTTGGAACATCGGCTCGCACCAGACGTGAGCGGCCATGGTGTAGGCGCGCACGGTCAGCAGGGTCTCGCCCACTGCGGCCTCGCGAATCACCAGTGGCAGTTGGACGGACTCGCCGGGGGCAACCGCACCGGGCATGAGCGTCTTGCGGCAGACCACGTCGCCGTCCACCAGGGTCTCGGCCGACAGGCAGACATCCTCGAGGGTGGTAAACCAACGCTTGTTGGTGACAGTCAGCTCGCCCGCCTCGGCATCATAAGCCATGCGAACCGGGCAGATGACCTGGCCATACTCAGTGAGGCCCGGGCTCGGCTGCTGCCAAGGGAACACCATGCCATCGATGCAGAAGTTGCTGTTGTTGGGGTAATCGCCGTTGTCGCCACCATACATATCGTAGGCAACGCCGTCCTTGGTCACAGCAGCCAAACCGTGGTCACACCATTCCCAAATGAACTGGCCCTGGATGCAATCCCAGCGATCGAAGACCTCCTGGTACTCGGACAGGCCTCCGGGACCATTACCCATGGAGTGGCCGTACTCGCAGTTGATGCGCGGCTTGGGGAACGGATGCTCACCAAAGTCGTTCATCTGCGACACACGGGAGTACATTGTAGAGATGACGTCGACGGTGTCGGCGTTGCGGTCCTCCTCGTAATGGACCGGACGACCGTCGAGCTCGTGAGCCTTGGCGTACATCGCGCGGATGTTGCAGCCATAGCCGCTCTCGTTGCCCATCGACCACATGATGATGCACGCATGGTTGCGCTCCTGCATCACCAGGCGCTCAACACGGTCGACGTAGGCCGGCTCCCATGCCGGGTCGTCGGTGACCAGGGCGATATTGCCGATATTCTCGAAGCCGTGGCTCTCCATATCGGTCTCGGCGACCAGCATGATGCCGTACTCGTCGCAAAGCTCGTAGAAGCGCGGGTCGTTGGCGTAGTGGGACGTGCGCACCGCGTTGATGTTGTGCTGCTTCATGAGCTCCAGGTCGCGGCGCATGCGATCGAGGCCCACGGCGCGGCCCTTGTGATCGTCGTGATCGTGGCGGTTGACGCCATGCATCTTAAAGTAGGTGCCGTTGAGGTAGATATGATTGCCCTCGACCGTCACCTCGGCAAGACCCTGGCGATGCGGAACGAACTCGCTGACCTCGTCACCGTCGTAGATCTCAAACGTAAGGTCATAAAGGAAGGGGTCCTCGGGATTCCAGAAGTGGGCATCGGTCACGCTGCACTCGGCATGGCCGTCGACACACTCGCCCGTAGCCACCACGTTCTGGCCATCGCTGAGCGTATACACGACGCGGGTAGCGCCCTCGGCCACCGTATCGAGCGTGATCAGAGCGGCATCGCCCTCGCGGTGCGTGCGGAACCTAAAGTCGACCAGGTGCGCGGCGGGACGCTGCATAAGGTACACATCGCGGAAGATGCCCGAGGCCCACCACATGTCCTGATCCTCGATATAGCTGCCATCGCTGTACTGCAGAACCTTGACCGCAAACAGGTTGTCGCCCTCGACGAGCGCGTCGGTCACGTCGAACTCGGCAGACAGGCGCGAACCCTTGGTCATGCCGATAAACTGACCGTTGACGTACAGCTCGCCATAGCTCTCGATGCCGTCGAAGCGAATGATCTCGCGAGCGCCGGCAGGAACGGCGGGAAGGTTGACGATGCGCTGGTACACGCCCGTGGGGTCGTCGGAGGGAACAAACGGCTGGTCCACCGGGAACGGGAAACCCTCGTCGGTGTAGGCAAGGTTGCCATAGCCGTCCACCTGCCACAGGTGCGGAACCTCCACATGATCCCACTCGGGCTTGTACGTGGAGAGCTCCTCGTTGGAGACGGCAGCAGGCCCCTCAAAGAGGCGGAACTGCCACGAGCCGGACAGCTGGACAAACCCGCGCGACAGCTCGCGGCTGTACGTTGCAGCGAGATCGGCGGTCTCGTAACCCATAAAGTACGCATGGGGTGCCAGGCGGTTCCTATGGGTGAGCGCTTGGTTTTCCCAATCGTTAATGGCGTCCATGGTGATGCTCCTTCGTCATCGTAGTAATTCTTGTGCAACCGGTTGTCCTTATCTTACGGGCGATGCAAAAAACTGTGCAACCGGTTGTCCGCTGAACGGTCGATTTGGCCGGGTTAACGGTGCAACCGGTTGTACAACCGCGACACTTATGTCACCCTGAGTATCGAAACTCAGCGCAAGACATCGTTCTTAAGCTCGTAGGCAACCGCCACGCCCGCAGATATTTCCCCCCATACGAGATGTATTCGATTGCGGCTTGGTTGCAAAACGACACCGGTCACCGGATATCATGAACGCTGTTCAGACGCACTATAGTAAGCTGTATCCGCACCAGCCCGTATCAGTGACAACATCGACCGCATTTTCCAGGAGACGCCATGACCCAACCAGTTCGCACCGCACCTACGCTTGCCGAGGTTGCCGCAGCTGCCGGCGTGTCGCGCTCCACGGCATCGCGCGCCCTCAACGATTCGCCCCGCATTAGCGAGGAAACCAAAAAGCGCGTCCGCGCGGCGGCCAAGGAAGTCAATTTTGTCCCCAACGCTCGTGGCCGAGCGCTCGCTGTCGGGCGCACGGAAATCATCGCCGTGCTCGTGACCGAGCCTCTAAGTGAACTCTTCAGTGACCCCACCTATAGCGAGTTTTTGAGCGGCATTACCGAGGAACTGTCAGAGTCGTCCTATCTGCCTGTTATCTTGCAGGCGTCTTCTACGCATGAGCGCAACCGCGCACGCGAGCACTTTGAGCGCCGCTCGTTCGACGCCGTGATCGACGTCTCTCCCTACAAGGGCAGCGAGCTGCTCGAGGTGCTGCGCGAGCTGGGCGTACCCACCGTGTTGTGCGGCCAGCTCGAGGGCCACCCCTATCGCGATGTGTTCTCGACGGTCTACTCTGACGACGAAGAAGGCGGACATTTTGCGGCACTCGCCCTGAAGGATCGCGGGCGCAAAGATATCGTCGCCGTATTGGGACCGCAAGACAACCCCGCTGTTGTCGACCGCCTGCGCGGCTACCGCGCCGTCTTGGGCGAAGACCTCCCAGACGCAAACGTTATCTATACCGGCTGGAACAGCGGAGACGGCTATCAGGCCATGCACCAGATCCTCGCGCGCGAGATTGCTTTCGATGGCGTGCTCTGCGGGTCGGACCGTATCGCGGCTGGCGTCATCACCGCACTCAACGAGGCAGGCCTATCCGTTCCGGCGGACGTTTCTGTCGTCGGCTTCGACGATCACGAGATTGCGGCGCGCTGCGTCCCCGCGCTCACGACCGTCCGCCAGCCCCTGCGCGAAGAAGGCCACATGGCCGCCAACATTGCGCTCGACATGATCAAGGGTGCCGAGCCCACCACCTCCGTGATGCACATGCAGCTGATCCAGAGAGACTCGCTATAAGAAACTGGGCCGGGCTTTCCGCCAGACAGTTGTTGCGGAAAGTCTATCCCGTTTTGAGCGCTCATTCTGGGGCACAGTTTCCGTTAGACAGCTCAACCGGAAACTGTGCCCCATTATTATGCCGAATTCTGGGTCGCGCTTTCCCAGAGGACCCCCTTTGGGAAAGCGCGACCCGTTCTGCACGCAGATTACGGGATGCACTTTCCGTGACGCCCGGTCATCCCATGCCCTCGCAACCTCAGCGCATAAAAAACGAGGGAAGGCACACGTCCTTCCCTCGTTGCGGGCAATATGTAGCCGCTCGCCTACATCAGGCGCAGGCTGACGTCCTTGAGCTGGGCGCCGCTAACGGCACTCGGGGCGCCCGACATGAGGTCGGAGCCGCTGGCCGTCTTGGGGAACGCCATGACGTCGCGGATGGAGTCGGAACCGGTGAGCAGCATGCACACGCGGTCCAGGCCCAGAGCAAAACCGCCCATCGGGGGCGCACCAAACTTGAGCGCCTCCATGAGGAAGCCGAACTGCGACTCGGCGCGCTCCTCGGTAAAGCCCAGGAGCTTGAGCATGGACATCTGCATCTCGGCGTTGTGGATACGCATACCGCCGCCGCCGGCCTCAAAGCCGTCCATAACAAAGTCGTAGGTGCAGGAACCGGCTGCCAACGGGTCGGCCTCGATCTTGGCGATGTCGGTCTCGGTCGGCAGGGTAAAGGGCTGGTGCTCGGCAGCATAGGCCTTGCGATCCTCGTCCCAATGGAACAGCGGGAAGTTGACGACCCACAGGAAGTCGTGGCCCTCGCGCTTGATCTCGAGTGCGTTGGCCATGTGGGAACGCATGCCGCCCAGGATCTCGTCAGAGAGCAGGCGCGGGCCGGCGGCGAACATCACGAGGTCGCCAGGCTCGACGTCCATGCGCTCGCGCAGAGCCGCCATCTCCTCGTCCGAGAAGAACTTGACGATGGGGCTGTTGATGGAGCCGTCCTCGCGGAAGGCGATCCAGGCCAGGCCCTTGGCGCCAAACGTGGAGGCCACGCCGGCAAGCTTATCGATCTTGGCACGTGCCCAGGCACCGGCGCCCTTGGCGTTAATGGCCTTGACGACAGAGCCTTCCTCGTTTGCGGCGGTCGCAAAGACCTTGAACTTGGAGTTGGCAAAGATGTCGGTCAGGTCGACCAGGTGCATGCCATAGCGGGTATCGGGCTTGTCGGAGCCATAGGTGTCCATGGCCTCCCAGTAGTCCATGCGACGCAGCGGCGTGGGCATCTCGACACCCATGCGACCGAAGGCATCGGACAGGACTTCTTCGAGCGCGCTCATAACGTCGTTCTGGTCCACGAAGGACATCTCGATATCGACCTGGGTGAACTCGGGCTGACGGTCGGCACGCAAGTCCTCGTCGCGGAAGCACTTGGCAACCTGGTAGTAGCGCTCGACGCCACCGACCATGAGCAGCTGCTTTAGGAGCTGCGGGGACTGCGGCAGGGCGTAGAAGTTACCCGGCTGAATACGGCTGGGAACGATGAAGTCGCGAGCGCCCTCGGGCGTGGACTTAAACAGGGAGGGCGTCTCGACCTCCATGAACTCACGGTTGTGCAGCGCCTCACGAATGGCAAAGGTGAAGTCGGAGCGCAGTTTGAGGTTGGCCATCATCTCGGGACGGCGGAGGTCCAGATAGCGATAGCGCAGGCGGGTGTCCTCGCTGGTCTCGATGCCGTCCTCGATCTGGAACGGCGGGGTGACGGACGTATTGAGTACCTCGGCGTGGTCGGTCAGGACCTCGATCTCGCCGGTCGCGAGTTTGGTGTTGGTGGTCTCCTCGCCACGGGCGCGCACGACGCCGTGAATCTTGATGGGCCACTCGGGACGCATGGTCTCGGCGATCTTAAAGGCATCGCCGTCGGAGTGCTCGGGGTCGAAGGTGAGCTGCGTGATGCCCTCGCGGTCGCGAAGGTCACAGAAGATAAGGCCGCCGTGGTCGCGGCGACGGCTCACCCAACCGGTGAGGGTGACCTCTTCGCCCACGTTCTCGAAGCGAAGCTCGCCGCAGGTACGGGTGTGCATGGAATGCTCGTCGATGGGACGGGTCTGGCTCATACCAGTGATCCTCCTTTATGGATCTGTGCCGCCCCGTGTCGTTCCGGGCGGCGTCGTACAGATTTGCCCAGCCTGCGTAAACCGCGCAGCCGGGCATGGCGTTCTATCTTATCGCACCCGCGTCGATGTGCCGCGAAAAAGTAGCTCTTGCCCAAAGACTTGACGGAGACGAAACAATTGACGCGGCCTGGCCGTCGCCCAAGCGCGCGGCGTGCGACAATGTGCCCCAATACAACCGCACTCGGAAAGGCCCGTCATGACCGCACGCCTCATCGTTATGGATATCGACTCCACGCTCATCAACCAGGAGGTCATCGACCTGTTGGGCGAGGAGGCCGGCGTGGGCGAGCAGGTAGCGCAGATCACCGAGCGCGCCATGCGCGGCGAGCTCGACTTTAAGCAGGCGCTCGAGGAACGCGTGGGGCTGCTTGCCGGCTTGGATGAGAGCGTATTCGAGCGCACCTTTGAGCGCGTGACGTTTACCCCCGGCGCGCTGGAGCTTGTGCGCTCGGCACACAGCAAGGGCTGGAAGGTCGGCGTGGTAAGCGGCGGCTTTCACGAGGTCGCCGACAAGATCGTGGCCGCCGCGGGCATCGACTTTTGCCTCGCTAACCGCCTGGAGGTCGTGGACGGCAAGCTCACCGGTAAGCTGGCGGCAGACATCGTGACCAAGGAGTCCAAGCTCATCCAGCTGCTGGATTGGGCGGTTGAGTGCGGTGTCGACATGGCCCACACCGTCGCGATCGGCGACGGCGCCAACGACATCCCCATGATTCAGGCCGCGGGCACGGGCATCGCGTTTTGCGCCAAGCCCAAGACGCGCGAGGCCGCCCCGTTTGCCATCGACGAGCGCAACCTGATGCTCGCCATGGACATCATCCTGCGCGACTAGCCGATCCGTCTAACAATTGAATCAGTCTGTCCTATAGTTTCCGAACAATTTTGTCTTAGTGTTCGGAAACATACCCTTTGAGTGCTAGACTTTGCACCGTCGAAGGGAACATATATGGATAAGCGA
>DBGBLM010000010.1:0-6200 GCA_048448865.1 Collinsella sp.
TATGGCAGCGACAACTACGGCCGCCTGGTCCAGATCTGCCAGGAAGCGGGCGCCGCACAGGGCTTCGACGAGGTCGAGGTCTTCCAGTCTAACCACGAGGGCAGCATCGTCGACAAGATCCAGGAGGCCTACGGCAAGGTCGACGGCATCGTCATCAACCCGGCCGCCTACACGCATACGAGCGTGGCCATCCTGGACGCGCTCAAAGCCGTCGCCATCCCTGCCGTCGAGGTTCACATCAGTGCCGTCGAGACGCGCGAGGACTTCCGCCAGGTGAGCTACGCCCGTCTGGCCTGCTTCGCCACCATCACCGGAGAGGGCCTCCAAGGCTACGCCCACGCGTTGGAGCTACTGAAAGAGCATCTCGAAAAGTAAAATGCCAACCCCAACAAACAGCAGCGGCTTGCTCGCGCTCGGCTCCAGCAACACACAAGATGAAAAAAGCCCAGACCACCAAGCGGTCCGGGCTTAATAAACGTTGGTGCTCCATGGCGGATTCGAACCGTCGACCTTGGGATTAGAAGTCCCCTGCTCTATCCAACTGAGCTAATGGAGCAAATAACCGCACGCCCAGCCAAACAATTCGGCCAAGCGCAAGTAATTATAACCTAGTTGAACTGCTCGCGGTACGCCTTGCAGACCTCATCGACCGGGCCGTCCATGCGAAGGTCACCCTTCTCAATCCAAACGGCACGCTGGCAGATACGCTCAACCTGCTCCATGGAGTGCGAAACGAACAGAACCGTCACGTCACCGCTCTGGATAAAGTGCTGGATGCGGTCCTCGCACTTCTGCTGGAAAAACACGTCACCGACGGACAGCGTCTCGTCAACGATCAGAATATCGGGCTCGGTAATCGTCGCGATTGCAAAGGCGATACGCGCCACCATGCCTGAAGAGAAGTTCTTAAGCGGCATATCGACAAAATTCTGCAGCTCAGCGAACTCAATAATGCCGTCAAAATTGGCGTCGATGAACTCCTTGGTATAGCCGAGCAGCGCGCCGTTCAAATAAATGTTCTCGCGGGCGGTCAGCTCGGGGTCAAAACCGGCGCCAAGCTCAATCAGAGGCGCGATGTTGCCGTGCACCTTAACGCTGCCCTCGCTGGGCTCGAGCACACCGGCGATAATCTTGAGCATCGTGGATTTGCCAGAGCCGTTGGTACCGACCAGGCCCACGACCTCGCCGCGATGAATATCGAACGAGATGTGCTTAAGTGCCCTAAACTCCTCAAAGAACAGCTCGTGCTTGGCAAGCTTGATGAAGTACTCCTTGAGGTTGGTCAGCGACTCGGACGCCATGTTAAAGATCATGGTGACGTCGTCGACCTCGACAGCCAGAGGCTGCTCGCTGTAATCAACAACAGATTCAGTCATCACAGCACTCCTTAGATGTAGAGGATAAATTTGCGCTCGGACTTATGGAACACGGTGTAGCCAATAACAAGCGCAAGGACCGCCCAAGCGACACACATACCAAACGTCATAAGCGAGGGCGTAGTCTGGAACAGGAAGATATCGCGCATAAACTGCAGGTAGTTGTACATGGGGTTCGCATACATCAAGATACGCACGAGATGCGGCATTTGCGCAATATAGTCAGTCGTCCAGAAGATGGGCGTAATGTAAGTCCACGCCGTAATGATGACGCTCCACAGATGCATAACGTCGCGGAAAAAGACCGTAAGGGCAGAGAGCATCATGCCCAGGCCCATGCAGAAGCACATAAGCAGCAGCAGGCAAACCGGCAGCAGAATCAGGTGCCAAGAAGGCATAACGCGGAACCACAGCATAACGATGGCGACGGCAACCAGCGAGAAGGCAAAGTTGACTAGCGAGAAGAGCACCTTCTGCACCGGGAAGACCCAGCGGTGCACCTTAACTTTCTTGAGCAAAGGGGCAGCACCCACGATCGACGTCAGGGCCTGGTTCGTAGACTCGGACATGACGGCAAAGGTAATGTTACCCACGATCAAGTACAGCGGGTACATCTCGGGTGTCATTGAGCCATTGCGGCCCTGGCCAAAAATCGTCGAGAACACGATGGCCATGACGATCATCATCAGCAGCGGATTGAGCACCGACCATGCGACGCCCAGAACACTGCGGCGATACTTGATTTTAAAATCCTTGGTAACCAGCTGGCGAAGGATAAACGCATCCTTCTCAAATTCATTCTTAGCAAACGTCGCAGGCAGACTGCGAGTTTCTTGTTGCTTTGTCTGATCCGACACGGATGCAACTCCCTTACTCGTAATCGTTGACAAACGTACAGTATAGACCCGACAGCAAAGTAAATGATTCGCGCAGCAAAACTGGAGAACTATCCCACATCTTAGGATGTCAGGCGCAAACGGCTATACTTTCAAGGATTGAATGTATAAGGAGCATTGAGTGAATTCTGAATCCATCGCCGTCATCATCCCCTGCTACAACGAAGCGCTCACGATTGGTAAGGTCATCGACGACTTTCACCGCGAGCTTCCGCAGGCGACGGTCTATGTCTATGACAATAACTCGTCGGACGATACCTCACGCATCGCCACCGAGCACGGCGCCACGGTGCGTTTTGAGCCGCGTCAGGGAAAGGGCAACGTGTGCCGTCAGATGTTTCGCGACATCGATGCCGATTGTTACCTGATGGTCGACGGCGACGACACCTACCCTGCCGAAGCGGCCAAAGCCCTCTGCGAGCCCATCCTCAACGGCACGGCCGACATGACCGTGGGCGACCGTCTTTCCAACGGCACCTATGCCGAGGAGAACAAACGTGCCTTCCACGGCTTTGGCAACAACCTGGTACGTGCCATGATCAAGTGGATCTATGGCTACAGCTTCGATGACGTCATGACCGGCTACCGCGCCATGAGCCGCCCGTTCGTTAAAACCTTCCCAGTGCTTTCCGAGGGCTTTCAGATCGAAACCGAGCTCTCGATCCACGCCGTCGACCACCGCTGGCGCATCAAAGATGTGCCCATCGAGTACCGCGACCGTCCCGAGGGTTCCGAGTCCAAACTCAACACAGTGAGCGACGGCATTAAAGTCGTTGCGATGATCGGCACGCTGTTCAAGGACTACCGCCCGCTGAAGTTCTTCAGCCTCGTTGCGCTTCTGTTCGCGGTATTCGGCCTCGCCCTGGGCATGCCCATCGTTGTCGAATATTTCCAGACCGGCCTCGTCCCGCGCTTCCCCACCGCTATGCTCGCCGCCTCGTTTATGTTCCTGTGCGGCCTGAGCCTTGCGACCGGCTTCATCCTAGATTCTGTAGCAAAGGTCGAAAAAAAGCAGTGGGAGGTCAACGTGTACAGCAAATACGCCTACGACGACCAGCCCGGCCACCCTACTTCCAAGCCAAGCGAGAGGTAGATCTTCCGCAAAATACTATTGGCACCACTGCGCAGATCGCCACCAACAAGAAAAGCCGCCGTTAAAGAACGGCGGCTTTTACTCTCGAAAAGTTAATAGCGGCTAGAGCGTCTTGATGTACTCCCCCAGCTCTTCCTCCCAGTCGGGCATGTGGAAGCCGGCAGCCTCGAGCCTGGACAGGTCGAGCGCGGAGTGGACCGGGCGCGGGGCGACGGGACCGGCGGCGCTCGCGTAGTAGTCGGCGGTCGATACCGGCAAGACCTTCTCGCCGTTGCCGTTGGCCGCCTCGAAGACGGCGCGGGCGATATCGGCCCAGGACTTGACGGCGCCGGAGCCGGTGCAGTCGTAGGTACCGTAGGGGGCGTGCGTCCCCAGCACGTGGAAGATGGCCCCGGCCATGTCGCGCGTGAAGGTCAGGCGTCCCAGCTGGTCGTCGACGACGGTGACCCGCTCCAGCTTGTCGTCCGGGTCGGCCACGCGGTCGGACAGCCCCCTCATGGTCTTGACGAAGTTGCGGCCCTCGCCGATGACCCAGCTGGAGCGCATGATGTAGTGGCGGGGGCAACCGGCCACGGCGATGTCGCCGGCGGCCTTGGTCTGGCCGTAGACGGACAGCGGGCTGAGGGGCTCGTCCTCGGTATGGACCTCGGCGGTGCCGTCGAAGACGTAGTCGGAGGACACGTGGACCAGGGTGATCCCGTGCTCGGCGCAGGTGCGGGCGAGCAGCGCCGGCCCGGTGGCGTTGGCCTTCCAGGCGGTCACGCGGCCCTCGGGGGTCTCCGCCCTGTCCACGGCCGTGTAGGCGCCGCAGTTGATCACGGTGCCGTAGAGCGACCAGTCGTACTTCGCGTAGGCCGCCGGGTCGGACATGTCGAAGGTGTCGATGTCGCAGAAGTCGAAGTCCTTGGCGGTGCCGCGCTCCTCGGCGAGTCTGCGGACCGCATGGCCCAGCTGGCCGTCGCAGCCGGTGACGAGGGTGCGCTTCGGCGCCATGGGGACGACGTCCTTGAGGTACGGGTGGTTGAGGTCGGCCTCGGAGACGGTGGCCTCCTCCAGCGGGATGGGCCACTCGATGGCGAGCTCGGGGTCGGCGAGGTTCACGAAGGTGTAGGTCTTCTTGAGCTCGAGGGACCAGTGGGCGTCCACCAGGTAGGTGTAGGCGGTGCCGTCCTCCAGGGCCTGGAAGGAGTTGCCCACGCCGCGCGGGACGTAGATGGCCTTGCTCGGGTCCAGGGTGCAGGTGAACACCTCGCCGAAGGTGGCGCTGCCCTCGCGCAGGTCCACCCAGGCGCCGAAGACCGAGCCGCGGGCCACGGAGATGAACTTGTCCCAGGGCTCCGCGTGGATGCCGCGGGTGACGCCGCGGCTGTCGTTATAGGAGATGTTGTTCTGGACGACCCTGAGATCGGGGATGCCCAGGGCGGTCATCTTGGCGCGCTGCCAGTTCTCCTTGAACCAGCCGCGCGAGTCGCCGTGGACGGCCAGGTCGACGACCTTGAGGCCCTCGATGCCGGTCTCGGCGACGGAGAGGTCCTTCTCGAATGCGATATCTGCCATGTGGAAAAAGCTCCTATCGAAGAGGTTGGATAACCGGGGGCGCTTCGCCGGGGTGTGGCCTACTGGCCCTGTGCGCGGTAACGGGCCTCGGTGGCCTCCTTGGCCGGGCGCCACCAGGACTCGTTCTCGACGTACCAGTCGATGGTCTGCTTCAGGCCCCCGGCGAAGTCGGTGTGGGCCGGCCTCCAGCCCAGCTCGCGCTGGAGCTTCGTCGAGTCGATGGCGTAGCGGCGGTCGTGGCCGGGGCGGTCGGCGACCCAGTCGAAGTCCTCGGGGTCGCGTCCCATCGCCTCCAGGATCATGCGCAGCACGGTGATGTTGTTCTTCTCGCCGTCGGCGCCGATGAGGTAGGTCTCCCCCATGCGGCCCTTGGTGAGGATGTCCCAGACGGCCGAGGAGTGGTCCTCGGTGTGGATCCAGTCGCGGACGTTCTCGCCCTTCCCGTAGAGCTTGGGGCGGACGCCGTCGATGATGTTCGTGATCTGCCTGGGAATGAACTTCTCCACGTGCTGGAAAGGGCCGTAATTGTTGGAGCAGTTGGAGATCGTGGCGCGAAGCCCGTAGGTGCGGGTCCACGCGCGTACGAGCATGTCGGAGGACGCCTTGGTGCTCGAGTACGGGCTGCTCGGGTGATACGGCGTCTCCTCGGTGAACTTCGCCGGGTCGTCGAGCGCCAGGTCGCCGTAGACCTCGTCGGTGGAGACGTGGTGGTAGCGGATGCCGTACTTGCGGACGGCCTCCAGCAGGCGGAAGGTGCCTTCCACGTTGGTGCGCAGGAACGGCTCGGGGTCGGCGATGGAGTTGTCGTTGTGGCTCTCTGCGGCGTAGTGCACGATGGCGTCGTGGCCCGGGACGATCCTGTCCAGCAGCTCGGCGTCGCAGATGTCGCCCACGACGAGCTCCACGCGGTCGGAGGGCAGGCCCGCGATGTTCTCGGGGTTGCCGGCGTAGGTCAGCTTGTCCAGGACGGTCACGTGCACCCCGGGGTGGTTGTTGACCACGTAGTGCACGAAGTTGCTGCCGATGAAGCCGCAGCCGCCCGTGACGATGATGTTCTTGGGTTCAAAAATCTCAGACATGAAAATCCAATCTGAAGCATGTACAGCTTCTTTAGTATGCCGCAGGAAGAGACGCCGCGACACTATTCAACAAAACTATCGGACATTTCGGCATGCGATAAGAGCCATAACCTTCGCAGAATTACTTCCCCTACAAAACGCCTCCGGAATGCAGTCTTTGTCGTACCGGAAAACCGAATTCCCAGTTTTATCGCGTAAG
>DBGBLM010000011.1:0-18478 GCA_048448865.1 Collinsella sp.
GGCGACCGCAATTTCGCCGAATTCACCATCTAACCTGCCAAAAAGGGACAGTGTTATTTTGGCAGGTTTTATCTGGGCAAACGTCGAGACAGTAATGTAGCGAGCCACTGCTCACCGCGTTAAGAGATTCGTATTTGAGGGGAGGCCCCGTGAACGCCTTTGACCGATATGCTCCGTTTATCCAAGACTTCATCTACTCCCACGATTGGGAGAGTCTGCGCTCTATCCAGGTTGCAGCGGCAGACGCCATCTTTAACACGCAAGATAATGTGCTCCTGACGGCATCCACGGCTTCCGGCAAAACCGAGGCAGCCTTCTTTCCCATCCTGACCGAGTTTTGGGAGAACCCGCCCGCAAGCGTGGGCGCCCTCTACATCGGCCCCCTCAAAGCGCTCATCAATGATCAGTTCGTCCGCCTCAACGACCTCTGCGAAGAGGCCGATATCCCTGTCTGGCACTGGCATGGCGATGTCTCGCAGTCGCACAAGGCTAAGCTCATCAAAAAACCGAGCGGCATCTTGCAGATTACACCCGAGTCACTCGAGGCGCTCTTGATCCATAAGCACATGGCGATCCCGCGCATGTTTTGCGACCTGCGCTATGTGGTCATCGATGAGGTCCACTCGCTCATGCGCGGCGACCGTGGCGGACAGACGCTCTGCCTTATCGAGCGACTCTCGCGCATGGCCGGCGTGCAGCCTCGCCGCATTGGCCTTTCGGCCACAATCGGCGACCCCGAGCGCACGGGCGCCTTTCTCTCACAGGGAACGGGGCGCGACTGCGTTATCCCCCGCTTTGAAGAACCGCGCCGCGTATGGCGTATCTCCATGGAGCACTTCTACAACTCGGGCCCCCAGGCGCAGCAGCGGGGATTCATGGGCACAGGTCCGCAGGAAGCCGAAGTGCTCGCATGCGAGCGCATCGAGGCTGCATCCGCGGCGCTGCCCGCCGGCGCCCAAGACATGCGCCACAGTGGACAGCTCACACAGGAGGAGCGCCGTCAACGTCGTGAGCGGGCACGGGGCAAGACTACCTCCGGGAACCGTCGCACTTCTTCGGCCCCCGAGGGCGAAGTCGATATTCCCCAGGCCGCTGAGCAGGCGCTCCTCAACCCCACCGACATCGCGCCCGAAAACGCCGATCCCGGCATGGGCTATATCTTCGAACACACCCGCGGGCGCAAGTGCCTGGTCTTTGCCAACTCGCGCGAGGAGGCAGAGGCCGTATGCTCCATGCTGCGCAGCTACCGTGAGAGCCGACACGAGCCCGACCGCTTTCTCATCCACCACGGCAATCTTTCGGCATCGCTGCGCGAGACGGCCGAGGAACTCATGCGCGATGAGGAGCAGGCGCAGATAACCGTCACCACCTCCACGCTGGAACTCGGCATCGATATCGGCCGTCTGGAACGTGCGTTCCAGATCGATGCGCCGTTTACCGTCAGCTCCTTTTTGCAGCGAATGGGCCGCACGGGACGCCGCGATCTTCCGCCCGAGATGTGGTTTGTCATGCGCGAGGAAGAGCCCGAGCCGCGCACGATGATGCCCGAGACCATTCCGTGGAAGCTCCTGCAGGGCATCGCGCTCGTACAACTCTATCGCGAGGAAAAGTGGGTCGAGCCGCCCGAGCTCGATCGACTCCCCTACAGTCTGCTCTACCACCAGACCATGTCGACGCTTGCCAGTACCGGAGAGCTCACGCCGGCCGAACTTGCCCAGCGCGTGCTCACGCTCAGTTATTTCCATCGCGTCTCGGCCGATGACTATCGCGTGCTGCTGCGTCACCTCATTAAGATTGACCACATCCAGGTCACCGAGGGCGGTGGGCTCATCGTGGGCCTCGCGGGCGAGCGCATCATTAACAACTTTAAGTTCTACGCCGTGTTCCAGGAAAACGAGGAGTTCACCGTCCGCAGCGAGTCGGCCGAGCTGGGCACAATCGTCAATCCCCCACCGCCCGGCGAGCGCATCGCCATCGCGGGTCATTGCTGGATTGTCGAGGAAGTGGATTGGAAGCGTCATACCGTCTTTGCCACGCAGGTCAAGGGCCGTGTGCCGGCCTACTTTGGCGACTGCCCCGGTGACATCAACACACACGTACTCGAGCGTATGCGCAAGGCGCTCAACGAGCACGCGGCATATCCGTACCTCATGGGTAACGCACGGGCTCGCTTGGCGCAGGCTCGCCATACGGCCGAGATTTCGGGCGCGGGGACCAAGCCACTCATCAACCTAGGTGGCGACACCTGGGTGCTCTTCCCCTGGCTGGGCAGCTACGCCTTTTTGGCGCTCGAGCGCATGCTCAAGATTAAATGTGCCGCGGAGCTGGGCCTTCGCGGACTCGACCCGTCGCGCCCGTACTTTATGCAGTTTAAGATGAAGGCCGACGAGGAGACGTTCTTTGAGGTGCTCGCCGCCGAGGTCGAGAAGGACTTCAATCCCATCGAGCTCGTCTATCCCGGCGAGGTGCCTTATTTTGACCGCTACGACGAGTTTGTTCCCGAAGAGCTCGTGCGCAAGGGCTTTGCCGAAGGCGTGCTCGACATCGAGGGTATGAAGCAGCGCGTTCTCGGCTGGCGCGACCACGCCTAAGACCAGTCTTTTTTGGGACGGGGAGACTTACTTGTCGTGAAGGACGGTGCCGAGGAAGTCAGCGTCGAAGGGCACAGCTTCGGCAAAGGCGTAGTCGCCGTCGCTGGCGATGAGCAGATAATTCTCCTCGCCGCCGAACTCTGCATCGCCACATGGAACCACCCAAGCATGGTCGAACACCTCAAGCGCCGTGGCGGCACAGTCGCGCAAGAACGTCACATCGCTCCCCTCGTTTGCACTCACGATATTGGCAACGTAGACGCCACCGACATTTAGGCTGCCCCGCACCAGGCGCAGCGCCTCAACGGTCGCCAGCCCGCGCACGGGCTCGGCACCGCCAAAGCAATCGCTCACGACCACGTCGTAGCGACGATGGCCCACGCTCGTCACACCCAAATACGAGCGAGCCTCAGCGGTTATCACCCGCAGGCGATCACCCGCCACGCGCTCCAGCTCGTCTAGGTAGAACCAGCGGCGCGCCAGGCGCGTAATCTCTCCGTCATACTCGATGACGTCCATGCGCAAACCCTCGTGCGACATCAGAGCGAACTTAGGATAGGCAAACCCGCCGCCGCCCAGCATAAGCATGCGGTCGATACCGTGACCGTAAGCGTCGCGCATTGCGTCCTCAGCCTCAAACACGTCGTCAAACGCGCGATAGTACGCAAAGACGGGCTCCGCCCAGCGCTCGCCAACGTAACTCGCACTTTGGTAGACACCGCCCTGCACGAGCACACGGACCTCGTCACCGCCCTCGTCGTGCATGCGCTTTACGCGCGCCAACCCGTTGCGGGTTCGCGCAACCTGCAGACAGGCAGCACGAACAGCGACGGCGGCCGCACCAAGCGCCGCGGCTCCCAAAGCAACGCCGGCAACGACGCCAGCAGAAACACTTGGCTTGTTCATCTAGAGCTCCTTTTGCAGATAGAGTCCGTGGTCATAAAAACCCAAATGGCGATAGTACTCGCGCGTACCGATCGCGCTAATCACGTTGATGCGCGTATAGCCCGCATCCCGGGCAATCTCGCAGGCGCGCTCCACCAGCGACCGCCCCAGCCCATGATGCTGAGCCGCCTGGCCCTGATCGCCCACACGTGCCGCCATGCCATACACGTGCACCTCGCGAATCATTGCCTCGTCCGGCGTCGTCGGCAACTCGTCTGCGTGCGCGGTAACAAACGCACGATCGGGCAACGACAGGCGCAAAAAGCCGGCGATCTTGCCTTCGAGCGTCACCCACTGCAAAAAGCGCTCGCGCGTCACCGGCGTCTCGTACGCCACTTCCTCGTCAAGGGTCAACTCGTCCAGGTCGGCACCCGCCGTGCTGATCTCGCGATAGCGAATCTCACGCACCGTCGCACCATCACCCCGAGCAGCCAGGCGGTTCTCAACGAGCTGGCGCAGGTTGGGCTTCTTGTTGCCCACCATAATGTCGTCGGAGCTAAAGTCACGAATCATACGGCTGATGCGACAGAACGCCGGCGTCACCACGATGTCGTCGGCCAGCACATCGAGCAGCTCTTCCTCGGTATAGGGGCGCCACTCGCCGCGCTCATAGCGGCCCACCAGACGCGAGCCCTCGATGAGCGCGCACGGGTAGACCTTGACCTCGTCGGGCATAAAGGCCCCCTCGGTCATAAAGCGCTCGTAGTCGCGCTTGTCCCCCTCGGGCGTGGCGCCCAGCAAGTTGAGCATAAAGTGCGCGTGGATCTTAAAGCCAAACAAGCGCGCAAGCGAAAACGCCCGCTCGATCTGCGCCACCGAAATGCGACGCTCGTTGATATCGAGCAAATGTTGGTCGAGACTCTGAATACCCATCTGAATCTTGGTACAACCCAGGCGGCGGATGAGCGTGAGGGCCTGCGGCGTTACGGCATCGGGGCGCGTCTCGATAACGAGCCCCACCACGCGATGCTTCGCCGTCTCGTTGATGCGCTGCTGACGCTCAAGCTCCTCCATCGTTGTCGTCTGCCACTCGGCAACCTCGCCCCACGGCGTACCGGGGCCGTACAGACGACGCACCGCGCGGTTATAGCCGCCCACGGCAGCATCCACACGCTCTTGCTCATCGGCAACGCCGCTCGCAAGCTCGGCCTCGTCGGTCGCAATGCCGGCGGCCCGATAGCGCTCGCGGAGCTCTGTTACCACCGGCGGCAGGGCATCAGCGGGAGCGTCATCGAGCAGGCGCCCCGCCTCGACACGACTGATGCCTGGACGCGCCAGCATGGGATTAGCCGCCACACCAGCCACGGCATCGTCATTGAGAGCGCGGAAGAGCTCCGACATAAACCACGTCTGATAGCCTTCCGGATAGTCGCTCCAGGTACCGCCGAGTACGATAAGCTCGATCTTGTCGGTCGCATGCCCCATCTGCGAAAGCGCCGTCAGACGAGCGCTCACCTGCAGATACGGGTCAAAGCAATTTTGCTCCGCACGGGCGCACGCCGGCTCGGCATGCAGATAGCTTTTGGGCATACGCAGATCGTTGGGGCAAAACAGGCAATCGCCCGAGCACGGCCACGGCTTGGTGATGACGGTAATGGTCGCCACGCCCGAGGCCGTTCGGCGCGGCTTCATACGCAGCACCTGCAGCAGTTGACGTTCCAGATCGGAATCGACATTCCACGCAGCCCACCGAGCCGGCTCCTCACGTTTAACCCGCTGGTAGAACGGCAGCAGACGGCGCTTGGCCAAATCGCGTTTGTCGGCGCCCTCACGGCGCGCCTCGGCATGTATCAATTTGACGAGCGCTTTGTCGTCCACGGTCTCGCCGCGACGCAGAGCCTCGAGTATGTTCAAGATAATCTGTTCCATGTCCCCATTGTAAAGGCAAAGGCGCCGAAGCCCGTCACGGCTCCGGCGCCTCCATCAAAGAGCATGCCTATATGTACCGATCTCCGAAAACCGCATGTCACTCCGGATCAAACGACATGTCGCCCGAACCGACCTCAAAACGATACGCAGCAGACTTATCGCCGTTATCGAATTCAAGATTCAAAATGGTCTCGCCGTCGTAGCCAAGCGGAAGGAAATCGCTCTCGAAGTCGCCGCTGCCCAAGGCGAGGCTCGCCTTAAAGCCCGTCGAGTTCGGAACCGTCATCTCCACATCGCCCGAGCCCACACTCACGTCCATCGACTTCGCGGGGGCCTGGTAGAGCTCGAACGTCACATCGCCCGAACCGATCTCGGCATTCAGGGTATCGGTCACGGTGCCCGTAAACTCAACGTCTCCAGAGTCCAATGTCAAATCGAAGTCGTGGCACGCAATGTCCGTAATCGTCAGATCCCCCGACCCCACATTCGCCGAAATGTCCATCATGTTATCGGCAAGCTCGCGCGGCAGCTCGATGGTGACCGTACGGTCAAGCGCACGCTCGTCATCGCAGTCGAACTGGTTAATCTTGAGCGTAGAGCCCCTAATCTCGGCCAGATTTTGCGTGGCAGCATCGTAAGCAGTTACTCCTTTTGCAACGCGACCACTCTCGATGACACGCACCGGTCCATCGGAAACGTACTTAATATCGACCGTACCCGACGTCACATCCAGGTCAAGGGACTGGAATGAATCGGCATCGAAGGTTTCACTCGAAAGCTTTTGAGACTGAGCGGAGTAAATACCGTCATCAAAAACATCGTCCTCGTCAAACGCATCGTCCATACCAGACAAGCCGGATACAACATCGGTGAGATTCCACGGTCCATCAAAATGAATCAAAGTCCGCGAAGTGCCAACGACAAGCCCAACAATGAGCACAAACGCTCCGATGCCAACACCCAGGCGTACCTTGGATTCATGCGAAAGCTTCATCATTCGTCACCCTCTTTGGCACATGGCTCAGCGGTGGTCGTGGTAGCCACGTCAGCATCAGGTTCCGCAGAAGCATCCTTCCCCTGGGCCTTGATCGCCACCGACGCCGGACCAACCTGAATATCCCCGCGCGCCCAATCACCATCGAGCGCACGCGCCACCCAGTGATAGATGGGAATCGTAAAGAAGATCAGCGCGGCAAAGGGGCCGGCACCAAACAGGAACATCAGCAAAAAGAACAGCAGCCAGCACACGGCCCAATACGGGAACGACTGGAACGGGCCCTTCACCGGAGTCGAGCCAACCGCGGTGCCACTCGTCGCCTGCGCCGTAGCGGCATTGGCGGCCTGCGCACTCCAGCTTGCCGCCTGCGCCGCCTTGGCCGCGGCATCACTTGCCTGCGTAGCTGCCTCCGTGGCGCGTGCCGCCGCCTCATGGGTGCGGGCGCGCTCCGCCGCCTCGGCCTCGCGCTGACGGGCGCGGTCCTCGTTCTCAAACTCGATATCGTCCTCGATCTCATCGCTCGGATTGAGCAGCTCGTCCAGGCTCACGCCATAGAGTTTGGCAAGCGAGATCAGATTCTCGGTATCGGGCGAGCTCTCCGCACGCTCCCATTTACTGACCGCCTGGCGCGACAGTCCCAGCTTTCGTGCAAGCCCTTCTTGGCTAAAACCCTTGCTGCGACGAAGGTCGGCGAGCCGCTGCGCAGTTTCTACATTCATGGTTCCTCCTATGTGATGCCAGCCGTGCCGCCGGACCGTTTTTGTTCTTAAGGCGCCTTGCACAGTTAAAAATGTATCCGCCACCGCCAAAAGCATGCCACCTATTCTAGTGAGATTTTTGACAACCGGCGGTTGCGGGTGCATATGAGCTGCGGAAATGTGTCCAAACAAAGCAATGACCCGTAGCTTGGTTGTCCCCGTTGCAGCGTTAACGGTAGTATGGTCGTACTGTTTATTCCGCACCGCCAACGGAGGGAGTTCCGCGCCGTGAACCGCGATTTCGCCTCATCGCTCATCCAGCTCAACAACACGTTCTATCGCGAGCACTCCGCCTCCTTCTCCGATACGCGCCAGGCCCCGTGGCCCGGCTGGGTGCGCACCATGGATATCGCACTCGGGCAGCTCGACGTCGCCACGATCGAGCATCCCGTCCGCGTCTTCGATCTTGCCTGCGGCAATATGCGATTCGAGAACTTTGCCGCCGGCGGCGCACTTGCCGCCAAGGGCGTCGACGGCGCAAACCCCTCGGCGGATGCCAGCTGCCCGTTTGAGTTCTATGGTGTCGACTCGTGCCAAGACCTGGCCATCGATGCACATGGCCACGCGCTGCGCATTCCCAACCTGCACTTCCAGGAACTCGACGTGCTCGACGCCCTTATGAAGCTCAACCCCGCCGAGACGCCCGACGTGCTTTTCGACGCCCCGCTCGCCGACATCTCGGTCTGCTTTGGCTTTATGCACCATGTGCCGTCGTGCGAGTACCGTGTACGCGTGCTCGACGCTCTGGTGCGCCAGACGCGCCCGGGCGGCATCATCGCCATCAGCTTTTGGGAGTTCATGAACGACGAGCGCATGGCGCGCAAGGCCGTTCGAGCCGAGGCCCGCGCCGAGCTCACCCCGCCGTTTGAGGGTTACGATTCAGCGCAGTTTGAAGCCGGCGACCACCTCATCGGCTGGCAAAACGACCGCCACGCCTACCGTTATTGCCATCACTTTGACGATCAGCAGATCACCGACCTGGTGCGCGGCGTCCGCACGTTCTACAAGAGCGGCGAGGTCCCCGTGCGCGAGCTTGAGCGCTTCCATGCCGACGGTCGCAGCGGCGAGCTCAACCGCTATGTGATTCTCAAGCGTCTGTAGGCACCGACGACTCGCCTTCGAGCCGCATCGCATCTTTCGGGCAAACTATGCCCACCCTTTTTTCAACCCATTGACGGAACGTGCAACCATGCGTTCCACACTTATGACCAAGGAGCCTCATGGGAGCCGTCCACGTTCGCACGCCTAAGAACTTTGTGCTCGAGGAGCGCCTGGAGCGCTACGCCGATGCGATTGAGACGAACCCCGAGGCTTATGCCGGAGATTGGCGCGAGGCTTGCGCGCCAGCTGGCAGCAAGCCCTTCGAACACCTTCACCTGGATCTTGGTTGTGGCAAGGGAACGTACCTTGTAGAGCGCGCGGCCCACGAGCCAAACACCCTCTTTATCGGTATGGACCAGGAGCCCATCTGCATTGCCTATGCCGCGCAGAAAATCTGCGAGCAGGAGCTGTCCAACGCGCTCGCCCTGCCCCGAGGCGCCGCATCGCTGCCACAGTTGTTTGCCACAGGCGAGCTCGATGCCATCACCATTAACTTTCCCACGCCGCAGCCCAAGGCCAAGTACGCCAAAAAACGACTCGTCCATGTCGACCATTTGATGCTCTACCGCCCGCTCCTTGCAGCCGGCGCCACCGTCACACTGCGAACCGACAGCAAGCCATTGCGCGACTACGCCCTGGGGCAGTTTGCCGCGACAGGCTACGACACACTTTGGGTAAGTGACGACGTCCGCCGCGACCATCCCGAGCATCCCGAGACCGAATATGAATGCCGCACGCGCGAGATGGGCGCCGCCGTCTATGGCATTTGCGCCACACCCGGTGTGCAGCCCAGCGATGAACAGCTCGCGGCGGGCCGCGCGCAGGAGCAGAGCCTCGCCTGCTACCTGCCCGATAACCTCGATGAGCTCACCTATGTACCTCTGGGCATGGAAGAAGCCGTCGAGAACTTTAGAAACCGCGCCCGCAAAGGCAAGAAGCGCCTGCCGCAAGAGTCCTAGGGGCTTCTGATGGTCGCGGCGTCGGCAAACAAGCGCAAATAAGCGCCGGCGAACGGCCCTTAAACCTAAGTGAGTAGACTTTTTTGCAATAGCCAAGCACAGCCCGCATAGCGAAAACTAAAACCGCAGGTAGAGCCCTTGCGCAAAAGCCATGTGCTCGCGACATCGCAAAAAGTCTACTCACTTAGCTGGCAACTGCACCAAACGGCCGGGCAGAACGCCCATTTCCTGCATTTTCTCGCGCGCTGGCACCCCGCGCCGCTGCTACGCCATAATAGTTGGCGGACAAACGGCGAGAGAAAGCAACCACATGGCACAGACCACGACAGATACTTCCGCCAGCACCGTTTCTGGCGCCGGCGCCGCCAGCTCGTTCTCGGGCGGCACGGGAACCGAAGCCGAATTCGGCTCGCTCGGCGCGCTCTCCCCCACCTGGTGGGAGCCCGAGGATGGTAGCGAGCCCGAACCATGGCTCACGCCCGATCAGGCCTTCGAACGCTTCTTTGAATGGACAAGCGACCGCGGTATTGAGCTGTGGGATCACCAAGAAGAGGCCCTCATGGACCTGGCTGCCGGCGATCACGTCATTTTGGGAACACCGACTGGATCGGGTAAATCGCTCGTCGCGCTGGGCATGCTCTTTATGGGCATGGCGCAGGGCAAGCGTTGCTATTACACGGCCCCTATCAAGGCCCTGGTCAGCGAAAAGTTCTTCGATCTGGTACAGGTGCTCGGCCGCGATAACGTCGGTATGATCACCGGCGACACGCATATCAACACCAAGGCGCCCGTCATCTGCTGCACGGCAGAGATCCTTGCCAACGACGCACTGCGCGAGGGCGAAGATGCCGACGTGGGCTGCGTAGCCATGGACGAGTTCCACTACTTTGCCGACCCCGACCGCGGTTGGGCCTGGCAGGTGCCGCTGCTCACCCTGCCCCACACGCAATTCATGCTCATGAGCGCCACGCTCGGCGATGTCACTGCCATCGCCGCCTCACTCGAGGAGCACACCGGTGCTACCTGCGACTTGGTCGTCGATGCCCCGCGCCCCGTGCCGCTGAGCTACGACTACGTGACGACCTCCCTCGAGGGCACGGTCGAGCTCGCCATGCGCCGTGGAGAGGCCCCGCTCTATATCGTGCACTTTAGCCAGGACGCCGCCCTTGCGACGGCGCAGTCGCTTGCCAATTTCGGCATCGCCAGCAAAGAGCAGCGCGAAGCCATCAAGGAAGCCGCCAAAGGCACGAGCTTCTCCACGGCTTTCGGCAAGATCCTCAAGCGCTTGCTCGGCTGCGGCGTCGGCGTGCACCATGCTGGCATGTTGCCGCGCTATCGCCTCCTGGTCGAGCGCCTGGCGCAGCAGGGCCTACTGCCCGTCATCTGCGGCACCGACACACTCGGCGTCGGCATCAACGTGCCCATCCACACCGTGGTGCTCACCGCGCTCACCAAGTTCGATGGCTACAAGATGCGTCGTCTGCGCGCCCGCGAGTTCCATCAGATTGCTGGTCGCGCCGGCCGCTCGGGCTTCGATACCGAGGGCATGGTCATCGCCGAGGCCCCGGAGCACGAGATCGAGAACGCCAAGCTCATGGCCAAGGCGGGCGACGACCCCAAGAAGCTCCGCAAGATTAAAAAGAAGAAGGCCCCCGAGGGCTTTGTCACCTGGAACAAGCAGACCTTTGAGCGCCTGATCGAGACGCAGCCTGAAACGCTCAAGCCACGCCTTCGCATCACACACTCCATGGTGATTAGCGTGGTCGAGCAGGGCGGCGATGCCCGAGCCCGCGTACACGACCTCATCGAGACGAGCCTGCAGACTCCCGAGGAAAAAGCTAAGCTCGAGGTTCGCGCCGACGAAATCTTCGCCACACTCATCGATTCCGGCGTCGTCGTTCGCACCGAGGTGCCGCCCGCACCCGACGCCCCGGCTGACGCCGCACCAGACATCGACTACGCACTGACGGTCGATCTGCCCGAGGACTTTGCGCTCGACCAGCCGCTCTCGCCATTTTTGCTTGCCGCGTTGGAGCTGCTCGACCCCGAGAGTGAGACCTATACCATGGATCTGATCTCGATGGTCGAGGCTACGCTCGAGGACCCCAAGCAGGTATTGCGCGCACAGGAGCGCGCCGCGCGCGACCACGCGATGGCCGAAATGAAGGCTGACGGCATCGAGTATGAGGAGCGCTTGGAGCGCATTCAAGACGTCACGTACGAAAAGCCGCTCGAGGATTTGCTCGACGCCGCCTTTGACAAGTACTGCCAGGAAGTGCCCTGGGCAAACGACTACCAGCTCTCTCCCAAGAGCGTCCTGCGCGATATGCTGGAAAGCGCGAGCGATTTTAAGGGCTATATCCAAAAGCTCGGAATCGCCCGCTCCGAGGGCATTCTGCTGCGCTACCTGGCAGAGGCTTACCGTTCACTTGACCGCACCGTACCCATCGAGAAGCGCGACGAGCGTCTGCGCGACATTATCTCGTGGCTGGGCTTTGTGGTGCGCTCGGTGGACTCGAGCCTGGTGGACGAGTGGGAGAACGCCGGCAACCCGGCAGCCCTCGATGCTGCGCCGCCGCAGGGCATCGACGAGGTCGTGGCGGACCGTCGCGGCTGCACGCTGTTGGTGCGCAACGCGCTCTTCCGCCGCGTGACCCTTGCCGCCCGCGAGCACGTTCGCGACCTGGGCGAGCTCGACGACAACTGGGGCATGAGCGAGATCCGCTGGCAAAAAGCACTCGACGCTTACCACGAGCAGCACGAGGAAATCCTCACCGACGGAAATGCCCGCAGCGCCGCGATGTTTTCCATCGATGAGTCCGACGAGAAGACCGCGCACGTATGGCACGTGCACCAGATCTTTGCCGACGAGGATGGCGACCACGATTTTGGCATCATGGGCGATGTCGATCTGGACGCCACGCAAGACGGCGGCGAGGTCATCTTCAAAAACTACCGCGTCGGCTTTATCGAGGACCTGCTCGAGGACTAGCCGTACATACTGGAACGAAATGAAGTGGGGCCGCTGGTAACATCGCCAGCGGCCCCGCTTTTGCGCTATACGCTATGCCTTACTCGGCACCCTCGACCTCATACGAATCCGCCTCGGCTGGCTCATCGTTTGTCTCTGTCGCAGCCCCGCGCGCCTCGTCAAACGCGGCCTTCATGGTCTTGTTGCCCCACGTGAGCTTGCGAATGGTAAGATCGTCCGCCTTCTTGTTGGCTAGGCGCAGATTGTTCTCGGAGGACAGCAACGCCTCCTTGGTTTTCTGCAGATGGCTAATCGTCTTGTCGATCTCATCGATCGCCGTTTGGAACTTGCGGCTCGCGATCTCGTAGTTGCGACCGAAATCATTCTTGAACTTCTCCATCTTGGCTTCGAAGTTCGTGACGTCGATATTCTGCTGTTTGTACTCCGCCAGTTCCTGCTTATAGCGCAGCGAACCCATGGCGGCGTTGCGAAGAAGCGTGATCATGGGAATAAAGAACTGTGGGCGAATCACGTACATCTTCTCGTAGCGATAGCTCACGTCCACGATGCCGGCGTTGTAAAGCTCGCTCTCGGGTTCGAGCAACGTGCAGAGCACCGCGTACTCACAGCCTTTCTGGCGACGATCGCGATCGAGTTTCTTAAAGAAGTCCTCGTTTTTATGCTTGGTCGCAGTCTCGTCGTTCTCGTTTTTCATCTCGAACATAATCGAAATGACCTCGTTGCCGCTCGCGTCGCACTCGCGGAAGATAAAGTCGCCCTTGGTGCCCTCGGACGCATCGTTATCTTTCTCGAAGTACGCGTTAGGAAACGCCGTCATGCGCAGACGGTTAAACTCGGTCTCGCAGTGCTGCTCGAGCGACTCGCCCACCATCTTGGTGGACAGGCGGACCTTCATGTCCTTAAGGCGCTCAATCTCTTCGTCCTTGTAGCGAATCAGGTCATCGCTCGCGCGCTTGGCCTGCGCAAGCTCGAGCTCGTGTGCCGCCTTGACCTGTTCCTCGCGAGAATCGCGCACCGCCAGCTCGCTCGTCAGTTTGGCACGCGCCTCATCGCGCTCTCGCTCCGCCGCGGCGACCGCCTTCGACAGCTCCATTTTTGCAGAAAGTTCTTGCTCACGAAGCTGTGCACGAAGGCCCTCGGCCTCGCGCTCGGACTGAGTCTTAGCATTCGAGAACTTCTCACGCACTTCTGTCTGGTAATCGGAAAGCTTACGATTCGCTTCGTTTTGCGCAGCCTCGAGCTTACGCTGCGCCTCGGCCGCAGCAGTTGCGAGTGCCATTTCTTGAGCCTTATCTGCGGCGGCAAGCTTTGCCTGCAACCCCGCAATCTGAGCATCGCGCGCGGCGAGGTCATTTTGAGTCGCATTGCGTGCCGCCGCCTCGGCGAGTTTGGCTTCGTCATCCTTGCGCCCCAGCTGCGCACGCAAGTTGTCGATCTCGCGCTGCAGCTCGGCATTCTCCTTTTGAGCATCGGCGCGGGCCTCAACCGCCGCGCGCTGGCTTGCACTCTCGCGCTCTGCGGCAGCGCCCTCGAGCTTGGCGCGCAGCTCGGCAAGCTCGGCATCGCGCTTGGCAACCTCTTGTGCCAACTCCTGCGCCGCAGCGTTCTTCTGCTCGACAAGCTGAGCGTCGCGTTGAGACTCCGCCTCCTGCAGGGCAGACGCCGAACGCGAACGCTCAAGCTCCAGCGCCTGCTCGCCCTCGCGCTGGACTGCCTTCACACGCTCATCCAGGTCGCGCGAAAACTCGGCATCGCGTACTTGCTTGACGATATCCGCATAGCCAGACGCATCGACCTTAAACACTTCGCCGCAATGCGGGCACTTGATCTCGTTCATAGCAGCTCCTCGATGGACGCAAATTTCAACCGCCTACACTCTACCGCGCCGCACGGACAAAAAAGGCGCCGCCGCCATAATGGCAACGGCGCCAGAACCACCACAAAGGTGCCTGTCCCCTTTGTGGTGGTTCTGGCGCCCTATAACCCAAAGAAGCTAAGAATCTGATCGCGGCTTACGGGCTTGTACTCGTTGGCATCGAGACCGACATCGTAGCGAAAGATAGGGCGCTCGCGATCGCGGTTGCGCGCGTTGGTGCGGTCTCCCCTGCTGTGGATATGCCCGTGCAGCATGATGGCGCCACGCGCCTTGCCATTCCAGCTGAGCATGGGATAATGGCTCAACACCAGTCGATGGCCCTTGGCATAGCCGGGAGCAATCTCCAGGTAATCGCGCACGTCTTCCCAAATCTGCGGTACGTCGGGATCTTCCCAGTCGCCGTCATGGTTACCACGAATGAGCGTCACGTTCTGACATTCGATACGCTCGCGCAGGCGCACCGCCTCCGCCAGGGGCAAACGATAGGTAAAGTCTCCCAAGATATAGAGACGGTCGTCCGCCGCTACGCACTCATTGACGGCATCGATGACCTTGCGGTTCATCTCCTCGACCGAATCAAACGGCCGATCCATATCGTGCAAGATATTCGTATCGCCCAGGTGCAGGTCGGCGGTAAACCACATCATCGTCTATGTCCTCATTTCGCAACGTGTTCAACTCGTGCTAAGTATACAGACGTAGCGATGCGGCGGTTATCCAAAGAGCCCACCGAACAGTCCGCGGCGGCGCTTGTCTCACTTTTTCGAAGCGTCACTCTGAGTTTTCTTGTCCTGCCGTTTCCTACGGTCCTGCTCCAACTCATCGTCATCGAGTAGCATATCCCACTCAAACGGATCATCTGTCAGATCGAACAGGTCATCGTCATCAAACATGGCAGCCTCCATTGCCGACTAGCGAGCATCCACCACATAGAGCCCAACGCGCACCTGATGCCACGGGCTGCGCTCGGGAGCAACCTGTTGCACACGGGCCTCAAATACGTCCTCGTGGCCGTAATACATCATCAGGGACAGTGGGCCGACCTCGTTTCCCGGAACGTAGCCAAGTTTGGTCTTGCCATAGTAGATCGCAACTGCCTCGGGGTCATGGGGATTATCGCGCTCGGCACACAGCGTCAGTTTATCGCCCGCTTTAAGATCGCCTAGGACCAAAGCGCCGTCGGCATATTGAAATCCTGCGATATGAAACGACAGAAGAACACGCGAAGGCTCGTACATAGCAGCTCCTCTAACGGCCGGATAAACCGGTGTGTAACCTTATTGAGAAGTCTACGGTCCCGTGCGGACACAAATACATCCTGTCTGCGTCCTTCAATCGTTTGCCTCAACGCTTGCGCGACAGAACGCTTGCAGATAAGATAGGAACACGGATGGCACCCGTTGCCGCGGGTCTTGCCAACTCCGATACACGTTTTCATCGTGAGAAGTGGCCGTCTTCGCTTACGCGGGGGCGGCTATTTCATTCGGCCGATAAACAGACCGAGTTCGATAGCCGCAATCAACAACGCCAATAACGAAATAACATCGCTTACGTTCATACCAAATCCCTTCTAAAGGGAGTTGGCCCATCCGTGCTCCATAACAGTAGTCTAACGCAAAATGCAGGTAATAGGAACACTTGTTCGTATTACCTGCGCCCTTTTCTAATGCACAAACATGCGCACGAACTTGTGCTTCCAGCTTGCGTAGGGCGCATACCGAAACGGCACGTCCAGCCAAGTTGCCTTGTTCACGATACTCTTCTTGTGGCTAAACGTATCGAAGCTCTCGCGTCCATGGTACTGCCCCATACCGCTCGCGCCCATGCCGCCAAAGCCCATATGGCTCGTAGCCAAGTGCATGATCGTGTCGTTGACACAGCCACCGCCAAAGGGCACGTAACGCACGAAGCGCTGCTGAACTGCGCGGTCCTGACTAAAGATATACAGGGCCAGCGGCGTCGGACGATCCGTAATAAACGCTTCGGCCTCGTCTAGGCTCTCAAACGTCAGCACCGGCAAGATGGGACCGAAAATCTCCTCCTGCATCACGGCGTCATCGGGGGTCACGCCGTCTAGGATCGTCGGCTCAATCTTGAGCGACGACTCGCGCGCCGTGCCTCCCAGCACGACCTTATCGGGATCGATCAGCCCGCGCACGCGCGCAAAATGCTTAGCATTGACGATATGCCCGTAATCCTCGTTATCGAGCGGATGCTCGCCAAACATACGGCGGACCTCTTCCTTGATGAGGCCCAGCAGCTCGTCGTGCACGCGCGTATCGACCAGCAGGTAGTCGGGCGCCACGCAGGTCTGCCCTACGTTGAGCCATTTGCCAAAGGCGATACGCCGTGCCGCGACCTTCAAGTTTGCCGTCGCATCCACGATGCAGGGGCTCTTGCCGCCCAGCTCAAGCGTCACGGGCGTGAGGTTTTTACTCGCGCGCTCCATGACGAGCTTGCCGACCGGAACGCTACCGGTAAAGAAGATCTTGTCCCAGCACTCATCGAGCAACGCTTCGTTCTCGGCGCGCCCGCCCTCGACAACCGTCACCAGGCGCGGATCAAATGCCTCTTCACAGATTTGCTTGAGCACCGCGCTCGATGCCGGAGCATAGGCACTCGGCTTGATGACCACGGTATTGCCCGCGGCAAGGGCGCCGGCGAGCGGCTCGAGTGTTAGCAAAAACGGGTAGTTCCACGGAGCCATGATGAGCGTGACGCCATAGGGCACGGCTTGCGTTTTGCACGCGCTCACGGCGTTGGCAAGGTCACACGGACGCAGGCGCGGACGACTCCATCGAGCCACGTGAGCGATCTGATGACGAATCTCGGAAAGCGACGTGCCGATCTCGCACATATATGCCTCGTCATGCGACTTTCCCAAATCGGTCTTGAGTGCATGGGCAATATCGGCCTCGTGCGCCCGTACCGCATCGCGTAAACTCACGAGCGCGCGACGTCGGGCATCAACATCAAACGTAGCGTGCGTTTTAAAGTAAGTGCGCTGATCGCCGACGATGCGCGCAATTTCCTCGGTGTTCATGGCACCCTCCTAGTTCTCGTCCTCAAACATACCACCCGCGACGACCTCGTACATACGCTCGAGCTCCAAGCGGTCCATCAAAAGCGGAACGGGGTACAGCGGATTGGCCTCGGCATCGGCATGCGCCGCCATCTCGGGAATGTCGGAGCGGCGAATGCCCGAGACATATTTGGGGATTCCCAGGATCTCGTTCATGCGGTCGACCCAATCGATAAAGGCCTCGGCCGCAAGACTATCCTGCGCGGTAGCCGGCGCAATGCCCGCCATGCGAGCAAGATCGGCAAGCTTGGGGGCGGCGGCGTCACCATAAGCGCGAAGCATGTGCGGCAGGATGATCGCGTTGGCCAAACCGTGCGGAATTCCGTATCGGCCGCCCAGACTGTGCGCGATGGCATGCACATATCCGACATAGGAGCGGGTAAACGCAACGCCCGCCTTATACGCCGCCGAAAGCATATTGCGACGAGCGCGCATGTCGTCACCATGCTCATAGGCCTCGAGCAAATTGTCGTGGATAAGCTGCACCGCCTGTCGCGCCATCTTGCGCGTATAGGGCGTGGTGCTTCGCCCGATAAAGGCCTCAACGGCATGCGTCAGGGCGTCCATGCCCGTCTGCCCCGTAATGGAAGCGGGCAAGCCGCGCGTAAACTCGGGGTCGTGGACTGCAAAACGCGGGATGAGCACAAAGTCGTTAATGGGGTATTTGTAGTGCGTCCCGTCTTCGGTAATTACCGCCGCAAGCGTGACTTCGCTTCCCGTACCGGCGGTAGTGGGAACGGCGATGAGCAGCGGCAGGCGACGATGAATCCGCAGCAGGCCGCGCATCTTGTTGATGGGCTTGTTTGGCTGCGCAATGCGTGCGCCCACGCCCTTGGCACAGTCCATGGCCGAGCCACCGCCAAAGCCGATAATGGCCTGGCAGGCGCTCTCTCGATACAGGGACGCCGCTTCTTCCACGTTTGAAACCGTGGGGTTTGCACGCGTTTCGGCATAGACCGTAACGCCAATCCCCCTGGATGCGAGCGCCGTCTCGAGCGGTGCCGTGAGCCCCAGACGGGCAATGCCGGGATCCGTCACGATAAGGACCTTCTGGATCGAGCGCTTTTGAAGCACCGCGGGCACATCCTCGGCATGCTCTAAAATGCGCGGCTCGGTATAGGGCAGGATCGGCAATGCAATGCGAAAAACCGTCTGATATGTTCGGCACCAGGCACGACGGGCTAGATGCATAAAGGAAACTCCTTCATTTGTTGATAGGTCAACATTTGCTCGACCGATTGTACTCAGCGGCGTCCGTATATGACTTGCAAACCGTTAATCAATCAACATCTTCATATCTCAAAATTG
>DBGBLM010000012.1:0-2943 GCA_048448865.1 Collinsella sp.
AGAAATGAATCCGGACAACGTTGTCGCCTATCAAGTATGGACTGACTTGCCTGATCTTGTAGATGGCGTATTTGGGTCGGGTAACTAGTGCGATTCATCCCGCGTTAGGGGCAGGCTATTAACTCAAAAAGTTGTAAACGAGGTAGCAATGCTTTGAAGCTATGTTCAGCTAGATGACGGCGCTGGTCGAGCTGCACAAGAAATTCATTCAATAGCGGACGAGGAAAATTCAACATTACCGATTTCACTCGACGACTCTACGTCGATCGACCATGCAGTTGAGTTAACCATTACGGGCATGCCCAACGCGCTAAGGCTCTTGGAGAATTCATGATGGCGGCTACGCGGCAGAGTGCTCGTCCGTTCCCGCCGCTCGTGCTCGATGATGCCAGTTCGCTCGAAGCCATGGCCGGCGCCGTCATGCGCCTTCACAATACGCTGCTAACAATCGGACGCTGCTATACGACCGATGCCGCGGGCGACAGGGCTATGCTCGAGCTCGGACGCATCGAGTCCGTGCTTGCGGGCGCGTTCTGCACGATATACGGCCAATCGCCAGCCGATCGTTTCACGGACATCTTTGACCAGGTTGCATACGTGGCCAAGCACATGGTCAAGGACCACATCTTCGAGGACGGCAACAAACGCACCAGCCTTGTTTTTGCGTTGTCCGTCCTTAGGTTCGCCAGCACTCCGGTCGTGCTGTCCGACAGCCCCGAACCCAAAGACAACCAGTACTACGCCTGGATCCAGGACCTCGTTTCCGGAAACCGCACGACCAGTGGGCTCGCCGAAGAGCTACGCTGCGGTTCCATTGCGGGCATGGGCGACCCGTCGCACGTATAGAATCTAAGCATCCGCACGCCAGTTATTGAATGGATTGGACGCCACATGGAGATCCCCAACACCCTGTGCAGCAATGTATACGACTTTGCGTTTTGCCCCGAGCCCTGCTACGACCGCCTGGCCGACCTCGCCGACCCCGAGGACTGGGGTCCCTGCAACCGCATTCTCAAGAACTACCTGTCGTTTTCGTTTAGCCGCGCGGTATTTTTGACCGAGCGCGACGTGGAACAGACCGCGCCGTCCAACCTGCCGCTGGTGTTCGACGACGACCGATGCCTGTTCAACACCGGCCTGTACACGCGCCGCTACGAGACCATCTACGGCCTGTTTGAGCCCAACACCAAGCCCGACGCGCGCCAGCGCTGGTTTTTGAAGGGCTTCTTTAAGGAGAGCGATCCCATGCTGGTCTCGTTTGAGTACCTGCCGTGCCGCGTGCGCTTTGCCGAGGACCCCTCCGAGCTTGTCTTTGACTACCGCCTTCCCATCCGCTCCAACATCGACCACATTCTGGGCGACGAGGAGAACCTTACGCGCATTCCCGCCAGCCTGATGGGGGAGGGCAACTCGCTGCTGCTGCGCCGTGCCTTTGAGGGAGCCGTCGTCGAGGCCGCCCGCCGCGCCGCAGCCAACTACACGCTCGCGGTGCCGCAGTTCTACGGCGGCCGGATCCAGCTGCTCTTGCCGCTGTGCCTGACCGGCGACAAGCCCGAACTGGCGCTGACCATCCAACGCGAGGACGGCTTCTACGCAGCGCGCACCTGCCTCACGCTCGACATGGCCTACAACAACGCACGACTTATCTGCCGCCCCGAAACGTCGTGGATCAAGCGGTAAAGGGTGGTTGAGCTGCAGTTTTTCCGATTGCTTTGGTTGTTTTGGCTTGACTAGCACCCACGAATTTAAAATCGGGGGCAAAAAGTTCTTGGAAAACCTCGCGCGGCTATGTTAGTATCTCTTTTGCCGAAAGGCGACGGGCGATTGGCTCAGGGGTAGAGCATATCCTTCACACGGATGGGGTCACAAGTTCGAATCTTGTATCGCCCACCATCTAAAGCACAGGTCAGAGGTGTTAAGCCTCTGACCTTTTTCTTTATGACACCAAGGCTGACACCAAAACTGGCACCAAAATCAAATCGCAGTAGTCTAAGGCGAGATTTTTATTCCACCCTTTTTGCTGACGCCATCGCACGTTTCGTATAAAACGCATGCGTATTTTCATTGAATTCCCCATGTGATCCAAGCGCAAATGTGGAGACAGGGACCACACGCCCAGAGCGCCTACCAGCGGATTTCTATCACACGAAGGTTTTTCGGCGGAACTCGTCAAGTATTTGGTCAGCATTTGGTCAGCTTCCCGTACTTACCCGCATGATGCCCCGGTAGATAATCGGCCATGCCCGCAATCCGCACGGCCTACGGTCGAAACTAGGGGAGGTCCACATGGACGAGATTGTCTGCGCAAACACCGCATTTCGCTACTGGCGCTGCCCACCGCAGGTGCGTGACCTCTACCCGCGTCTGCCCAACTCCGAAGACGGCTGGCGGGCCCTATCTCAATCGCCCTTTGTAGTCGACGTCCTCAAAACTCCGATTATTACCACAACAGTGCCCGGTGGCGTTAACTACCATTCGGGATTACGGACAACAATCCACTGTGATGATGCTTCGGGGGTGGATAGCACGCTGGAAACCACGATGAGCTTTAGGGTTACCAATCCACTTGCAACGCTATTTACCATGGCGCGCTTTGTGTCTCCAACCGATCTTGTCCTTGCCATGTACGAATTTTGCGGATGGTTCTCAGTCTTTGAGCCCACCGCCGCAGCAGAGGCGGAACTAGACAAAACCAATGACGCCGCCGAGAATGCAACCACCGAATCCCTCTTTGCCCTCGATGAAAGCCAAGACGAACCACAATGGAAACGCGTTTATGCGCGCATAAAAGTCAAAGGACAGGTAAATACAAAGGGGCTCAACGGACAAAAGAAACCGAAGGAGGTCACAAGGCTAAAGGGCACTTCGCTCTGGATGAGGAAGCCGCTCATCGAATTACACGAGCTTCATGAGTACGCCAGTAAGATGAAAAGACGAAAGTGG
>DBGBLM010000013.1:0-11662 GCA_048448865.1 Collinsella sp.
CGCGCCGACGATTCCAACCTTCAATGACATATCAGACTCCTTGTCTGCGATTTATGCACCGATGCGCATTTCGCAGTGGTCGTTATGAAGTGAGTTGAAACTTTAGCAACAAAAGATGCATGAACACGTAAATGGCTTGCATATTCATGCATTGAAACATTCCCGACACATTCGCTTGAAGGAATTGACAAATGGAGCGGGCCCCGTATTGACCGGCGCTCCTAACGGCGCCGGGCAATACGGGGCCCGCCCATGCGAAAACCAAGTTGTTAGGATGAGCCAGCTGGCTAGAGCTCGACCGGCACCCATTCGTCGTGATTGCAGATAAAAGCCTCGGGATCCTCGACACTAAAGAAGACGAGCGTGGGGTCGTTAGGCCCCTCATAGTGCTCGCCCAGGCGCTCTAGATGCTTCCACCCGGCTTCGCGCATTTCGCTCGAAGCCCGGTCATCCAAGCCGGCACGCCCGCGCAAGATGAGCCAGCCATGGCCCGGCCACCAACTCGTGGCCTCAAAGCGCTGGTTTTGCAGCAGCTCTTGCCACACATCTTTGGTGCGCGCTGTTACAAACCACAGCTTGCCGTCCTGGATCTGCGCAAACGAAAACGGACGCACATGCGGCTGTCCGTCAACGCTCGTCGCCAAATACCATGCCGGCACCGACGTCAGATACTCCAACACCGTATTCAATCCGTCCATGTGTCCTCCTGTACCAGCTAGTTTGTGAGCCTGGTTGTGCGAGCTAGAGCTCCAGGCGCTCCTCGCTGCCGTCGATATCACAGAAGCGCGCGGCAATGTTGCGGACCGAAAAGAAAGCAAGGCGGCCGTCGTTGGCACTCTCGTGTTCCTCGCCAATGCCCACCATGTGCTTAAAACCCGCTTGACGCACCTTGTCGCTCGCAACTGCGTCGTCCTCAAGTGCGGCTTCGCCGGTCAATACGATCCAACATTCCCCCGGCTTCCAGCCCGAGAGCTCAAACTTGGGATTCGCGCTCAGCTCCGCCCACACATCTTTGTCGCGCGACGTACAAAACCACAGTTTACCGTCATCGACCATGGCAAACGAAAACGGCCTCGCGCGAGGCTGATACCCGTCGGCTACATCGGTCGTGGCCAGATACCACGCCGGAATGCGCCTGAGATACGAACAGGCGCGCTCAAGCTGAGCCGTGCGGTCGTTGTCGGTCATAGGGACCCCTTTCTTGCGCTCGAATCGCGCCTAAACAAGTTGAAGATTGATGACGATGACGCAGATGAGCAGCAACGCCGTCACCACCGCCGCCAACGCATCGCCGCGGCCAAATGCAAGCGCATGCAGGCGCGTGCGGCCCTGCTCGCCGTGATAGCAGCGTGCATCCATGGCGGCAGACAGTGTCTCGGCATGGCGGAACACGCCCGTGAACAGCGGAATCGCCACACTGCCGAGCATACGCACGCCGCCGAGCGGACCTCCCGTCACGCGCGCACCGCGGCTCGCCTGCGCATCGGCCGTCTGCTTCATCTCGGTAGCGAACTGCGGCATAAAGCGCAACGCGATACCCATGATCATGCCGAGCTCATGCGCCGGAAGCCCCACGCGCGCAAACGGTGCGAGCAGACGCTCAAAGCCCGCGGTGAGGTCGAGCGTGGGGGTGGTGAGCGTAATGGCGCTCATGCCGGCCATCATCAGGGTCAGGCGGCACGCCATAAACGCCGCAGAACGCAGCGAGCCCTCGCTTATCTGCAGAAAGCCGAGCTGCCACAAGATGCGCCCACTCTGATCGGTAAACAAGTTGAGCACCGCGACCACGACGACGATTGCCAGCAGCGGCGCCATCGATGATAGGACCCGGCGCAACGGCACCCGGGACACGGTATAGATCAGGACAACGAAGATTGCGACCGGGACCAGTCCGCGGAAGCTGCTGACTGTGAGCGTCGTGATCAGAAACACAAAGCCCAAGAGCAACTTAGTTCGCGGGTCCAGGCGGTGGATCGCACTATCGCCGGGATAGTAGCTGCCAAACGAAAACGCCTCCATTAGCAGCCCTCCTCTCGCGCGACCGTCTTGGATTTAGCAATGTCCGCGACGTTAGAAGGACCGCCCGAGCGACCGATTAGCAGGTCCACCAACTCGTCTGCCAGCGACTCAACCGTATAAAGGCCGTCAAAGCGCAGCGGCACGCCTGCCTTCGCAAGCGCCAGCGCCATGCGCTGGGCAGCGGGAACACCCAAGCCGATTGATTTAAGCTCATCCGCATGCGCAAACACCTGAGCGGGGGTTCCTTCGGCAAACACCGCACCTTCGTTCATTACGACGATACGGTCGCAGCAATTGGCCAGGTCATCCATGCTGTGCGAAACCATGACAACGGTCAGGCCCTCGCGATGGAGTCGATCGATGAGCTCCAGGAAATCACTGCGCGCCGCCGGATCGAGCCCCGCCATGGGTTCATCGAGCACCAGGACTTCGGGCTCCATGGCGAGCACGCCGGCGAATGCCACACGCCGTTGCTGACCGCCCGAAAGCTCAAAGGGACTCTTGTCGCCGACCGTGGAAAGGTCGAGGCCCACGCGCGAGAGCGATGACTCGACACGACGGTCGACTTCATCTTGCGGCAAGCCAAGGTTATGCGGACCAAACGCCACGTCCTGCGCCACGGTTTCGGCAAACAGCTGACGCTCAGGATATTGAAACACCACGCCGACCTTGGCCTTAACCGCGGCGGCGTCTTTCTTGTTTGACAGATCGAGCCCCAGCGCGCGAACGGATCCCTCCTGAGGGCGAATCAAACCGTTGAGATGCTGGACCAGCGTCGACTTACCCGAACCGGTATGACCTGCCAAGCCCAGGAACTCGCCGCGACGCACCGTCAGCGATACATCGCGCAGCGCCCACGGACTGCTGGGGTCGTTTCCCCAGAGAGCCTGTTTGCTCGATTTGCCCGCAGTGGCCGAGCGCTTATGCCAGCGGCGGCGCTCGCGGGCGCTCAGCGAATAGCTAAACGAAAGGTGCGAAATCTCGATAACGGGCTCCAGCGCGTCTGCGCCATCGAGCGCAGAGGAAACGTTGTCGGGAATACGAGGATCGAATGCGAAAGGCCGCCCGGCGATGCCTGTCCTACTCCGCTCGGCATAAGCCTGCGCTATACCGGCGACCATATCCGCCTCGCGCACCTGCGCATAAACGGGCACGCCCTTCGCACGAAGCGCCACGCCCAAACGGCACGACTCCGGCATATCAAGGTTGAGCTGCGCGAGTTCGTCCGCCTGCGTCAAGATCTCCTCGGGCGTGCCCAACATGGTAACGCGGCCCGCTTGGAAGACAGCAACGCGATCGGCCTCAGCGGCCTCTTCCATAAAGTGCGTAATCATCACGATGGTCATGCCGCGATCGTGGAGCGCATGACAGGCCTTCATAAGACCCTTGCGTCCGCGCGGATCGAGCATCGAGGAGGCCTCATCCAAAATGAGAACGCGCGGCTCCATGGCGAGCACGCCGGCAAGCGCCACGCGTTGCTTTTGTCCGCCCGAGAGCGCATGGGTCTCGTGGCGCTCAAAGCCCACCAGACCCACGGCCTTCAGCGCCTCGCGCACGCGCTGCGCGATCTGGGCCGATTCGACCCCTAAGTTCTCGGGACCAAACGCAACGTCGTCCTCGACAAGCGTCGCCACAAGCTGGTCGTCGGGATTCTGGAACACCATGCCAGCAGTCGAGCGGATGTCGTAGACCAGCTCGGGGCCGGACGTATCCATGCCGTTGATACGTACCGCGCCCGCATCGGGTTGCAACAGCGCGTTCAAATGCTTGGCAAACGTCGACTTGCCCGACCCGTTTCCGCCGAGGATGCAGAAAAACTCCCCGTCCTCGATGTTCAGATCGACACCGTCGAGTGCCGACACGGCACCGTCATAGCTAAAGGAAACGCCCCGACACTCAATCATGCGCGGCCTTTGACCTGGTCCTTCTTGGGCGTGATGAGATTAGAGACCGCCTTGTACACCGCCAGCGTGAGTACCGAGTTAAGCACGGTCTTGATGAGGTTGAACGGCAAAACAGCGGGAAGCATGAGCGGCAGAATCACATCGGCCGAGCCATACCAAAACCATACGCCAATAGTAAGGTTTGCGACCATAGACAGCGCTGTAGCGGCAATGACGCCGAGCACCAGGCCAATCACGGCACCCTTATAGGTATGCATCTTCTGGTAGACGATTGCCGCGGGCAGAATAAAGCCCAGCGTAGCGACCAAGTTCATAAGCGCGCCGACCCAGTCACCCGTGGTGAGCGCATGGATAACGATCGCCATGGCGGCAACGGCAGTGCCGGCACCAGGGCCGTACGCAAACCCGCACACCATCGCCGGCACCAGCGACGGGTCATACGTCAAAAACGGCGCCGAGGGAAGGATGGGTAGCTGCACATACATAAACAACGCGCTCAAGGCACACATCAACGCCATGGTAACGAGCTGTTTGGTGCTCCACCTATTCGTGTTCTCAAAATGGATATGCTGCGACTGTTCAGACATAAGATCACCTGCCTCTTTCATCCGGACTCTAACCGTTGGTACTGGGATCTCACCAGTTCAGCCGGCATGCGAACCAACGCACACACGGGTCGCGGACTCATCGGCTCGGCCGCAGGCGTCTCGCCTGCACCACGGCGCCCCTTTGGCACCGCCCGATTTACCGCCAGTGGGGAATTTCACCCCGCCCTGAAACAGCAATTGCAAGTGTAGCACGAGCAATCGCTCGCGCAAGTATGCCGAGGGTAATTTGTGGCGGGGATCAGTTGCCGCAACAACCACGTTCCCCACCCATCCCAAAGTAGCGCGCCTTTCGCGCAAAGCGCGAAACAGCGAAGGGACACGTACTCCTATCGACCACGTCCTTCTACGCCCGCCGACCTCAAGGCCGTAAACGCAGGGAATCCGAGGACGTTCCGGAGAGAAGCCCCCGTCACGCCCCCGGATTCCCGGTGGGAGTTCTAGACCTTGTCGGCCTTAGTACATACCGCCGCCCTGCTGACCAGCGGTAGCAGCAGCGATAGCGTCCTCAAGCTGAGTGTTCTTGGGCACATCGGAGACGGTGGCCTCGGTGATGAGGATCAGGCTGGCGACAGAAGCAGCGTTCTGCAGGGTGACGCGGCTGACCTTGACGGGGTCGAGGACGCCCATCTCGATCATGTCGCCCCACTCGCCGTTGGCAGAGTTGAGACCCTGGCCCGCGGGCAGCTCGGCAACCTTGTCGACCACGACAGCGCCCTCAAAGCCAGCGTTCTTGGCGATGGTGGCGACCGGAGCGGTCAGAGCCTTCTTGACGATGTCGACGCCGATCTTCTCCTCGGGGTCGTCGATCTCGACAGCGTCGAGCGCAGGAGCAGCGTCCATGAAGGCGACGCCGCCGCCAGCGACAATGCCCTCCTCGACAGCAGCGCGGGTAGCCTGCAGGGCGTCCTCGACGCGATGCTTGATCTCCTTGAGCTCGGACTCGGTAGCAGCGCCAACCTTGATGACGGCAACGCCGCCGGAGAGCTTGGCCAGGCGCTCCTGGAGCTTCTCACGGTCGAAGTCAGAGGTGGTGTTCTCCATCTCACCCTTGATCTGAGCGATACGAGCGTCGATGGCATCCTTGGAGCCAGCGCCGCCGACGACGACGGTGTTGTCCTTGGAGATGGTGACGGACTTAGCGGTACCGAGCATATCGGCGGTGATGTCAGCGACCTTCACGCCCAGCTCGTCCAGGGCAGCCTGGCCACCGGTGAGGACGGCGATGTCCTCGAGGATGCGCTTGCGGCGATCGCCGTAGCCCGGGGCCTTGACGGCGCAGACGTTGAGGGCGCCACGGATCTTGTTGAGGACCAGGGTCGGCAGAGCCTCGCCGTCGATGTCCTCAGCGATGATGAGCAGGCCACGGCCAGCGCGCTGGACAGCCTCGAGAACGGGCATGATGTCCTGAACGCTGGAGATCTTCTGGTCGGTGATGAGGATGTACGGATCCTTCATCACGGCCTCCATGCGGTCGTTGTCCGTGACGAAGTAAGCGGAGACATAGCCCTTGTCGAACTGCATGCCCTCGACGGTGTCGATGGTGATGTCGAACGTCTGGGAATCCTCGACGGTGATGACGCCGTCCTTGCCCACGACCTCCATGGCCTCGGCGATCTTCTCGCCGACCTCGGGGTCACCGGCAGAGATGGTGCCGACGGAAGCAATCTGCTCCTTGGTCTCGACCGGCTTAGCCTGCTTCTTCATCTCGGCGACGGCGGCGTTGACGGCCTTGTCGATGCCGCGACGGATGGCCAGCGGGTTGGCGCCAGCGGCGACGTTGCGCAGACCGTCGTTGACGATGGCCTGAGCGAGCAGAGTTGCGGTGGTGGTGCCGTCACCCACGGTGTCGTTGGTCTTGGTGGCAACCTCCTTCACCAGCTGAGCGCCCATGTTCTCGATGTTGTCCTCGAGCTCGATCTCCTTGGCGACGGAAACGCCGTCGTTGGTGATGGTCGGGGCACCGAACGTGCGCTGCAGCGCAACGTAGCGACCCTTGGGGCCCATGGTGACGGTAACGGCGTCGGCCAGAGTGTTGACGCCCTTGGCAAGCTTAGCGCGGGCATCGGTGTTGAACGTAATGTTCTTTGCCATGGTAGGTAATCCTCCAAAAGAAATGTGACTCGCGCCGCCGCTTCCGAGTCCTATGCGGCGGGCGCGTTCAAAGACGAATCAGAGATTCTGACGAGACTAGGCCTCGACGACAGCGTAGATGTCGTCGGCGCGCATCAGCAGATACTTCTCGCCGTCGACCTTGACCTCGTTGCCACCGAACTTACCGTAGATGACAACGTCACCGACCTTGACGTCCATGGGGATGCGCTCACCCTTGTCGTTGACCTTGCCGGCGCCAACGGCAACGATGGTACCGCGCTGCGGCTTCTCCTGGGCGTTGCTGGCGATATACAGACCAGAAGCGGTCTTCTGCTCGGCCTCGTCGGGCTTGACCAGAACACGATCTGCAAGCGGCTTCAAAGACGACATGCTTGTCTCCTCCTTTTTGGGCCGCGTGGTTATGCCACGCGAATTAACCCTTTTTGTTTGCGTACGCGTTGAATGGTACCCACGAATGGCGGGTTATACAACACGGAGTCAAAAAATCTTATTTTTTGGCACTTAGATTTTCTGAATGCCGGGGGATAACTTAGCAGTGGCTCCCGTGTGGCTCCGGAGGGGTGGGGCATAAGGTTTCCTGCTCGGGCAGTCCTGCTCGCACGAAGGCCACATTAAGTGGCCTTCGGCTCGTGCGGAACTCGCGATAAACCTTATGCCCCGCCCCTCCGGAGCCACACGGGAGGCAGGTTAACTAATTCGGTCCCGGCATTCAGAAAAGTCAGTGCAGCAAAATGGCGATGCAGATGGTGCGAACAAGAAAGGGGCACGTTGTTGAGACGCGCTCTTTTAAGTTGCGGTGGAATAGTTCCTGTTTTTGGGCTTGAAGGCCGATTTTAGGGACTATTTCACCGCAACTGAGGGGTGAGATGTGGGGTTAACGCTCGTAGATGAGGTTGCCTGCCAGGTAGGTCGCCTGAACCTTGGTGGCCTGGAGCTCTTGGGGGTCGATGGTGAGCGGGTTTTGGTCCAGGACTACCAGGTCGGCATACTTGCCGGGCTCCAAGCTGCCGAGGTTTTGCTCGTCGCCCGCTGCATAGGCGCTGCCCAGGGTGTAGTTGCGCAGGGCTGTTGCTGCATCGATGCGCTCGCTCGGTAACCAGCCGCCCTCGGGCCAGTGGCTTTTGGGATCCTGGCGCGTGATAGCCGTGTAGAGCACGTTCATGCTGGTAACGGGCGTGATAGGGCTGTCGGTACCGAAGGCTTGGCGAATGCCGCGCTGCCTATAGGTCGCAAACGGCCACATGATGCGGCTGCGCTCCAGGCCCAGGTCGCGCTCGGGGCCGCCCGGGTCGAGTGTAATGTGGCAAGGCTGGCTCGAAGCAACCACGTTAAGCTTGCGCAGGCGGT
This sequence comes from Collinsella sp., assembly GCA_048448865.1. Classification (GTDB taxonomy): domain Bacteria; phylum Actinomycetota; class Coriobacteriia; order Coriobacteriales; family Coriobacteriaceae; genus Collinsella. The sequence goes on from DBGBLM010000013.1 coordinate 7,991, forward strand.
CAATGTCCTCGGGCAAGAGGTTCTCCAGATGCTCGAGCGTGTTATGACCGTGCTGGGGCAGGCCGTACAGTTCGGCGGCCTCCTCAAAGATATCGAGCGCGGCATGGATGGCGCCGTCGCCGATGACGTGGATGCGCACGGTATGGCCGCGCTCCGCGGCCGCCAGAACCAGCTTGCGCATGCGCTCGGCAGGAACTGTCAAACGGCCCTGGTCGCCCGGGAAGCGCGGGTTGGTATAGGGCTCGGTGAGATATGCCGTGTGTTCGCTCGACACGCCGTCGAAGAACTGCTTAAAGCCTGGCACCGAGAGCAGCGCGTTATTCGCGTAACGCGCCTGCAGCTCTTCCAAGCGCGACTGGTCATCCAGCAGCGTGGGGAACAGATGGGCTCGGATGCCCAACTTGCCGGCTGCCTGCAGCTTGTCATAGACGTCGTCGCGGATAAAATCGCAGCCCGGCATGGGCATGAGCGACATATCACAGATCGAGGTGATGCCCTGCTCGGCCATACGCCCCATTTGATCGGCGTAAGCGCTTGCGATGCGATCCTCCCCCAGCCACTCAAGGCAGCGCGGCAGCAGCTGCATGGCAGCCGCCTCGTGAGCAATGCCCGTGAGTTCGCCGTTTGCGTCCTTGTCGTAGCTGCCGCCCGCCGGCGGCTCGCTGTCGCGCGTGACGCCGAGCGCCTCGAGTGCACGGCTGTTGAGCCAAAGCGTGTGCCCGTCGCCCGAATACATAACGCAGGGACGATCGGGGAATGCCGCATCGAGCGACGCCTTGGTTGGATGCTCGGGCGGGTCCCAACGGTAATCGCGCCAGCCCTGTGTCACAACCCAAGCGTCGTCGGGCAGGTCCTGGGAAAACTCGAGCGCATGTTGCACCAGCGCCGCCTCGGACGTGCCCATATCCATGAGCATGTACGGCGAGGAACCGACCGAGGTATGGAAGAAATGCAGATGAGCGTCATGGAAACCGGGGCAGACAAACTGCTCGCCGTAGTCGATAACCGACGTGGCGGCAGGAGCGGCGGAAATCACGTCATCGGGCGCACCGACTGCGACGATACGGTCGCCAGCGATGGCAATCGCCAGCTCGCGGGCGGTATCGATGCCGTCTTGCGCGGTAAAGACGTTCTTGGAGCGGATAATCCGATCGATATGTTGCATGGGCATCCCCATCTCTGGCAGGAAATTCAACACCCCCGAGTGTACTCCCCCGTCCTTGTAACAAAACCCCAAGCGGCAAACGGCAACTTTACCAGCCCTAGCGGCAGGTGGCATACTGGAGAGAGCCTGTACGATTTTGCGATCAACCCAGCAAGGAGCAAATCGACCATGACGAAGACCAAGGCACAGCAGATTATGGCGGCAACCGAGGTTCGCGCGGCTGACGACGTCACCGCAGCCATCAAAGATATCGCTACCGAGTTTGAGCCCTATATCATCAAGCAGCGCCGGCACTTCCATAAGCACCCGGAGCTGAGCCTTGCCGAGGAGCGCACGACCTCCGACATCGCCAACCAGCTCGACGCCATGAATATCCCCTACGAGCGTCCGCTCAAGACCGGCTTGGTGGCAACGCTTCGCGGTACCGCGCCGGATGCCTACCGCGAGGACGGCACGCCACGCCGCCGCATCCTGCTGCGCGCCGACATCGACGCCCTGCCCGTCACCGAGCAGACCGGCGAGGAGTTCGCCAGCGTCAACGAGGGCTGCATGCACGCCTGCGGCCACGACTGCCATATCGCCATGATGCTCGGAACGCTGCAAATCCTGCGCCATATGACCGACGACATCCACGGCGAAGTCCGCATCGTATTCCAGCCCAGCGAGGAAAACGGCCAGGGCGCTAAGCTCATGATCGGCACGGGTGTGCTCGACGGCGTCGATGGCGCCTACGCCGCGCACATCTGGAGTGAGGTCGACGCCGGCACCGTGAGCTGCGAGCCCGGTCCGCGCATGGCCAATACCGACTGGTTCCGCATCGACGTCCGCGGCACCTCGTGCCACGGCGCCATGCCCCAGCGCGGTCACGACGCCGTCATGGTGGCCGCAGAGATCGTCAACACCCTGCAGACCATCGTCTCGCGCGAGATCAGCCCCTACGAGCCGGCTGTCATCACCGTCGGCGAGCTGCACGGCGGCACCGCACGCAACGTTATCGCCGGCACGGCCTACCTCGCCGGCACAGTGCGCACCTACGGCGATTCGACCCACGAGGAAATGCCGGAGCTTATGCGCCGCATCGTGGAGCATACCGCGGCCGCCTTGGGCGCCGAGGCAGAGCTCACCGACTACACCATCGCCAACTACAAGGTCGAAAACGACGCCGCCTCGAGCGAGCGCTGCCGTCAGGCTGTAATCAAGTGCCTGGGCCCCACCGGCCAAGGCCATTATCGCGGCACGCTTTCGGGCGAGGATTTTTCGGAGTACCTGCGTCGCGTACCGGGCGTGCTCGCCTTTGTAGGTACGCGCAACCCCAAGATTGGCGCCACGTACGCCCAACATTCCTGCTTCTACAAGATCGACGAGACCGTGCTGGCAAAGGGCTCCATGGTGGCCGCCCAGTATGCTATCGACTTTTTGGCCGAGCCCACGCAAGAGGAGCTCGACGGCCCCGCGATTACCGCGGTCGCCGAAACCAACCCCGATCTGGCCGCCAAGTTGCGCTCTGCCAAGGCGACGACCGCCGAGGCTCGCGACGCCATCCATGATGCCCGAACGGCTCGCCATGCCGCGATCAAGGGCATCCACGACGCACGCGCTGCTGCATGCCGTGAGGAGAAGCACGACGAGTAATCGATTCGCTGGCATCTCGCAGTCATAGCCACATCGCGATGTCAAAGCGGGGGCGGACGTTTCGACACGTCCGCCCCCGCTCATTCTTCAAGCGCTATTTCTACTATTTCTACCCCATCCCCAAATGGCAGACGGCGTGGCTACTCGTCCTGAGGCTCCTCGTCGGAGCTTGGCTCGGACGCCGGCTCAGGTGCAGGTGCCGGCTCAGGCTCAGGCTCAGGTGCAGGCTCGAACTCAGATGCCGTCTCAGGCTCGGGCGCCGGCTCAGGCTCGGTCGCGGGAGCGGGTGCAGGTGCCGGCGAAGCATCCGGAGCACCGTAACCCGAAGGGGTGGACTTCTTCTCGAAGGGCAACACAAAAGTCAGGACGTCGTCCTTATCCTCATCGGCCCACTCGCTTGCATAGCGTGCGGCCCAATAGCCAACGGCACGGTGCTTGAGCATCTTGCCAAAGACCGTAAGAAATACGGTGACGAAAGCGACCAGCACCAAGAACAGCGCGAGTGTGACGCCACCGCCGGTAACAATTGCCTCAATACCCGTAGGACGATAGTAGTAGCTATACATACCGACAGAGGCAATGGCGCCAAAGGCGACCGTCAAGATCCATGTGACAACGTTGGCGACCAGGCCCGTCAAAAACTCGGGAAGGAACGAAGCACAGAACAGCTTGGTCTTGTTGTGCTTAAACGCCGCCCAGACCTTATCGAGCGAAAACGCGCTCTCGACACGCCCGGTCACCGCAAAGTGCATCACGGCGATGTCGGCGAACATCTTAAAGAAGACACCCAGAATCGCCGAGGCAATTAGCGCCAGGACAAGCAGGCCAAGCGAGCCAAACAGCGCAGCCTCGAGCGCATAAGAGCCGTAATAAGA
>DBGBLM010000014.1:0-3446 GCA_048448865.1 Collinsella sp.
CAGGCGGTTCATGGCGATGGCCATGCACTCGTGCGCCTCTTTGCTGATGGAGCCGTACGACATGGCGCCGGTGTTAAAGCGGCGGACGATGTTGAGCGCGGGCTCCACCTCGTCGAGTGCCACCGGCGTGCGGCCGCTGGCATCAAAGTCGAGCAAGTCGCGCAGGCGCACGGCACGGCCGGTGCGGTGCAGGCGGGCGCTGTACTCCTTAAAGGTGTCGTAGCTGTCCTCACGGCAGGCGGTCTGCAGCAGGTAGACAGTCTGCGGATCGATGAGGTGATCCTCGCCGCCGAGTGGGCGCCACTTGGTCAGACCCAGCGTGGGCAGCTGATCGGGAGCCGGGCTCCTAAGGATAGCGAGCGCGGCGTCGTAGCGCTCGTTTTGCTCGCGCTCGACGTCCTCGACACCCATACCGCCCACACGGCTCACCGTGCCGGCGAAGTACGCGCTGACGAACTCGGGCGTAAAGCCCACGGCCTCGAAGATCTGTGCCGAATGGTAGCTCTGCACCGTGGAGATGCCCATCTTGGACATGATGGAGACGATGCCGGCGGTCGCAGCCTTGTTGTAGTTGGCGATACCCTGCTCGGCCGTCACGTCCAGGTCGCCGTGTGCCGCCAGATCGCGGATGCACGCATGTGCGTTGTACGGATAGATGCCGCTCGCGGAGTAGCCCACCAGTGCCGCAAAGTCGTGCGGGGACACGGCATCGCCGCACTCCACCACGATGTCGGCAAAGGTGCGCACGCCGGCGCGGATCAGGTGGTTGTGTACGCAGCCCACGGCGAGCAGCGACGGCACGGGCACCTCGCCCGCAGCGGCACGATCGCTCAACACCACGATGTTCACGCCGTCGCGAACCGCAGCCTCAACGTCCTCTGCAAGCTGCTTGAGCGCAGCCTGCAGCGCGCCCTCGCCGGCATCGCGGCGGTAGACGGCGCGGAAACGGCGGGTCTTAAAGCCCACGCGGTCGATGGCGCAAATGCGGTCGAACTCCTCCTCGCTCAGCAGCGGACGCTCCAGGCGCACCAGCTGGCAGGCCGTACGGGAGTCCTCGAGCAGGTTGCCGTGGTTGCCCAGGTAGAGCGTGGTCGAGGTGACCATATGCTCGCGAAGGGCGTCGATGGGCGGGTTCGTGACCTGGGCGAACAGCTGATAGAAGTAGTCAAAGAACGAACGCGTCTTCTTAGACAGGCAGGCCAGCGGTGCGTCGATGCCCATCGAGGCGAGTGGCGCCTTGCCCTGCTGGGCCATGGGACGCACGACCTCGTCAACATCATCCCAGTGATACCCGAGCTTAGCCATGCGCACGGCGGCGGGCACCTCGGCGTCCTCGGCAGGCGTTGCCGCGGCAGGCCTATCGAGCGCGTCGACGGTCAGCGTCTCCTCGGCGATCCAGTCGCGATAGGGCTTTTCCTTGGCGTAACGGGCGCGCAGCTCGTCGTTGTAGATGACGCGGCCGCGGGCAAAATCGACCTCGAGCATCTGGCCCGGTCCCAGGCAGCCGCTCGTCAGGATGTTCTCGGGGCTCACCTCGATGGTGCCCACCTCGCTCGCCAGCATAAAGCGGCCGTCGCGCGTCACGTAGTAGCGGGCGGGGCGCAGGCCGTTGCGGTCGAGGGCGGCACCCAGCGTGCGACCGTCGGTAAAGGCGATGGCGGCCGGGCCGTCCCAGGGCTCCATGAGCATGGACTGGTAGGCGTCGTAGGCGCGGCGTTCCTCGCTCAGGCTGTCGTTGTGGTCCCACGGCTCGGGCAACAGCATGGATGCGGCGCGCGTGAGCGGGCGACCGTTCATGACCAAAAACTCGAGCACATTGTCCAAAATCGCGGAATCGGAGCCCTCGCGGTTGATGATGGGCATCACGCGCTCAAGATCGTGCTGCAGCACGGGGCTGTACAGGTTGGGTTCGCGGGCGCGGATCCAGTTGACGTTGCCCTTGAGGGTGTTGATCTCGCCGTTGTGGATGATAAAGCGGTTGGGGTGCGCGCGTTCCCAGCTGGGCGTGGTGTTGGTGGAGTAGCGCGAGTGGACGAGCGCCACGGCCGTCTTGACGGCGGCGTCGTTGAGATCGATGAAGAAGCGGCGCATCTGCGTGGCGACCAGCATGCCCTTGTACACGATGGTGCGCGAGCTCATGGAGCACACGTAGAAGATCTTGTCGCGCAGGGCGAACTCGGCGTCGGCCTTCTTTTCGATGGTGCGGCGGCACACATACAGACGGCGCTCGAAGGCGTCGCCCGCCGGCGTGTCGTCCGGACGGCCCAGGAAGGCCTGCAGGATAGTGGGCATGCAGGCGCGGGCCGTCTCGCCCAGGTCGTGCGGGTCGACCGGCACCTCGCGCCAAAAGAGCAGCGGCACGCCAGCCTCGGCGCAGCCCTCCTCAAACACGCGACGGGCATCCTCTACGCCCTTGTCATCCTGCGGGAAGAACAGCATGGCCACGCCATAGTCGCCCTCTGCCGGCAGAATCTGGCCGCACTTTTGAGCCTCTTTGCGAAAAAAATGATGCGGAACCTGGAACAGGATGCCGGCGCCGTCGCCGGTGTTCTTCTCGAGTCCCGTACCGCCGCGGTGCTCCAAGTTGACCAGAATGGACAGTGCATCGTCCAGAATCTGGTGATGGCGCTCACCGTTGATATCGGCGAGCGCGCCGATGCCACACGCATCGTGGTCGAATTCGGGGCGATAAAGGCCCTGCTGCTGAGCGGAATCTGCCTGCATCGCGATCCTCCCCTAGATATTTAGTCAGTCAGTTGAATAGGCATACTAGGAGCATCGCCGGCCCGTTGTGTTTCCCACCCGTTTCGAAACAATCGCGTAACGCACGCCCTACGAGTGGGCGCCGCCGACCTCAAGGACGACAACAAGGGCCCCAAGTTCGGTCTTTAAGCTCACCGCTTCAAACATCTCAATCTGTAACAGGAAGACCCAATTTTGGCGCCTAGATGTTACAGATTGAGACGTTTTTGAGAAACGGCTCCGAATGTCTCAATCTGTAACACGGAGGGTCGGTTTTGGCGGCCAGCTGTTACAGATCGAGATATTCCATAGGACCATTTCTTCCTGTCTTGATCTGTAACACCTAAACCCAATTTCCATCCCTAGTTGTTACAGATCAAGACATTTCGGCAATCCCTTTTCACCATCCTATTCAAATACAACAATTTTGTTAGTCTTGGTTAACTTTCTAGCATAAAACGGGTATCCTTTGCGGCGTCAAGCAAACGGCACGCGCGCCGTGCCAGATCAAGGAGGCCCCCATGGCACGCCAGACAGACCAACAGACGATGCAACTTGTCCTTATCCGTCACGGAGAATCCGAGTGGAACAAACTCAACCTGTTCACCGGCTGGACCGATGTTGAGCTCACCGACACGGGCCGCGAAGAAGCCGCCGCAGGCGGTCGAGCCCTCAAAGAAGCCGGTTTCGACTTTGACGTCTGC
>DBGBLM010000015.1:0-10314 GCA_048448865.1 Collinsella sp.
CAACACGTCCCGGGCCCTCTACGGGGCAGGGGCTGACGGCCGTCCGGGGCGGTCGGCCAGCGACCACCGGTACGGCTCAATCGTATAACCGTGCAACGGAAAAGAGCCGCCCTTTCGGACGGCTCAAACTGTAATGGGGGCCATTTTGCACCTCAGCCTAATTCGTTCGCCACGAAATGGGCCTATCTACTCCGTTTAGCCAATCACCCTCAACCATGCCATATTTCCTAAAATCAAAAGCGCAGGTAGACGGCTTGCGTATTTTCTGAAAACCGGGGGATGGTCGACCCATACGGTTCAAACGTAGTAGATAGGTCGTTTTCGTGGCGAGGGCCCAAAACAGTCTTTTGAAACGGGTGGTATCCTTGGTAGCCCTGTGTTGCAAACGCACCTTAAACGCAAGGAGTCCCATGGATCTTATCGCCCAGCTCGCCCACGAGCTCAACCTTAAGGCCGCCAACATCGAGGCAGCCGTCAAGCTCATCGACGAGGGCAACACCATCCCCTTTATCTCGCGCTACCGCAAAGAAGCAACGGGCGGCATGGACGACGTCGCCCTGCGCGCACTCGACGAGCGCCTGTCCTACCTGCGCAATCTTGAACAGCGCAAAGAGGACGTCATTCTGCTCATCGACGCCCAGGGCAAGCTCACGCCCGAGCTCGAGCAGCAGATTCGCGAGGCCACGCAGCTCCAGCGTGTCGAGGACCTCTACAAGCCCTACCGCAAAAAGCGCATGACCCGCGCGCAGAAGGCCCGCGAGGCAGGCCTGGAGCCGCTTGCCAACATGATCATCATGCAGGCATCCGCCAAGGGCAGCGCGCTCGACACCGCCACGGCCTACGTCAACGAGGAAGCCGGCTTCGACACGCCCGAGAAGGCGCTCGCCGGCGCGGCGGACATCGTGGCCGAGACGGTGGCCGAGGACCCCGAGAACGTCGCCGACCTGCGTGCCTTTACGCAAAACACCGCAGACCTCGTCGTCGAGGCCACCGACCCCACCGAGAAGACCCCCTACGAGCCGTACTACAGCTATGATGAGCCGCTGCGCCGTATACCCAACCACCGCGTGCTGGCTATCGACCGCGGTGAGCGCGAGGGCAAGCTCCGCGTGCGCGTGAACGTCGACGGCGCCGCCGCCACGGCACGCCTCGGCAGCCGTTGGCCCCGACGCCAGGGCGTCTTCGCGCCCGTCTTTGACGCCGCCATCGCCGACGGCTACAAGCGCCTCATGGCCCCCTCGCTGGAGCGCGAGGCCCGCGCCAAACTCACCGTCCACGCGCAGACCGAGGCCATCAATGTCTTTGCCAAGAATCTCGAGGGCCTGCTCTCGGCACGCCCCGTGCGCGGCGCCCGCGTGCTCGCGCTCGATCCGGGCTACCGCACCGGCTGCAAGGTCGCCGTCATGGACGAGACCGGCAAGCTGCTCGACCACGGCGTGGTCTACCCCACCAAGCCGCGCCACGACGTCGCCGGCACCAAGCGCGAGCTCGCCCGCCTCGTCAAAAAGGACAGCGTCAACACTATCGTCATCGGCAACGGCACCGCCAGCCGCGAGACCGAGGAAGTCGTCTCGGAGTTCATTGCCGAGCAGGCGCCCAGCCTTCGCTACACCATCGTTAACGAAGCCGGCGCGTCGGTGTACTCCGCCTCCGAGCTCGCCAGCCAGGAGTATCCCGATCTGGACGTCACCGTGCGTGGCGCCATGAGCCTGGGCCGCCGCCTGCAGGACCCGCTGGCAGAGCTCGTCAAGATTCCGCCCCAGTCCATCGGCGTGGGCCAGTACCAGCACGACCTTGACCAGGCCGAGCTCTCACGCACCCTGGGCCACGTGGTGGAGGACGTCGTCAACCGCGTGGGCGTCGACGTAAACACCGCGAGCGCAAGTTTGCTGGGATACGTATCGGGCATTACGCCGAGCGTGGCCAAAAACATCGTGGCCTACCGCGAGGAAAACGGCGCCTTTACCGATCGCCGCCAGCTCAAGAAGGTCCCCAAGCTGGGACCCAAGGCATACCTCAACGCCGCGGGTTTCCTGCGCATTAGCGGCGGTAAGAACCCGCTCGACGCGACGAGCGTCCACCCCGAAAGCTACGAGGTGGCCACGGCCGTCCTAGAACGCGCCGGCGTTAAAACAAGCGAGCTTAGCCGCGGCGGCGTACCCGACATCGAGCGCCGTCTGGGCAGCATCTCGGCGCTGGCAAGCGACCTGAACTGCGGCACCCTCACGCTCATCGACATCGTCAACGAGCTCAAAAAGCCCGGCCGCGACCCGCGAGACGACGCGCCCGAGGTGGTCTTTAGCCGCTCGGCGCTTTCCATCGATGACCTGGAGCCCGGCATGGAACTCAAGGGCACGGTGCGCAACGTTGTGGACTTTGGCGCCTTCGTCGACGTGGGCGTGCACCAGGACGGCCTCGTGCATATCTCAAAGCTGGCCAACCGCTTTGTCAAGCACCCGAGCGACGTGGTGCGCGTCGGTGACACGGTCAAGGTGTGGGTCGAAAAGGTCGATCGCGACCGCAAGAAGATCTCGCTCACCATGGTACAGGGGAAGTAAACCGCCAAAGCAGGGGTACCCCCTGTAGTGACGTGCAAAATCGCGAGTATTCTGCAAATTCCACCGTTCCGGATGCCCCTCAGAGACGAAAAAGCAAAAAACAGCCCCCGTTTTAGCGTCGTCAGAGCCAAAACGGGGGCCGTTCCGTGCTTCACCCAACTGATAAAAGCCTTTACCTTGCTGAATACTCTCAATTTTGCACGGCGCAGGCGGGGGTACCTTTGCCCACGGCAGGATATGGAAGCCAAGCGCCAACTTGCTGGCAAGCTCGTGTCGGCAGCCCCGGCCTTTCCTTTGCCTAGCGCGACCCCCGCGAAGCGCGTGAGCGATAGGGAAAGGAAAGCCGGGGCGAGCAGCCCGCGGTACAGTCGGTGTTCGCGCTACGGCAGGATATGGAAACCGAGCGCCGCGATATCCTTGGCAAAACCGCGCACGGTATCGAGCGAGACCTCGTACGGGTCGCGACCAATGTTCTTGCGCTTGGCCAGGATGCTGTTGGGCACCGTAATGATCTGGCAACCGCAGGCCTCGGCCTGGTAAATGTTGATGAGCTCGCGCGTGGACGCCCACAGGACCTCGCAGTTGGGCTTTGCGGCGGCCTTCTTGACCGACTCCGTCATAAACGGAATGGGGTCGACGCCGGTATCGGCGATGCGGCCGGCAAAGAGCGAGATGATGGACGGCGTCTCGGCGTCGACGGCCTCGACCATCTCATCAACCTGCGTAGGCGTAAAGATGGTGGTGACGTTGACCTTGATGCCGTCGGCCGAAAGCTTGCGCACCAGCTCGGCGGTGGACTCGCCCTTGGTGGTCACGCACGGAATCTTGACGTAGACGTTCTCGGCCCAGGTAGCGATCTCGCGCGCCTCGACCTCCATGGTCTCGACGTCGTCGGCAAAGACCTCAAACGAGACGGACACATCGGTGATGTGGGTCAAGACCTCTTTGGCAAACGCGCGGTAATCCGTCACGCCGCCCTTCTTCATAAGGGACGGGTTGGTCGTGAAACCCTGAACGTTGCCGTTCTCGTACATGTCGAGCATGCCCTCGAGGTTTGCACCGTCAGCGAACACCTTGATTGCCATCTGCCTGATTCCTTTCGCTTGCATAAGGCCGGTAAACTGCTAAACACTTTACCTACGTTTATCAAGGCGTGAGCTGCGGTTTTTTATCTTCTCGGCGAACGGTATAAACACCTCAGTGTTTGGATTGATAAATCGATTGAGCATGCAAAAGCAAAGAGTCGCAGTTTGGGCAAACGTCAGAACGCGGGATTCATTAGATGAGGCCGAAATGCTGCATCGCTGTGACGGTGCCGTCGTGTGCGACATCGTCGGTCACGTAGTCGGCGACCGCCTTGACCTCAGGCATGGCGTTGCCCATGGCGACAGCCGTCTCGACCGCAGCGAGCATGCCCAGGTCGTTGCCGGAATCACCAAAGCCAAAGGTGCGCGCGTTGCCGGTGCGACCCAGGTATTCCAGCGCTCGCGCCACGCCCACGCCCTTGTCAATGCCCTTGGGGCTCAGCTCGCGATTCTGACCACCGGTGTTGCACAACTCAAACTCGCGATCGATAAAGCCATCATCGTTGGCTACGCGAGCCAGGTCGCTCGCGACGATGCACACCTTGCCCACGCGCAGACTGCCGTCGACGCGCATTTCCTCGGTGCTGTGCACCACAGAAGTGCCGATCAGAGACGACTGCTCAACACCCGCGGGTTCCAGGGCAAAAGTAGCCACGTTGGTCTCGAAAAAGGCCTCAATCCCTGCCGCGGCCATACGGCGCGCAAGCTCCTCAATAACGTCCTCGTCAAAGCAGTCCTCATGCACCACGCGGCCCTCGACCTCGAGCGTCGCTCCCGCCATGGCAACGATACCCGCAGGCTCCAAAGCACGCAGGCCGTCGGCAATCAGCCACAAGGGACGACCCGTGCAGATAAATGCCCGGTGACCCGCATTGCGCAGGCGACCAAATGCATCGACAACGGCCTTCGACGGATGGACTGCATTGAAATCCTTATCGGTCATATCGTCGGGATCGAACGACGTCAGCGTGCCGTCCACGTCAAAAAAGAGCACGGCGGATTCGGGGCACGCATCAATCATATGGGTTCCTTTCGAGGATAAGGGCAAACGAAGCATCCATCATATAATGGAGCGACGCAACCAGAGAGGTCACCCATGGAATTTTACGCAAGCTGCCCCGAGGGCTTTGAGTCCGCACTCGCCGATGAGCTTAAACGCCTCGGGCTTTCGCATGTTCGCCGGCTGAAGGGCCGCGCTACATTTGAGGGCGAGCTCGAAGAAGGCTACCGCGCCTGTCTGTGGTCGCGCCTGGCGAGCCGTGTGTTCGTGGTACTCGGGCGCTTTGAGGCGCAGGATGCCGATGAGCTGTACGACAGCGTTTACGACATCACCTGGGAGACCATCATCCGCCCCGGCGCCACCATCGCCATCACCGCCCGCGGCGTGACCGAGCAGCTGCGCAACACGCGTTTCTCGGCCCTGCGCGCCAAGGACGCGCTGTGCGACCGTCTGGCCGAGACCACGGGCCGTCGCGCCGATGTCGACGCCGCCGATCCCGACGTTCACCTGTTGCTTTCGCTGCGCCAGCGCCGCGCGAGCATCAGCCTGGACCTTTCGGGCGACCCGCTGTTCAAACGCCTGCCGCCCGCAGCGACCCGCGCCGGCGAGGGCGCGCACGTGCTGCGCCCCGACTACGCCGCCCTGGTGCTGGCGCAGGTCGGCTGGACCGCACTGTGCGAGCGCGAGTTGACGGCCGACGATTACGAGAACGAAGCCCTTCCCACGCTGATCGATGCCTCGTGCGCCGGCGGCGGTCTGCTGCTGGAGGCCGTGAACATTCTGACCGACCGCGCCCCGGGCGCCGCACGCGAGCGCTGGGGCTTTGAGGGCTGGCAGCTGCACGACGCCGCTCTGTGGGAGCAGCTGCTTGCCGAGGCGCGCGAGCGCGAGGCGGCAGCGCGCGAGCGCCAGGCACGCATCGTGGCCGTAGACATCGACCCCGCCGCCCGCAAGACCGCCGAGCGCATGGTCAAGAGCGCTGGCTACAAGCGTTTTGTCGACTTTTGCGCCGCCAAGCCCGTCACCGTGCTGGACCATGTGGGCGCCGTCGCCGGTGCCGCCGTGGTCGCGGATACGACCGAGACACCGCTTTCGCTCATGCACGACGCCATGACGCTGATCGGCGAGCTGCGTCGCGCGCCCGAGCTTACCGCCGCGCCGGTCGCCGCGCTCGCCCGCGACGGCCTTATGGCCCGCGCGCTCCATGCCGAGCCTGCGCGCTCCATCGCCGTCATGCCCAATAACGAGGAGGCGGCTCTTGAGGTTTGGCCCTCGCTCGACCACGCCGCCGCGGCATTCGAAGCTGCGGCCAGCATAAACGCCGAGGAACAGTCCACGGACGCCGAAGACGAAGCCGCCGCTTCCTCCATGCCCGAACCTGCCGCCACGCTCGACTTGGGCGACGGCAAGCCGCTGCCCGTGCTCATCCCCGAGTCCGAGCAGTTCGCCAACCGCCTGCGCAAGAATGCCCGTCTGCGCCGCAAGTGGGCCAAGCGCGAGGGCGTGAGCTGCTACCGCGTCTACGATGCCGACCTGCCCGACCACTCCGCCGCCATCGACCTGTACGAGGGCTGCCCGCAGACGCCGGGCCGCTGGCTCGTCATCGCCGAATACGCCGCGCCCAAGACCATCGATCCCGCGCTGGCCCAGGCCCGCATGCTCGACATCCTGGCCATCGCGCCGCGCATCCTTGATGTTCCGGCCGAGCATGTGCACGCCAAGGCCCGCATGCGCTCGCGCGGCGGCTCGCAGTACGGCAAGCAGGGCGCCGGCAAGGGCGGATCGGGCGAGCGCGCCAACATCGCGCGCCGTCGTCTGCCGCTCATCGAAGAAGGCGGGCTCACCTTTGCCGTCAACTTTGACGACTACCTGGATGTGGGCATCTTCTTGGATCACCGCGTCACCCGCAACCTGGTGCGCGAGCACGCCAAGCAGGCGCGCCGCTTCCTCAACCTGTTTGCCTACACCGGCACTGCCACCTGCTACGCGGCCGATGGCGGCGTCGAGGAGACCGTGACGGTCGACCTTTCCAACACCTACCTGGACTGGGCCGAGCGCAATATGCGCCAGAACGGCTTTGTTGGTCCGCAGCATCATTTTGTGCGCGACGACGTGCTCGCCTGGATTCGCGACCAGCGCCAGACGCGCAACCGCTGGGACCTGATTTTTGTCGATCCGCCCACGTTTTCGAACTCATCCAAGATGGGCCGCCGCACCTGGGATGTCCAGCGCGACCATGTTGAGCTTTTGGCCGGCGTATCGCGCCTGCTCGCACAGGGCGGCCACGCCATCTTTAGCTGCAACCTGCGCGGCTTCCGCCCCGAGACGCGCAAGCTCGCGTGCGCGGGCGTCGTGCTGGAGGACATTACGGCGCAGACCATCCCCGAGGATTTCGCGCGCAACCAGAAGGTGCACCACTGCTATATCGTGCGCCGCCTGCCCATTGAGGACGCCATGGCAGAGGTCGGCTTTAGCGCCGAGGAGATTGCCGAGCGAACCGAGGAGCTGCGCAACCCCGAGGTCCGCAAGCCTCGCGCGGCAGTGCCCACGCACGCGCAGGCCGGCAACGGCAAGTCCAACTTTGCCGGCAAACCCTCCCCCGCCGGCAAGCCCAAAAAGAAGAAGTTCTACGCCAGCAAGCCCAAGGGCAAATAACAAAGTTGCGGTGGAATACGGACTGTTTTGCCTGGAATTAGGCAAATTTAGACCGTATTTCACCGCAACTCATATTGGGATGGTGGTTGGCGATCTAGCCTTGGGTGACCAATCGGTAACCGATACCCACATGCGTTTGGATGTAACGCGGATGCGCGGGGTCGGACTCTATCTTCTTACGCAGCGTACCCATAAAGACGCGCAGGCTTGCCAGGTCACTCTTAGTTGCCGTGCCCCAAATCTCGTGCAGGATAAACTGGTGCGTCAGTACCTTGTCGGCGTTATGTGCCAGCAGGCACAGGAGCTTGTACTCAATCGGCGTCAGATGCAGCTCCTCGCCATCCATCGTGGCAATGCCGGCATCAAAGTCGATATGCAGCTCGCCGGTATCGAACGAGCCCTCGGAGGCAACACCGCCCGTTTGCGCATACGAAAGGCGCCTGAGCGTCGTGCGAATACGCGCGAGCAGCTCCTCGACCGAAAACGGCTTGGTCAGGTAGTCGTCGGCGCCGGCATCGAGCGCGCGAATCTTGTCCACGTCCTCGCTGCGCGCCGAGACCACGATGATCGGCATGCCCGACCATGCGCGCACCGACTCCACCACCTTGACGCCGTCCATATCGGGCAGGCCCAGATCGAGCAGCACGATGCTCGGCGCCTGCGACGAGGCGGCGGCAATAGCGGCATGGGCGGTCTCTACAGCCATATGGCGCAAGCCGTGCGCCTCGAGCGCGGCGACGATAAGGTTGCGGACGGCGGGGTCGTCCTCAACGACCAAGATGAGCGGTTTCACGGCAGAGTTCGACACAGCGCTACTCCTTATCAAACGAAACATCGGCGACGGGAAGCTCAATCGTAAAGACCGAGCCGTGCGGGTCCGCCGCGGCAACCTCTATGCTACCGCCATGCGCCAGCGCAATGGAGCGGCAGAGCGAAAGCCCCAGGCCCACACTACGGTGGCTGTCGGCCAGGCCATGGTTGGCGGTATAGAACGACTCAAAGATGCGTTCGCGATCCTCGGGTGCGATGCCCGGACCATCATCGGCCACCGAGCACGCCACGCGTCCATCGTCGACGCTAATCGAAATCATGATATGCGAGCCTGCGGGCGTATAGGTGATGGCGTTGTTCACCAGATTGACCACCAGCTGCACCATCAGGCGCGCATCGACGTTGACGAGCGCCGGCTCATCGCACGCCACCACCTTAAGGTCGTGCTCGCGCACGGCAGGGTTCACGTGGCGCAGCGCCTCCTCGACGATATCGTCCATGAGCTCGAGTGTGGTCGACAGGCGCATACCGCCACCCTCGAGCTTGGTGATGGCGAGCAGGTTCTCGACGGTGGCGTTGAGCCATTGCGCATCCGAGCGAATGGAAAGGAGCAGGCCGCGGCGCGTCTGGGCATCGAGCACCGCGGTGCCGGTCGAGCCCTGATCGAGCAGGACATCGGCATTGCCCGAAATACTGGTGAGCGGCGTACGCAGATCGTGCGAGATGGAGCGCAGCAGGTTGGCGCGCAGCTGTTCGTTTTTGGCGAGCACCGCTGCCTCCTCGCGGGCCTCCATGGCGCGGGCGCGATCGAGTGCCAGCTCGCCTTCGCTCACGATGGCATCGGCAAGTGTTCGCTCCTCGTGCGTCAGCACGTCGGGCTCGGCAACGATAGCCAGCACGCCCACCACCGAGGCGGGGTCGCCCGAGCGCGCGAAGCCGTCGCCTGTGCGAACCGTCAGGTAGATGCCATAAAACGCCGAGCCGCCAAACGTGGCGTCGAGCGGCGTTCCCACATAGGCGGATGCCGAGAGCCGCGGCGGCATCTGCGGCGCCAGTTCGTGCACCGGTGCGGCATCGCCCACGGCCGTGTAAGTCGCACGCGGCAGCAGGTCATCGCCCTCGGCGTCGGCGCTGTACCACACGACAGGGCAGCCCGAAAGACGCGCCAGCTGCGTGGCCATGGCGTGAACGATCTGATGCTGATCGGCGCACCGCTGCAGCATGCGGTTGGTCTCGAGCACCATATGCGTGCGGCGGTCGCTGGCGGCAGCCTGTGCCAAGGCGCGGCGCAGGGCCAACGCAATCGAACTCGACACAAGCGAGACCACGAACATGATGAAGAACATGCCGGGATAGCCGCGGTCGATAAGCGACAGCGAGTAGCGCGGGTCGACAAACAAGAAGTTGTAGAGCGCCACGGCGGCAGCCGAGCTCAGCAAGCAATACAGGCGACTCCAGGTAAAGAATGCGCACAGCTGAACGGCAAACACATAGACGATCATGATGCTCGGCGCGAGACCCGGATGGTCGAGCAGCGCGCCCACAATCGTCGCCGCGACCAGCAGCCCCACCGATACGCAGGCGTCATACAGAGGAGTGCGGCGCGTCAGCGTTGTGCGCCGCCACCAAAAGCTATCGGCAATATCGCCGTCCGTACGGACGTCCATCAGCGTCCCGCCCCTCTCTCAAAAACAAATACCACCACAAAGGGGACAGGCACCGTTGTGGTGGTTTCCCTTGTGGTGGTTCCAAGTGTATAGCCTTTGCAACCGGCGGTCGCTAGACAAACAGCACGTGCGCGAGCAGTGCGCACACGCACGCCGCGACAAGCACCGTCACCACGATCGAAATCACGCGGTCGGCCATGTCCATGTTGGCCCGATTCGTAAAGAACCGATCTTCGGCAGCATCGGCGCGTACCTCACGCACCAGCTCGGTCGCAAGATCGCAACCGTCAAGCACCTTTGCATCCATGGTTTCCTCCCAGGACTCAATCCCCGTCAATACAAGCCCGCCCGTTCGCAGACAAACCTCGAGCGTCGACTACGGCCGCTCGTTGGGAGCCAAGCGTTGCATCTTGTTCACGGCCTTGAACTTGGTGAACAGCGGCACGTACTCAAAGCTCACGTTGGAGTTCTCCAGGCCGTACCAACGCGCGGGCGTGCCGGCGGCGCGGCGAATGATGTACTTGAGCGTGATGGCCGTACGCTCGCTGGGCTCCACATCGCTTTCGGGCGCCAGAAGC
>DBGBLM010000016.1:0-3657 GCA_048448865.1 Collinsella sp.
AGCGCGGACAGGCGCAGGAAGAACGACCGCAACGACGCCGAGTTCCTCGCCCGCATGCTGTCGGTCGGCAACGTGGTCGAGGTGTGGGTCCCCGACGACGAGTGCGAGGCCGCCCGCGACCTGACCAGGGCGCTCGAGGACGCAAGGGACGACCTCTCGCGCTCGAAGCAGCGGCTCTCCAAGTTCCTGCTCAGGCACGGGCTCGTCTTCGACGAGAGGACGCCCACCGGCCGCAGGAAGGGCAACTGGACCCGGGCGCACTGGTCCTGGATCGAGTCGATAAGGTTCGCGGATGTTAGCGCTACTGTAAAAACAACCAATTTCGCCATCGCACTTTAGCCGATTCCGTCAACGCAATTTCCCCAATCACGCCAACGCATTTTCACCATTTCCACCAACGCCGGGGCTTACGCTTCGACCGACAAGCGAACGATGCTTTCGGGAGGAGCGGCCGTGGCGGAGAAGAACCTGATCGGAGAGTTGGACATGTACAGGGAAGCGGGCATAAAGCCCAACTTCAGCGACATAGCGAAGCGCTACGGCAAGGACAGGCACAACTGGAGGGCCGAGGGCGGCCGGCCCCGCGACGGGCGCGCCGACAGGGCGGGCTCCTTCGACGCGCACATCGAGGAGGTGGCCGCCAAGGCGCAGCTGCCGGGGGTCACCAAGAAGGGCATCCACGAGTGGCTGCTGCACAGGTATCCCGGCGAGAACCTGGCCGGCTACAACGCCTTCACCCAGTTCATGCGCAAGAACGGTATCGCCGTCGGGGCCTCCGTCGGCCCGGAACCGCACCCGCGCTTCGAGACGCCGCCCGGGCTGCAGCTGCAGTTCGACTGGAAGGAGTCGGTCAGGATGGCGAACCGCGACGGCGAGCTGTTCGAGTTCAACGTGTTCGCGGCGACGCTGGGCCATTCCCGCAGGCACATATTCATCCGGTCGGGGACCAGGACGACCGACGACCTGGTCAGGTGCATGTACGCCACGATCGCGAGGCTCGGCGGCGTGCCCCGCGAGTGGGTCACGGACAACATGTCCGCCCTGGTGACGGTCAAAGGCGGCAGGCGCCTCAAGGTCCAGCGCGCATACGAGTTCGCCAAGGCCGCCGGCTTCGAGCTGAAGCTGTGCCGCCCGCGCAGCCCCCAGACCAAGGGCAAGGTCGAGTCGTCGAACCGCTTCCTGTCGCGGCTCGCGGCCTACCAGGGCGACTTCGACGGCTGGGACGACATCGACGAGATCATCGCGCGGATCGAGGACGCCAGCGACTCCGAGCCCAACGAGACCACGGGGCTGCCGCCCTCCGCGCTGTTCATGGAGGAGAAGGACGCGCTGCTGCCCGTCGGCAACCTCCGCGCCCTCGAGGAGGCGATGGGCGACGTGGTGCGCGTGGCCAGGGTGCCGGCCACGATGCTGGTCAGCGCGCACGGCGAGCCCATGTCGGTGCCCAGGCGCTGCATCGGCAGGCCCGCCCGCATCGTCTGCATGCCCGGCGGCGCGATGGACTGCTACGTCGGCGGCGAGCTGGTGGCGACGCACGTGGCGGGCGGGCCGGCCTACGACCCGGCGCACTACGCCGAGGCCATGGCCGGGAAGCGCTGGTTCGGCGACGCCGCCGGCGACATCGAGGCGGCCGCCGCCGCCAACCTCGGGCTGCTCGACTCGATAGGGGGCTCGCTGTGAGCGTCGCGGTGCAGGCCAGCCCGCTCAACCGCCTGGCGGCCAATCTCGAGGAGCTGGGGCTCGAGGGCATGGCGTCGTCGGTGCCCGAGTACGTCAGGCTCGTCGCCGACGGGAGGAAGAGCCTGGTCGACGCCATGCTCGAGCTCACCGACGCCCAGATAGCCCTCAAGCGGCGCGCCGACGACGAGCGCCGCACGAGGATGGCCAACTTCCCCTACATAAAGACGCTGGCCGACTTCGACTGGGGTTTCCAGCCGAGCGTGCCCCGCGGGCTGGTCGAGCAGCTGGCCACGCTCGAGTTCGTCGACCGCGGCGACAACGTCGTGCTCGTCGGCAGCCCGGGCGTCGGCAAGACCCACCTGTCGATAGCCATAGGCCACGAGGCGGTGATGGCCCGCAAGCAGGTGTACTTCGCCGACTGCTCGAGGCTGGTCGAGGACCTCAAGCACGCCTCGGCGAAGGAGGCGCTGGCGCGCAGGATGCGGTTCTACGAGCACTGCAGCCTGCTGATAATAGACGAGCTGGGCTACCTCGATATCGGGAAGGAGGGCGCCGACCTGCTGTTCCAGCTGGTGAACAGGCGCTACGCGCTCAAGCGGTCGACGATCGTCACGACCAACGTGCCGGTCGGCAGGTGGGGCGACGTGTTCGGCAGCAACGTCACGGCCTCGGCGGTCGCCGACAGGCTGTGCCACCACTGCGCGATGATCAAGATAACGGGCCGGTCGTACCGCCTGAAGGACGTGTCCATCGGCGGTGAGGACGGGAAGGAGGAGGGCGCCTAGGCGCCGAAAGCGGCACATCCGCGTTGGCGAATCCGGCGTATCCGCGTTGGCGCGATTGGCGAAAATGCGTTGGTGGAAATGGTGAAAATTATATTGACGCTAACAGCGGAGAGGGCCGACAACGACGTGCTCGCCTACTACGTCGACGCGGTCAGGCGGGCGGCGGAGGAGAAGGCGAGGCTCGAGGGGCTCGTCGGGGCCGAGGCCCGCAAGCCCAGGTGGAGGAAGAGGGTCGACTCCCTCCGCTGCCTCAAGGGCGTAGACACCGCGTCCGCCGCCGACCTCGTGTTCGAGGCCGGCGAGTTCTCGAGGTTCAGGAATGCCCGCTCGTTCGCCGCGTGGGTCGGCCTGACGCCCTCCGAGCACTCCAGCGGGGAGAGCGACCGCAGGGGCGCGATCACCAAGGCTGGCAACAAGCACCTGAGGAAGGCGCTGGTCGAGGCCGCGTGGCACTACCTGACGTGCTCGGGGCGGCCGAAGGACCTCGCCAAGGGCCAGGCCCCGGACCGGGTCGCCCGGAGGCATGCCGCCAAGGGCGTGCGGAGGCTGGCCGAGAGGCGGGAGGCGCTGCTCGCGCGCGGGGTCCACGGCAACAAGGCGAACGTGGCCACGGCGCGCGAGCTCGCCTGCTGGGTATGGGCGGTCGGCCTCATGGCCGAGGAGGCGTAGGGGGGCGGTCCCCCGCACATAAGCCAGTCACCCCGGAAGCGGTTCGATCCGAAGCCGTTGAGGCGAACCTCAGGTCCCTTTTCTGCGAGCGCCCAGGGCGCCACACGCGTGCACAGACTGTCGGTTCGACGTAGAAGCCTCAGCCGCAGCAACGGATTGCCCAGCGAGAGATCGCCGCGGGCGGATATTAAACTGCAAAGACGAGCGTCGGTAAGACACGCCGAGGTCGCCGCGGACGGGCTGATATAGGGAGAGGGCCTGACCCCATATCGTTGGGGCCAGGCCCGATTTTGCCTCTTGACAATGTCCTGCTCATATTAAAAGGAACGTCCCCAAGTGCCGGGTTTACCCAAGTGCCGGGTTTCCGCAGTCATTGGGGACAGACTTAAATGACTAGTCGTTTAAGAACGTCCCCAAGGACTACCCACAGACTGAGGGTCTCATCGGGGACTAGGTAAATAGCAAACGCCCCCGCGGCCGAACCGGGCCGCGGGGGCAGCAGGCTTGCAAGGGTTAACTCAAG
>DBGBLM010000017.1:0-5212 GCA_048448865.1 Collinsella sp.
CGGACGACCCGGTCTTTACCATCTCCGACCTGCTGATCCACCTCTCGAGCGAGCAGATGTCCAAGCCTGCCAAGGACGCCGTCGATGCCGAGATTCTCGACGTGATCGTGGGCGGCCGCCCCGTCAAGTTCGATGAGGACGACAAGGACGCCCCCAAGGAGCCCGTCAAGCAGATGTTCCTGGACATCCTCAAGGAGCAATACGACGTCGAGGAGGAGGACTTCCTCTCCGCCGAGATCGAGGTCGTGCCCGCCGGCCCGGCCCGCGACATGGGCCTCGACCGCTCCATGATTCTGGGCTATGGCCATGACGACCGTGTCTGCGCCTATCCGTCCATGCTCGCCCAGATAAACGTCGCCAACGTGGAGCGCACGAGCATCACGCTCATCGTCGACAAGGAGGAGATTGGCTCCGTGGGTGCCACCGGCATGACGAGCCGCTTCTTCGAGAACACCGTCGCCGAGATCATGACGCTCGCCGGCAAGGATAGCCCGCTGGCCCTGCGCCGTGCACTCGCCCACAGCCGCATGCTCTCCTCCGACGTGTCCGCCGGCTTCGACCCAGGCTACGCCGGCAAGTTCGAGACCAAGAACGCAGCCTTCATGGGTCGCGGCCTGTGCTTTAACAAGTACACGGGCAGCCGCGGCAAGGGCGGTTCAAACGACGCCGACGCCGAGTACGTGGCCCTCGTCCGCGACATCATGGACGAGGCCGGCGTGGACTTCCAGACCTGCGAGCTCGGCCGCGTCAACGCGGGCGGCGGTGGCACCATCGCCTACATCATGGCCAAGTACGGCATGAACGTCATCGACTCCGGCGTTGCCGTCCTGTCCATGCATGCCCTGTGGGAGGTCGCCAACAAGGCCGACATCTACGAAGCCTACCGCGGCTACAAGGCCTTCATCGAGCGCGCCTAATCCACCCTTCATCAGTTGCGGTGAAATACGGACTAAACTGGCCCATACACGGCCAAAACAGACCGTATTCCACCGCAACTTCTTTTTTGGCAGAGGAGAGTCTATGCTGCAGGTCATCATTTCGCCCGCCAAGCAAATGCGCGCGGCCCAAGATGCTTTTGAAGTCCTGGGCATTACACCCTTTGCGCGCGAGACAGCTCGCCTCCACCGCGCACTGCTAGATATCGAGCGGAATGAAGGCAGCGGCGGCCTGCAGGCGCTATGGAACGTGAGCGACAGGCTGCTTACAACGTGCCTGGATACGCTTCACGAATTTATGCCCGTCCTGAGCGATGCCAGCCTCGCCGATCCCGATATCGCGCGTCGAATCTCCTCTGCCGTCATGTCCTATCACGGCATTCAATACCAAAGCATGGCGCCCGAGGTCATGGATGCCGCACAGCTCGACTGGCTGCAAAACCATCTCTGGATCCTCTCGGGCCTTTACGGATGCGTGCGCCCCTTTCATGCCGTTGAACCGTATCGGCTGGAGATGGGCGCGAAGCTTGCCGTCGACAATGCCCGAGACCTCTACGCGTTTTGGGGCGACAAGCTCGCACGGGCCATCGCTCCGGCAGGCTCCAACGCTACAATCGTCAATCTCGCCAGCGCGGAATACGCCAAAGCCGTTCTACCCCGCCTCACCACCGAAGCCACGGTCGTCACATGCCTCTTTGGCGAAGGCATCCGCAACGGCAAGCCCATCCAACGCTCGACCGCCAGCAAAAAAGCGCGCGGCTCCATGGTGCGCTGGATGGCAGAAAACAAGTTCGAGGATGTAAGCGGGCTCACCGCGTTCGACGTTGGTTATCGTCACTTTCCCGAGCTTTCAAATAAAAACACTTTGGTCTTCCTGAACGAACAGACCTTGTAGGACCACCGCTACTTTTGAATGTGCTGCCTAGGCACGGCGTCTATTCCGCCAAGCCGTCGGCTTTGACAATTTCATTTGTCGAGCCGTCCTGATAGGTAATCTTGACATGCTCCACCTCAGACACCTTGACGCCCGACGGGGGCTCCAGGCGCCATTCCGTCAGCGCGATATCCATCGTCGTGGGCACATCCCCTTGATCTTTGAGCTCAACCGACAGCGTCTTAAGCGACGCATCGAAAGCCACGCGCTCGATCTCTTCACCAGGAATGGAGCCACCGCTCAGCTGCAACTGGACAAATCTATCGCACGGATACCAATAGTCGCCGGGAGCTGCCACCGTGTTACCGCCAGCGACCTTTACCGTCATGATCGGCAGGGCATCGTCGGCCTCAAACTCCCAGGCAGCGCCGCCGCGACCGCCAAACGTCCAGATACAAAAGGCAATCACCAGCACGGCAAGCACCGCAAAACCAATCGCGACAAGGCCATGGTGCGCGCGGCTTTCCTCGGCCGATACATCCCATTGCGTCTCTCGATATAGATGCTTGTCTTCCATGTTCGCCTCCCCACAGGCACGCTCGTTGGCCCAATCGTACCCATTCAGGCTATACTTGAGCCCATGACATAACGGGGAGCTTGCAGGACAAGACGGCAGGCTGAGATTGGGCGCGCCCGCCCTGACCCACAAACCTGATATGGGTAATGCCAACGAAGGGAGCCGTGCCAATGAGCACACAGACCGAGCCCAAGCTCGTCACGCAAATCGACTTCGCCCGCGCCGGGCAGATCACACCGCAGATGAAGGAAGTCGCCGAGCGCGAGCATCGCGACCCCGAGTACATCCGCGAGCGCGTGGCCGACGGCCGCATCGCCATTCCCGCCAACATCGTGCACATCAAAAAGGGCATGCGCGCCTTTGGTGTCGGCGAGGGCCTGTCCACCAAGGTCAACGTCAACCTGGGCATCTCGGGCGACAAGGCCGACGCCGCAGAGGAATGGAAGAAAGTCAAGATCGCCGAGGACTTTGGCGCCGACGCCATCATGGACCTCTCCAACTCGGGCAAAACACGCCAGTTCCGCCAGCAGCTCATCGACGAGACGCCGCTCATGGTGGGCACCGTCCCCATGTACGATGCCATCGGCTACATGGAAAAACCGCTGGTCAAGCTTACCAAGGATGACTTGTTCGAGGTCGTGCGCGCGCATGCCGAGGACGGCGTGGACTTTATGACCATCCACTGCGGCATCAACAAGTCGGTCACCAAGACCTTTAAGGAGACCGGCCGCCTTATGAACATCGTGAGCCGCGGAGGCTCGCTGCTGTTTGGCTGGATGGAGGTCACCGGTAACGAGAACCCGTTCTATGAGTTCTACGACGAGTTGCTCGAAATCTGCCACGAGTACGACGTGACGATTTCGCTTGGCGACTCCTGCCGCCCGGGCTGTCTCTACGACTCCAACGACGCAACCGAGACCGCCGAGATGATCGAGCTGGGCAAGCTGTGCAAGCGCGCATGGGCCGCCGGCGTCCAGGTTATGGTCGAGGGACCGGGCCACATGGCGCTCGACGAGATCGCCGCCAACATGAAGCTGCAGAAGCGCCTGTGCCACAACGCCCCGTTCTATGTGCTGGGGCCGCTGGTGACCGATATCGGCGTAGGCTACGACCACATCACCGCTGCCATCGGCGGCGCCATCTCCGCGAGCTCCGGTGCCGACTTCCTGTGCTACGTAACGCCCGCCGAGCACCTGTGCCTGCCTAACGCCCAAGACGTGCTCGATGGCCTTATGGCCACTAAGATTGCCGCGCACGCCGCCGACATCGCCAAGAAGGTGCCGCACGCCCGCGACATGGACGACAAGATGGGCCAGGCGCGCCGCAAGCTCGACTGGGATGCCATGTGGAAGTGCGCTCTCGACCCTGTCACCGGTAAGAAGCGCTACGAGGAGTCCCCTGCCGCCACTGAGGGCACCTGCACCATGTGCGGCAAGATGTGTGCTGTCCGCACCGTCAACAAGGTGTTCGAGGGCACGACGATCGATCTTGGCATGGAGGATTAGCTTTTTCGAAGCAATCGCCCGCAAGCCCGCTGCGGGGCCCGTCAATTGTTGATGTGTGAACATTTGCTAACATTTGCGTAAAGATTGCACCACCCGCCCGGGTTCGGAATACAGCCGGCCCGGGCATCTTTATAATGCGGGGTAAAAGACCCATTTGAATCCGACCGGACAAGGGAGCGAACATGGATCGCAGTAAGGTACCCGCCGTTCTATCCATCGCAGGATCCGATTCCAGCGGTGGCGCCGGCATTCAGGCAGACATTAAGACCATCACGGCGCACCGCTTGTATGCCGAGACGGCCATCACCGCCATCACAGCGCAAAACACACTGGGCGTCACCGCCGTGCAGGATATCTCGCCAGATATCGTAGCCGCGCAAATTGACGCCGTTTTTGACGATATCCGCCCGAGCGCCGTCAAGATCGGCATGGTTTCGTCTGTCGAGATTATCGAAGTTATCGCCGACCGCCTGAGCGCATGGAACGCAACCAACGTGGTCGTCGACCCCGTTATGGTCGCCACGTCGGGCGCTCGCCTTATTGCCGAGGATGCCGCCGAGGCGCTCACGCGTCGCCTGTTCCCGCTGGCGACCGTCATCACGCCCAACATTCCCGAGGCCATGGCGCTGCTCGACTACGAGGTCGATTCCGAGCGCACGCAGCAAAACGCTGCCATGCTCCTCACCCGCCGCTTTGGCTGCGCGTCCCTCGTTAAGGGCGGGCATTTTGTCAACGAAGCCAACGATGTGCTAGCAGAGCCCGCGCCGCTCGATGACGAGGGCAACCACCTGGGCGATCCGCTCACCACGTGGTTCCGCCACAAGCGCATCGAGACCGGCAACACGCATGGCACCGGCTGCACGCTTTCGTCCGCCATCGCCTGCGCATTGGCACAGGGCATGGATCTTGCCGACGCCGTCAACGCCGGCAAGGCCTACCTAACCGGTGCTCTCGCCGCCGGCTTTGACATGGGCAAAGGCTCCGGCCCCGTCAATCACATGTGGCAGTATTAAGATCCGCAGCCCAAAACCACCGCAAAGGGGACAGGCACCTTTGCGGTGGTTCCCACAAACATCTCGATCTGTAACAGTTAGAGTCCATTTTTCGGCCCACCTGTTACAGATCGAGATATTCAAATTCCGCTGAGAAGATAATCTCGATCTGTAACAGTAACTCGGCAAAATCGACTCAAGATGTTACAGATCGAGACAAACGGCCGATATCGACCTAAATAATCTCAATCTGTAACATCTAGCCCGTTTTCGTCCTTACAACTGTTACAGATCAAGACAAACCAACGAAACAAGCCGCCGCAAGGGAA
>DBGBLM010000018.1:0-4873 GCA_048448865.1 Collinsella sp.
TGAGCACTGCGTTGCCAACATGTACTTTTTGCCCATGGGTGCCGTGATGCACGCGTGCGGCTATGGTGCCAAGGTCGCCGGCGCCGATGCACTCAACGTCGCGGGTATTGCGTTTAATCTATCCGCCGCCACGCTGGGCAACATCGTGGGCGGCGCGGTTCTGATCGCGCTCGGCTACTGGTTTGTCTACGCCAAGAAGTCCGAGGCGTAAGGTACCGTCTGTTTGACGTTGGGCCTCCCGCGGGGCGTTGCCGTGCGGGAGGCTTTTTGGGTCTGGGGCTCGTTGGCGTGCTGCTTGCCTGTTGTGTTTGACCTGTGAAAGGGGTAATCGAGATGGCATCTGCTGTGGAGCGTGACGGTCGCGCTGTGGTGACCACATGCGGGGGATGCTATGCCGATTGCGCCTTTGCGGCACGCGTTGAGGATGGTCGCGTGGTGGCCGAGTTGCCGGTGCCGGGGCATCCGTGCGCGGCGCGTGCCCTCTGCGCCCGCGGACGGCATCGCCTGGCAATGCCGTTTGACGAGCGCGACCGCATTGTGCACCCCATGCGACGCCGCCGGGATGGCTCGGGGTTCGATGCGATTACCTGGGACGAGGCGTTTGCTCAGATTGCCGAGCGTCTTTTGGGGATTGTTGACGAGTGCGGGCCTCGTGCGCTGGGCATGACGCTCGGCGTGCCCTCGTTCGACCGCTACTGGGCGTATCGTTTTATGCATGCGCTGGGCTCGCCCAACGTATACGGTGCCGATGGCGCCTGCGAGGTAAGCCGACTTACCGGTTGGGAGCACAGCCTGGGCTATAGTCCCGCCTCCGACCTGGCGCATACCGATTGCATCATGTACCTGGGGCGTTCCATCGTCGATTCGTCGACGATGGGAGCTGTCGATGCGCTCAACGATGCACGCCGGCGCGGGGCGAAGATCATCGTGGTCGACCCCCGGCGCAGCGGCTCCGCCGCGCTTGCCGATCGCTGGCTCCGCGTGCGCCCGGGCTGTGACTTGGCCTTGTTGCTGGGCATTGCGCATGTGCTCATTGCCGAGGACTTGTACGACAACGAGTTCGTTGCCCGCTATACCACGGGTTTTGATGAGCTGGCGCAGGCGGCCCGTGCTTGGACGCCCGAGTGGGCCGAGTCGATGTGCGACGTGCCGGCCGCAGAGATTGTCGCCACGGCGCGCGATCTCGCTGCCGCCGCGCCTGCCGCCGTGGTGGATGCGGGCTTTCATGGCGGCATCGGAATCGCGTATGCCAATAGCACCCAGACCGCGCGCGCTATTTGCTTGGTCGACGTGCTGCTGGGCTGCATCGGACACGCGGGCGGTGCGCTCAACCCGCCCACGCCGCTTGTGTTGGGCGACCTCGATCCCACGCGCTTTGCGACGCCGCCGGTGCCGCGTGGGCCCAAGCTGGGGTCCGAGCGCTATCCACTGGTCGATCCGGTGCGCGGCCTGTGCACGACCATCGGTCAGTCGATTCTTGCCGGCGATTTGCGTGGGCTCATCGTCTATGCCAGTAACCCCGGTGCGGGCTATGGCAATGCACAGGCTTGGTTGAGTATTTTGCAGCAGCTCGACTTGCTCGTGACGATTGATATTCGCTGGTCCGAGACGGCGCGTGCTTCTGATTTCGTGCTGCCCGACGTGACGTATCTGGAGGCTGACCGCGGCGTGGGAACGCTGGCGGGCGCCAACGATGCGCGCGTGTTCTACCGCAACGCCGTGCTGCCTGTGCAGCATGATGACACACGTCCCGGTCGGGAGATTTTTGCCGGTCTGGCGCAGGCGTGTGGCGTGGGCGAGTACTTCGACTTTACGTCCGACGATCTGGCCGCTGCTCAGGTGGCTCCGTTTGGTATTGATCTGGACGAGCTCAAGGAGCGCGGCTGGGCCGACACGGGCGTTGCGCAGCCGTCGCGTACGGGCGAGCCGGTGATTCCCTTGAACGGCGGCAGGATCGCGTTGGCAAGCGACGTATGGGAACGAGCCGGTCTGGGTCGCGTGCCCAACTGGATCGCGCCCATGGTGGAGCCCGGCCCGGGGATGTTTCGTCTCATTAGCGGCAACCGTCCCTTTGAGTCGCATACCTCGCGCAGGCTCGCGGCGGCAGGTGCCGCCGAAGCGGGTTCCGACTTGGACGCCGTGCAGATGAATGCCGATGCCGCCGCTCTCATGGGTATCGCCGATGGCGAGGTCGTCGAGCTTGTGAGCGACATGGGCCGCGATCGCGTGCGCGTGGAGACGACGCCCTATCTGCATCCGGCGTGCATCTTCACCTCGGCCGCCCCCGGTGGGCGTTCGTTTGGCGCCGATGCCGGTGGCGCTCAAGCCCTGGGCGTGGGCCCGCTCGACCATACACCGTTGCGTTGGGACCCGTTGACGGGCGCCGCGCTCACCCAGGAAAACGCCGTTCGCGTGGAAAAGATCGCCGCGCACGGGGATAATGACGAGTAATTGACTCAGCTGATGTATTTGACTAATCCACGTTTCTTTTGAAAGGCCGCACATGAGCGATAGCCAGAACATGTCCGATGAGGTGCGCGCTCGTCTGCGTGCCATTCCTTCCGTCAACGAGCTGCTTGCCGAGTGGCCGGTGGTGAAGGCGGCGGGGGAGGCCTGCGACGCGGTGGTGCATGCCGCCGTCACGGTCGAGCTCGACGAGGAGCGAGCCGCCATTCGCGCCGGCGCCGCCCCGCGCTCTAAGCGCGACCTGGCTTCGGCCATCGAGTGGCGTGCGCACCGCTCCGCGCTGCCGAGCCTGCGCCCTGCCGTCAACGCTACGGGCGTGGTCATCCATACCAACTTGGGCCGCGCCCCGCTCGCGGAGTCGGCGGCAAAGGCCGTGGCCGAGGTCGCGCGCGGGTACAGCACGCTCGAGTACAGCGTGGACACCTGCTCGCGCGGGTCGCGCAAGGAACATGCCGCGCAGCTGATCCGCTCGCTTACCGGTGCCGAGGACGCGCTGGTCGTTAACAACAACGCCGCCGCTGTGCTGCTGGTGCTGGCGACCCATGCCGCAGGCAAAGAGGTCATCGTCAGCCGCGGTGAGCTTGTCGAGATCGGCGGCAGCTTCCGTATCCCCGATGTTATGGAGGCCTCGGGTGCCAAGCTCGTTGAGGTCGGGGCCACCAACCGCACGCATTTGAGCGACTACGAGCGCGCCATCACGCCCGATACGGCGATGATCCTCAAGGTCCATCCTTCCAACTATCGCATCGAGGGCTTCCACGAGGAGGTGGGCTCTCGGGAGCTTGCCGCCCTGGCCCACAAGCATGGCCTGCTGTTCTACGAGGATCAGGGGTCGGGCGCGCTGTTGCCCGATGACATCCTGGTGCGCGGCGGTGAGGAGCCCACGCCGGCTTCGGTCGCGGCGGGGCTCGATATCGTGTCGTGCTCGGGCGATAAGCTGCTCGGTGCCGCACAAGCGGGCATTATCATGGGTCGTCGCGATCTGGTCCAGGCCTGCGGGTCGCATCCGCTTATGCGTGCCCTGCGCCCGGGCAAGCTCGCACTGGCGGCGCTCGAGGCTACGCTGCACATTTACATGGATGGGGCGGATGTGGCCCATCGCGAGGTGCCGGTGCTCAATATGCTCACGCTTCCGCAGACTCATCTGGAGCGCCGCGCACGCAAGTTGCGCGATCTGATGGTGGCGGGCCTCGATAAGGCGGGTTGCCCGTGCGCCGTTCAGGTGGAGATCGTCGAGGAGTCGTCGACTCCCGGCGGCGGCTCGCTGCCTACCGTCGAGCTGCCCACGATGTGCGTGGCCGTCTGCCCGGTCGACGGGCGCCTGTCCGTCGACGCTCTCAAGCGCTCGCTCGTCCAAGACTTCGATACGCCGGTCGTCACGCGCGCTTCGCACGACCGCATTCTGTTTGATGCGCGCACGCTCGTGGGCGACCGCGATATCGAGACGGCGGCATCTACGCTCGTCGCTTGCGTTGAGAAGGCGGTTGCACGATGAGTGAGGCTCAGGCGCTGGTGGAGTGTCCCGTTATCGTTGGCACGGCGGGTCACGTCGACCACGGTAAGTCGGCACTGATTGAGGCGCTGACCGGCAAGAATCCCGACCGTCTGGAGGTTGAGCGCCGTCGCGGTATGACCGTGGAGCTGGGCTTTGGCGAGCTGGCGCTGCCGAGTGGCAAGATCGTCGGCCTGGTCGACGTGCCGGGCCACGCGCATTACTTGCGCGCCATGGTGCAGGGCGCCACGGGTATCGACGTGGCCGTGCTGGTGGTCTCTGCCGTCGAGGGCGTAATGCCACAGACCCGCGAGCACGTGCATGTGCTGGAGCTGCTGGGCGTTACGCATATGGTGGTCGCGCTGACGATGTGCGACCTGGCCGATAGCGAGATGGTTGATCTGGCCGAGCTCGATGTCGATGACTTTTTGTCGGGTACTGTGTTTGCGGGCGCGCCAATTGTGCCCGTGTCGTCTAAGACGGGCGAGGGGATTGACGGGCTGCTTGCGGTGCTCGACGAGCAGGTGGGTGTCTGCTGGGATACCTGTCGCGAGCGTGCCGAGCGAAGCGATGCCGCGCCGCGCCTGCCGATTGACCGCTGCTTTACGATCAAGGGCGCCGGCACCGTCGTGACGGGAACGCTGCACGATGCGCCGGTTGCGGTGGGCGACGAGCTGATGGCTTTGCCGTCGCGTACGGTCTGCCGTGTCCGCGGGATTCAGGTGCATGGCGATACGCCGCGCGCGCTGCCTGGGCAACGCGTGGCGCTCAACCTGGTTGGTGACGGTGTCGCGGCGCTTGACCGTGGCGAGATGCTGGGCGTGGCGGACCGCTTTGGTCAGACGTTGCGCTTTATGATGACGTTCACCTACCTGGGTCGCGAGGGTGCCAAGCCGCGCGTGCTCGAGTCGGGCG
>DBGBLM010000019.1:0-14227 GCA_048448865.1 Collinsella sp.
ATCTGCGTCGTGGACAGGCTCGCATGACCTAGCAGCTCTTGAACCGAGCGCAGGTCCGCACCGCCCTCGAGCAAGTCGGTCGCAAAGGTATGGCGCATCGCATGCGGGGCGATGTCAGCCGGAATGCCGGCGAGCGTCGCCAGCGTATGGAACCGCCGCCGGAGCATCGCGGCGCTCATGCGATTGCCGCGCGCCGATATAAGCAGCGGATGCGGCCCGGTAGCGAGGTCGCGGCACTTTGCCCGAGCGAGCAACTCCGGCCTCCCCTCTTCAATATAGAGACGCGTCACATCGAGCGCACGACGATACAGAGGGACGATACGCTCCTTGCTCCCCTTGCCCCACAGGCGCAGCGTGCGCTCGGACCATGAGATGGATTCCACATTGAGCGCCGCAAGCTCTGAGATGCGGGCACCCGAGGCATAGAGCAACTCGAGCATCGCCGCATCGCGCAGTCCCGCGGGTGTTGAGGTATCAGGCGTCTTGAGCAGCGCCTCGACCTGCTGGGTCGTAAGGACGCCCGGCAGGTCACGCGGCAGCTTGGGCGACGCGATCGCCGAGACCGCATCGCCCTCGACAATCCCCTCGGCAGCCATCCAGCGATAGAGAGATCGGATAGCCGACAGGTGCGCCGCAAGCGTTCGGGGAGCCACCTGCTCACGCGAAAGCTCAGCAAGATAGCGACGAATGGTGCGCACGTCGGCAGCGAAAGCATCAATATCCTCGCGCTCGCACCAGGCAGCAAAGCGCTCCAGTCTCGAGCCATAGGCCGTCACCGTGTTGGGAGAAAGCCCCTCAACGCGTGCGATATAGGCGATAAAAGAGTCGACGGTGTCGTACAGGTCAAAGGCTATGACCGGTCGCCTCCAAACAAGTCGGAACGCGTGGCCAAGTAGGCATCGAGGGCCTCGAGCGCACGGTCCGCATAGGCCTGATAGCGGTCGCGCTTGCTGCGGCGCTTACCGTCCTCGAGCGGCGGCACCAGGCCAAAGTTGACATGCATGGGCTGATAGCCCACGGTGGCAGGATCGGTCGCATAGCCCACGAGCGCACCCAGGGCGCCCACGCGGGGCAACTCGACGGAATCGGCGCCGATAGCCTCTGCATAGGTGTTGAGCGCCGCGAGCAGACCGGTCGCCACGGCTTCCATGTACCCCTCGGTGCCGGTGATCTGACCGGCCAGGCGCACGCCGGTACCGGGCACGGCAAAGGTGCCATCGAGCACGTGCGGGGCGTCGACAAAGGTATTGCGGTGCATGACACCGTAGCGGAAGAACTCAGCGTTCTCCAGGCCCGGCACCATATGGAAGACGCGCTTCTGCTCGCCAAAGGTCAGGTTGGTCTGGAAGCCCACCAGGTTATAGGCGGTCTTCTCCTTGTTCTCGGCACGCAGCTGAATCGCCGCCCAAGGGCGACGTCCGGTACGCGGGTCGGTGAGGCCGACGGGCTTCATGGCGCCAAAGCGAATGGCGTCCTTGCCGGTGCGCGCAACCTCCTCGGCAGGCTGGCAGGCCTGGAACAGATCGCCGCCCTCAAAGTCCTTGAGCACCACGCGGTCGGCCGTGGTGAGCGCCTCGATAAAGGCCTCGTACTCCTCCTTGTTGAGCGGAGCGTTGAGATAGTCGCCGCTCCCCTGCTCCTCGTAGCGCGACTGCGAAAACAGCACGTCCATATCGAGCGTGGAGGCATCGACGATCGGCGCCGCGGCATCGAAGAACGCAAGGGCGTCGCCACCGACGAGCTTCATGACCTCTTCGCTCAGCGCCGGTGAACACAGCGGGCCCGCGGCAATGACCACGTGGCCCTCGGGGATCTGGGTGACCTCGCCGTGAACGACCTCGATATTGGGGCGGGCGGCAACCTCAGCCTCGACGAGCTCGGAGAATGTAACACGGTCGACCGCCAGGGCGCCACCAGCGGGAACAGCAGCGCGATGGGCGCAGTCGAGCAGGACTGAACCCATGCGCTCAAGCTCGGCCTTCAGCAAACCAGCCGCGGAATCCGGACGGGTCGACTTAAACGAATTGGAGCAGACGAGCTCTGCCAGGTGATCGGTATGGTGAGCCGGGGAGCTCACCTGGGGGCGCATCTCGCACAGCTTTACGGCAAACCCGCGGTCTGCCAGCTGGATCGCGCATTCCGAACCCGCCAGACCGCCACCGATAACCGTCACCTGATCGAACTGCATCTGCAAACACCTTTCTAATTGACACGTTTTCCATTGTGACCGAAGGGCGTCTGGGCGTGAAGGGCAAACTTGGAGGGCGCATACCTTCCATCCATCATGCGCTCGATAAGGCCCTCGAGTTCAAGCGAACCCAAGAGTTTGAGTACGCCGACAGCATCGAGTGAGACGAGCGCCGCGATGTCGTCGACCTTGAGCGGAGAGGCGATGAGCGCATGCATCACGGTCTGCTGTGTTGGATTCAGGTCGGCAATGCCGGGAGCATCGGGGCGCGAGTAGCGCAGGGTGCCGTATATGCGAGAGATAGCCATCTCGATGGACTCCTCGTCGACAATGCAGCAGGCACCGTTCGCAATGAGGTAATTCGTGCCACGCGACTCGGGCGATAGGATCGACCCCGGCACGGCAAGAAGTTCGCGCCCCAAATCCATAGCAGCCTCGGCTGTAGAAAACGTCCCGGAAGGCATACCCGCCTCGGATACAAAGAGGGCTTGCGACAGGGCCGCGATCACGCGATTGCGACGCGGAAAGGCAAACTTGCGCGGACCCATGCCCCACGGAGAGATCGACACGACCGCGCCGCCCGTATCGAGCGTGCGCGTAATAAGCCCCGCGCTCGAACGCGGGTAGACCACGTCGGCGCCCGTCCCCAGAACCACGACGTGTTTGCCGCCGGCGTTGACCGCAGCCCAACCCGAGGCCTGGTCACAACCGACCGCACCGCCCGAAACTACCGTCACTCCCGCCTCAACCGCCACCTTCGCCGCAAGCTCTGCCACGGCAAGACCATACGGCGAGGCCTTTCGCGCACCGATGATGGAGAGCGCGGGCGTCGAAAGCGCCTCGGGGTTGCCGCGCACATAGAGCGTCTGAGGTACATCAGAAAGCTCCAAAACGGTCTCGGGATACAACGCGTCACCTGGATGCAGCTCGAAGGTCCCCTCAGCCATCATTGGTCCCTCCTTCCCTGGTACATCGCCGCCTCGAGCACGTGGTCCTGCGTCACCTGCTCGCTCTCGGCGACATCTGCGATCGTGCGCGCAATGCGAACAAGGCGCACGATGCCACGCCCTGTGAGATGCGTGCGCTTCGACAGGCCGAGCACACACTTCTCCGCCGCATCATCGAGCTCAAAGGTCGAAACGACGCCGTCAATGGACCGAGTCTCGTCATCCTCGGCCTCGGCATCCGCATCGTCCATGCAGGATTCGCGCCAAGCGCGAAAGGCGCGACCGCGCACAACGTAGTCACGTAACTCGGCCGACGACATGCCCTCCGCACCCTCGATAATCACTTGAGGGTCGGGACGGGTCACATCGATCATCATGTCGATACGGTCGGCCAAAGGCCCGCGCAGTTTAGACCGATAGCGCTCGACCATCGCCGCCGAGCAGCGACACGGCACCTCGCGATCGCCCAAAAAGCCGCAGGGGCAGGGATTGCTCGCAGCCAGCAGCTGAAAGCGCGACGGGAAGGTAAAAGCCCCGTCGACGCGTACGATCCTCACGTAGCCGCGCTCGATGGGCTGACGCAGCGTCTGCAGCACGCCAGTGGGAAACTCGGCAAGCTCGTCCAAAAAGAGCACGCCGCCATGAGCAAGGCTGATCTCACCCGGGTGCACCGGGCGCCCGCCGCCGATAAGGCCTGCGGTCGAAATACTGTGGTGGGGACTGCGGAAGGGGCGGTGCCCCGCCAACAAGCCATCAATGTTCTCACCCAAAACCGAATGGATGCACAGTGCCTCCTGCTGATCCTCAACGGAAAGCTCGGGCAGGATGCCGGTCATACGGCGTGCGAGCATCGTCTTGCCCGATCCCGGAGACCCGATCATGAGCAAGCCGAGTTCTCCTGCCGCCGCAAGCGCCATGCCGCGTTTAGCGACTTCCTGCCCCAGCACGTCTGCATAGTCGAGCTCGGGCTCAAAGGTCGCCTCGACACCCTCGGAATCCAAGTAGTGCCGTGCGGCATCGCCCATGCCGTGAGCAAGCTGAGACAGATGGTCGATAAAGCCGCAATCTACGCCCGCGAGTGGCACATGCTGGTCGGACCTGCCGGCGATAAAAGACAGCCCCATGTCGCGAGCCAATAGCTGAAACGCCACCTCGCCCTTGACGGGAAGCACCGTACCGTCCAGACCAAGCTCACCTGCGATAAGGCAGCGATCGAGGTTTTCACGGGGAATCTGCTCATCGGCCGCTAGAACCGCGATGGCGATGGGCAGGTCAAAGCCGCTACCGGTCTTGCGGATATCGCCGGGCGCCAGGTTGACCGTAATGCCCGAGCGTGGGATCTCGAACCCGGCGGAGCGCATCGCGCAGCGAATACGACCGCGTGACTCCATCACCTCCATACTCGGAATACCGAGCATCTGAATGCCTGGGATGCCACCGGCAAGCGAGACCTCGACCGTGACGGGAATCGCCTCGACGCCGCGGATGCAGGCCGCGTGAACGGCAAACGTCTCGAACGCCATCACGACACCTGCCAATCGAACGCGTTGTACTGGTGCTCGATCTCGGCGATATGCCCGCCGCGGATGGTGACACCCACGGCATCGAAGCGAATCGCCTTGAGCGGATAATGCTCCATAAGATAGCAGCTTGCGATGCGGCGGTAGCGGCGTTGCTTTTGGGCGTCCACGGCCTCCTCCGGAAAGACCCTCGTGCTGCAATCCAGTGCGACGCGTCTGGTCTTGACCTCGGCCATTACCACGACATCGTCGAGCTCATCGAGCAGCACCAGGTCGGCCTCGCCCTCGGTGCAACGATAACCCTGCTCCAGCAAGGTGTAGCCGCGCTCGTTAAAGTAGTCGATTGCGATAAGCTCGCCCAGCATACCCAGCTCGCGGGGACTGAGTCCCTTGATAAACTCGGGCGTCATCGCCCCGCAGTCGAGCTCGCCGTTTTCCCAACGCTCCTTGAGCTGCTGCGTCTTGCTCTTTTTGCTTGCGGCACTCATGGGGTCTCCTTTCCCGCACACTGCATTGCCCCGATGATGAGGGCACCTTTCATGCGGGTAAGTACCGGAAGCAAACCAAAAGCTGACCAAATGCCGACAAAAAACGGGCCGTACGCAGCAATGGTGCTGCATACGGCCCGCTACCAGCTGGTTTACAAAACTCCAGAAGTCCCTGTCTCCACAATTGACCTAGAAAAGGCGCTCAGTCTGCAGAAAGTTTCCGCAAAAGCTCACGCGATGCAGCGGACAAAGTCCATGTTTGCGAATGGCCTCGATATGCTCGGGGCTTGCATAGCCCTTCGACTCGGCCAGATGGTACTCGGGGTACTCGGCGTCGTACTCGACCATCATCTCGTCACGCGTGACCTTGGCCATGATGGACGCCGCGGCGATGCAGGCGATCTTGGCATCGCCCTTCACCACATCGCGCTCGTTAGGAACGGCGCCCAGGGGGTTGCCGTCCATGAGGACGCAATCGGGCTCGAGCCCCGTATCGGCCACCGCACCCGCGACGGCGGTACGGATAGCGCGGGCCATACCCATCTCATCGATATCCGCAGGCGCGATATGGCAAAAACCAATCGCCGTCGCGACCTCGGCAATCTTCACCGAGAGCAGCTCGCGACGCGCCGGCGTAAGCTTTTTGGAATCGTTGATACCCCAGACGCGCGGCTCCATGGGAAGGCACACGGCGCACACGGTTAAGGGACCCGCTACCGAGCCACGGCCCACCTCGTCGACACCAACGACCACCCCATCGCCGCCAAGCTCGTGCATAAGCTCATACATGCCGTTGACGCGCTCGCGCTCGGCAAGCTCTTTGGCATGGCGTTTGAGGGCGCGTTCGCAAGCCTTGATCACCTGCTGGCGCGGATCCTCGCGATAATGCTCCACGAGGGCGGGAATCTCCTCAAACGTAGCGCTCGCCAACTCACCGGCAACCTGCGATGCCGAAACCGAGCTCGTCATGTTGGCCATACCAGGCCCTCCTTGCATGCAAATCAGATAAAAAGAAGGGCCACCCGAAGGTGACCCTTACGTCCAAACGAGTGGACAGACGCTGCGATCTTCTTAGCGCTTCTCGGGGATGCGAGCAGCCTTGCCCACCTTGTCGCGGAGGTAGTACAGCTTGGCGCGACGGACGCGACCATGACGAACGACCTCGAGCTTGGCGATCTTGGGGCTGTGAAGCGGGAAGGTACGCTCAACACCGACACCGAAGGACATCTTGCGAACGGTGAAGGTCTCGCGGGCACCGGCGCCGGCCATGCGGATGACGTCGCCCTGGAAGACCTGGATGCGCTCGCGGTCGCCTTCCTTAATGCGGTAGTGAACCTTGACGTTGTCGGCGACGCGAACCTGAGGAATGTCCTCGCGGATCTGCTGACGCTCGATTGCGCGGATGTAATCCATGTGCAATTCCTTACTCTTCTAGAGGTGCCGTACCACCTTGGCCGGCACGTAGTTGAACAAACGTATTCGAGTATACACGCGCGGGTTTCTGCTGCAAGAACAATTTTTTACGCAGACAAAAAGACAAAACCCGCACATGATAACCGCCCGTCTCACGAATGAGACGGGCGACATGAAGGGGGCTACGCTAGGCGTCTAAACCCAAAACGTTACGCGGAGCGTTTCGCCTCGAGCTTGGCCTGGGCGGCAGCCAGGCGTGCGAGGGGCACGCGGTAGGGCGAGCAGGACACGTAGTCAACGTCGGCCACGTTAAACAGGCCCTTGATGGACTTGGGGTCGCCGCCGTGCTCGCCGCACACGCCAAAGTGCATGTCGGGGTTGGTGGCGCGACCCTTCTCGACGGCCATACGCACCAGCTCGAGCACCGCTGTGTCGATGGTCTCGAAGGGGTTGTCCTTCAAGATCTTCTTATGCATGTACAGCGGGATGAACTTAGCCTCGGCGTCGTCACGAGAGAAACCGAAGGTCGTCTGGGTGAGGTCGTTGGTGCCAAAGCAGAAGAAGTCTGCGTGATGGGCGATCTCGTCAGCGACCATGCAGGCGCGAGGCAGCTCGAGCATCGTGCCCACGGGATTATTGAGCTCGACGCCCTCTTCGTTGGAAACCTCGGCGATTACGCGCTCGATAACCTCGCGGGTCTGGACATGCTCGGCCGTGATGGAAACGAGCGGAACCATGATTTCGGGGCGCGGGTCGACGCCTTCCTTGATAAGGCGGGCAGCAGCCGTGGCCACAGCGCGGACCTGCATGAGCGGCAGATCGCCAAAGACGACGGACAGGCGCACGCCGCGCAGCCCGAGCATGGGGTTCGACTCGACCATGCCGTCGATGCGACGCAGGCGGGCACGCAGGGCGGCAAGCTCTTCCTCGCTGGCGCCAGCGGCCTCCTTCTTGGTGAAGGCAACCTCGAACTCGCGAGGATTATCCAGGAACTCATGAAGCGGCGGATCGAGCAGGCGAACGACCACATCGCGACCGGACATGGTCTTGAACATGGCCAGGAAGTCCTCCGTCTGAACCTTGAGCAGATCGGCGAGGGCCCGCTGCTTCACGGCCTCATCGTCGGACAGTATAAAGCTCTGGATGATGTTCTTACGGTCGCCCAGGAACATGTGCTCGGTGCGGCACAGGCCAATAGCCTCGGCGCCAAACTCGAGCGCGAGCTCGGCATCCTCAGGGTTGTCGGCGTTGACGCGCACATGGTTGGCGTGGCCACAGGTCTCGTCCAGGCGAATCTCGTCGGCCCAGGACAGGATGGTGTCCAGATCGCCAGTGAGCTCGGCGGAGACCAGGTCGACGGGACCGTCGACGACGATGCCCTGGGTGCCGTCGATGGAGATGATGTCGCCCTCGTGCAGCACGCGGTCGCTGCCCTCGATGCGCACGACCTTCTCGGCGGCATCGATGTGGAAGCGCTCAACGCCGCAGACGCAGGGCGTACCCATACCGCGGGCGATAACAGCGGCATGGCTCGTCTTGCCACCGTGGCTGGTCAGGATGCCCTCGACGGCGACCATGCCCTTCAAGTCGTCGGGGTTGGTCTCCCAACGGACCAAGATAACCTTATGACCCTCGTTTGCGCGCGCGACGGCGTCATCGCTCGAGAACACGACCTCGCCCACGGCGGCGCCGGGGCTGGCGTTCAGACCGCTGGCCAGCGCCTCGTACCTCTTGGAAGCGTCAAACTGCGGGTGCAGGAGCTGGTCGAGTTGCGCGGGATCGATACGGCTCACGGCCTCTTCGCGGGTGATCAGGCCTTCCTCGACCATTTCGATGGCGATGCGCAGGGCGGCGGCGGCAGTGCGTTTACCCACGCGTGTCTGGAGCATCCAGAGCTTGCCCTGCTCGATGGTGAACTCGATATCGCACATATCGCGGTAATGGTCCTCGAGCGTCAGGAACACGCGCTCGAGCTCCTCACCTGCAGACTCGAGGCCCGGGGTGGCCTTGAGGTCGCCAATGGGCTCGGTGTTGCGGATGCCGGCGACGACGTCCTCGCCCTGGGCATTAACCAAAAAGTCACCGTAGAACTCCTTGGTGCCGTCGGCCGGATTACGCGTAAAGGCGACGCCCGTCGCAGAGGTCTCGCCCTTGTTGCCAAAGGCCATGGCCTGGACGTTGACGGCAGTACCGAGCTCGTCGGAGATGCCGTGCTGTTTGCGGTAGATGCAGGCGCGCTCGTTCATCCAGCTGCCAAAGACGGCCTGGATGGCAAGGCGCAGCTGAAGCTCCGGATCGTGCGGGAAAACGGACTTGCCATCGGCGACCTCGAGCTCGGGATACAGGGAAGCATCGACGTTCTCGGAGAAGATGCCCTTAAAGGTCTCGACGAGTTCCTGCAGGTCCTCGGCCGAAAGCTCGGAATCGACGCGAACGCCGGCGACCAGACGGGCCTGGGTCAGGGCGTTCTCGAACAGGTCGGCGTCAACGCCCATGACGACATTGGAAAACATCTGGATAAAGCGGCGATAGCTATCCCAGGCAAAACGCGGGTTCTGCGTCTGCGCGATGAGGCCCTGGACAGAATCGTCATTGAGGCCCAAGTTGAGGACCGTGTCCATCATACCGGGCATGGAGAACGGAGCGCCCGAACGAACCGACACGAGCAGCGGATCGGAGGCGTCGCCGAGCTTCTTGCCACAGCGGGCCTCGAGGTCTGCCTCGGCGGCAACGATTTCATCGAGTGCGCCATCAGGCCACACGTTGCCGGCACCGGAGTACTCGACACAGGTCTGGCAGGTAATGGTAAAGCCGCCGGGAACCGGCAGGCCGATACGGCTCATCTCGGCAAGGTTTGCGCCCTTGCCGCCAAGCACGAAGTTCATGGACTTGCCGCCCTCAGTCACGCAAGTGCCCTGGGCGTCGGTACCAAAACGGTAAACCCTCTTGCAATCGCTCACGATACTTCCCCTTCCATGTGCTCTCGCACACGACCGTGGTAACGAATCGACCCGTCGGATGCGGACCGTGAGGGAACTATACGGCGGGTTTTGGACAGGCTTGAGCAGAGGATGCGCGGTTTGGTAAACGTGCTAAACTTGCGGTAAACGGTAGGTAAAGGTGGTTACCTTATGAAGATACCACTGCAAGAAACTTGCTGGTCAAATGCAAGTAATTTGCTAAATCGCTTTACCATTATCGTGTATTATTTTTAGTTAGTTATTTTAGGCGGAGCATTTTAGCTACCCCAATGAGCTAGCTTTGCTGGGCTCGGCGGGCCGCGCGGCGGGCGCGGGTTTCTTGGATTTCCTCCAAGTGGCTGATGATCTCGGCAGCGCTCTCCTCGATGGCCTTGCCGTCGGTGCGCACCACAAAGCAGCCTAGGCGCTTCATGAGCGCACGGGCTTCCTCGAGCTCGCTGCGCACGCTCTCGGGCTCGGCATAGGAGCCGGCGACGGCACGGGCGTAGTCGTCGCCCAAACGACTATCGCGAATCTCGGAAATAACGTCGACGGTCGAAATCAGGCCAAACAAACGCATCGGGTTGACCTCGTAAATTGACTTGGGCGGCTCCATGCCGTGGGCCAAAGGAACATTGGCAACCTTGTAACCCTGATAGGCCAAATACATCGACAGCGGCGTCTTGGACGTGCGCGATACGCCCAGCAGCACGATATCGGCACCTGACAGATCGTCGCAACCGCGTCCATCATCGTGCTCAACGAAATACTCCATGGCCTCGATGCGATGGAAGTAGCGGTCATCGGTCTTGTGAATCACGCCGGCAACGCCCTTGGGCGGCACACCGATAAGCGACGATAGCACGGCGAGCGTCGGGCCAATCAGGTCGACTGAACGAATATGCAGCATGCCCAGGTAATCGAGCACACGGGCGCGAAGCGCCGGATCGACAATGGTGTGAAACACGGCAATATCGCGATGGTCGGCATCGACGCGCGGCCCCACAAATGACTTGACCTGCTCCACGGAAGTCACCTTGGGCAGACGTAAAACGCGAAAAGCCCCTTCATCAAATTGCCCGGACGCCGCAAGCACCACCTCACAAGCGGTATCGCCGAGAGAGTCGGAGATAACGATAACGGTGGGACGAGCGGTGACCGGGCAATCCATGCGGGGCTCCTTTTGCGCTTACGCGCAGGCTGGCTTACTTTTTGCGGGCAAGCTCACCGATGTTGGCAATGCCGGAGAAAACGGCCTCGAAGCGGTTGAGCAGCTTAAGGCGATTATCGCGGAGCTGCTCGTCCTTGTCCATGACCATAACCTCATCGAAGAAACGGTCGATGGGCGCGCGCAGGGCGGCGAGGGCGGCAAATGCGGCCGGGTAATCCTCGGCAGCAAGGGCGGCATCGACAGCGGTCTGAGCAGCCTCGGAGGCATCGGCAAGCGCGAGCTCGGCCTCGCCCATCAGGCTGCGGTCGTACTCCGCACCCAGCTCGGGCTTGGAGATGTGCGCGGCGCGGGCATAGGCGGTCGCCAGGTTATCGAAGGCCTCGGCATCGTTCTTGCGGGCCTCGTCGAGCGCAGCGCAGCGGGCGAAGAAGACGGACGGGGCGATGATGTGCACCGCGGAGACGGCGGCAACGGTATCGGCCGGGATCTTTTCGTCGCGGGCCATGCTCACCAGGCGGCCATGGAAGAAGTCACGAACCTGCTGGGCGACCTCGGCGGCGTCGAACTCAATGCCCTGCTCACTGTAGAGCTCAAGGGCGAAGTCGATGAGCGACGTGGGGTCGATCGGCAGACGGTCGCGCAGGATGTTGATGATGCCGATAGCGGCACGACGCAGCGCATAGGGGTCGGAGGAGCCGGTCGGGGGCTCGCCGATGGCAAAGATACCGGCAATGGTATCGAGCTTGTCGGCACAGGCCACGATGCAGCCAGCGGTGCCCTCGGGCAGCTCGTCACCGGCAAAGCGGGGACGATAGTGATCGCGAATGGCGTGGGCGACCTCGTCGTTCTCCCCCATCGCGGTCGCGTAATAACCGCCCATCACGCCCTGCTGGCTCGTGAACTCGACGACGGCGCTGGACACCAGGTCGGCCTTGCACAGGTGCGCGGCACGGCCAGCGTCGGCTGCCAGGTGGGCGCCCAGATGGGCCTCGCGAGCGATGGCAAGCGCGAGTTGCTCAATGCGCTCGGACTTGGCGAGCACGCTACCGAGCTTCTCCTGGAAGGCGACCTTGGCCAGACGCTCGCGGAACTCGTCGAGGGAGATCTTCAGGTCCTCCTCGTAGAAGAACTTGGCATCGTCCAGACGGGCGCGCACAACGCGCTCGTTGCCGTCGATCACGCGCTCGGCGTTCTCGGGCTTGCTATTGGAGACGACCACGAACTCACGCGTGAGCTTGCCCTCGCCGTCATAGATCGGGAAGTAGCGCTGGTTGGTGAGCATGGACTCGCAGATGATCTCGTGCGGGACCTTGAGGAACTCCTCATCGAAGGTACCGACGAGCACCGTCGGCCACTCGCAGAGGTTGATGACCTCCTCAAAGACCTTCTTGGGCGTATCGACATGGCAGCCGGGACGGGCAGCCTCGACCTCGGCGATACCGGCGAGGATGGCCTCACGACGACGCTCGGCGGAAAGCACGCCGGCGTCCTCGAGCACCTGCTCGTAGACGGCGGGGCTGGCAACCACATGGTCGCCAGGGCCAAGTACGCGATGACCGCGCGTGGTGTTGCCGCTCGTCACGTCGGCAAACGACACGGGCACAACATCCTCGCCCAAAAGGCAGCAGATCCAGCGGACCGGACGAACAAAGGTCGCATGCTCGTGACCCCAGCGCTGAGAGCGGTAGTTGGGCCACTGCAGGCCGGCGATGGTCTTCTCGCACAGAGCGGTCAGAATCGGCGTAGCCGGTGCGGAGGGAATGTTCTTCTCGGCGAACACATACTCGCGACCGTCAGTGTCCTCGCGACGGACCAGGTCCTCGGCAGCCACACCGCACTTGCGGGCAAAGCCCTGGGCGGCCTTGGTAGCGTTACCGTCAGCGTCGAAGGCAATGTTGGCCGCGGGGCCACGCTTGACCTCGTGAACTTCATCGGTCGCAGTGGCGACGTTAGCCACGAGTGCAGCCAGGCGACGCGGGCTCGAGATC
This sequence comes from Collinsella sp., assembly GCA_048448865.1. Taxonomy (GTDB): domain Bacteria; phylum Actinomycetota; class Coriobacteriia; order Coriobacteriales; family Coriobacteriaceae; genus Collinsella. Next base: position 12,676 of record DBGBLM010000019.1, read on the forward strand.
ACGCGGACCTCGCCGTGGGCCAGACCGGCCTCGTCGAGACCCTTGGCGATCATGGTGCCAAGCTGCTTGACGGCATTGTTCAGCGGTGCGGAGGGCATTTCCTCCGTACCGATCTCAAACAGGAAATCCTTAGCGTCTGCCATGGCTTACGCCACCTCGCCTTCCTGGTCGGCATTCTCGTTGACTCCGGCGACCTCGGCCATGTAGGCTTCGCAGCACGCCTTGGCGACGGCGCGGACGCGCAGGATGTAGTTGGCACGCTCGACCGCGGACAGGGCGCCGCGGGCATCGAGCAGGTTGAAAGCGTGGCTGCACTTCATGACGCAGTCGTACGCCGGCAGCGGCAGCTTGCGCTCCAGACAGGAATGGCACTCGGCCTCGTAGTCATCAAACTTCTGACGCATCATCTCGACGTTGGCGACCTCAAAGTTATAGGCACTGAACTCGCGCTCGTTCTCGAGGAACACGTCGCCATAGGTCATGGGCGTGCCGTCGGGCAGGTAGCTCCACACCAGGTCGTAGACCGAGTTAACGCCCTGGGCGTACATGGCGATACGCTCCAGGCCGTAGGTGATCTCGACGGGCACGGGGTCGACCTCGATGCCGCCCACCTGCTGGAAGTACGTAAACTGCGTGACCTCCATGCCATTGAGCCAGACCTCCCAGCCAAGGCCCCAGGCGCCGAGCGTCGGGCTCTCCCAGTCGTCCTCGACAAAGCGGACGTCATGGTCGTTGGGGTCCAGACCGATAGCGGCAAGAGACCCCAGGTAGAGCTCCTGGGCGTTAACCGGAGAAGGCTTGATGAGCACCTGGAACTGATAGTAGTGCTGCATGCGGTTGGGGTTCTCGCCGTAGCGGCCGTCGGCGGGACGGCGGCAGGGCTGCGCATAGCAGGTGCGCCACTCGGCGGGACCGAGCGAGCGCAGCGTGGTCGCGGTATGGAAGGTACCGGCACCGACCTCGGAGTCATAGGGCTGCATAATGACGCAGCCCTGCTCGCCCCAGTACTGCTGGAGGCGCAGGATGATGTCTTGGAAGGAAAGCGATGAAGCGTTCATGCCTCTAATATCCCCTCGTCGAAACGATTACACGGTTAGGTACTGTACTATAGCGGTTTTTAGTCGATAGCGCCGATGCGGTTGAGCGGCCAGTAGCGCACAAGCGCCACAGCGATCAAATCAGAGCGATCGACGGGACCAAAGTAGCGTGAGTCGGCAGAGTTTTCGCGGTTGTCGCCCATCACCCACACGCACCCGTCGGGAACGGTGTAGGGATAGCTTACCTGAACACCGGGCGCTTGGACCGAAAGTGGCCAGCTCATGCCCGTCGTATAGTCCTCGTCGAGCGCTTGGCCGTCAACGACCACCTTGCCATCCTGCAGGTCGACCGTCTGGCCGTCCGTGGCAATAACACGCTTGACAAGAACATCATGCTCGGAGGTGCCATCGGGGTTGTGAAACACCACGATATCGCCCTGCTTGACGGGCTGACCGAGCTCGAGGCTCACCTTTTGTGCCAGGATCTGGTCGCCAATCTCGATCGTGGACTCCAT
>DBGBLM010000020.1:0-6381 GCA_048448865.1 Collinsella sp.
GTCTCCTGATCACGCCGACGGGCGCAAACAGGAGCCCGGCATTCGTCTTGGTAAGCAATTCATATGCGGGCCTCCTTTCGCATCCCGGTTCCGTAGTTGGCTTAATTACCTACCGTCTTTGTGTGTTTTGAATAGTACGAGCATTGTTTTCCTCGGTCAATCACTTAAAAGCGCTAACTTGTTATCGGTTTTATAGATAACACTCGAAAGGACGGGCGCCGATGACCCTCCAACAGCTTCGCTTTTTGATCGCCGTGGCAGAGTCCGGTTCGATCAACGCCGCAGCCCAGCGCCTCTATACGGCACAGTCCAATATCTCCAATGCCGTCAAAAGCCTGGAGCAGGAACTTCATATCGAAATCTTTACGCGCTCCAGCCGCGGTGTTGCACTCACCAACGACGGCACCGAGCTTTTAGGCTATGCGCGCCAGGTCGTAGAGCAGGCCGATATGCTCGAGGCCCGCTACGAGGACGGCGGTACCCCGCAAGCCCGCCTCGCCATTTCCGCCCAACACTACGCCTTTTCGGTCGAGGCCTTTGTCAACGTAGTCGAGCGCTGCCGCGACAGCAAGTTCGAGTTCATCATGCGCGAGACCACCACAGCGCAAATTATCGACGACGTGCGCGCGTTTCGCAGCGACATCGGCATCCTCTATCTGGATGACTTTAATACCCGTGTCTTGCAGAAGGCCTTTACCGATGCCCGAGCGAGCTTTCATCCCCTCTTTGATGCAAAAGTCCACGTGTTCGTCAGCGAACGCCACCCGCTCGCACGCCGCTCGCAGCTGTCCCTTGCCGACCTCACACCATATACGCGCTACAGCTTTGAGCAGGGAACCTCAAACTCCTTCTATTACGCCGAGGAACCTTTTAGCTATATCCCTTGCGACCGCAACATACGAATCTCGGACCGCGGAACACTTACTAACTTACTTATCACGTCGAACGGCTACACCCTGTCGACCGGTGACCTCTCCAATGAAATGCAATGGGGTATGGCATCGATCCCGTTAGCAGACGCCCCAACGATGCACGTAGGCTATATCATGCACGACGAGCGCAAGCCCTCTCCCCTCTTGCAGCAATACCTCGACGAGCTCAACCGCATCATCCATGCCAACTAACTGTCGGAAGACGGGGTAGAAATCGTAGATTGCTAGCCCCCGGCGGGCATGGCGCTACAATGGTCACTCACACGAAACGTACCCAACGAAAGGAAGCCCGTGAAGGTCATCATCTATACCGACGGCTCGGCCCGATCAAATCCGGGACGCGGCGGCTACGGCGCCGTGCTCAAATACACCAACCCCGCCGGCAAGACCTTCACCTCCGAGCTTTCGCGCGGCTACGCCAAGACCACCAACAACCGCATGGAGCTCATGGCGGTCATCGTGGCGCTCGAGGCACTCAACCGCCCCTGCGAGGTCGAGGTCCATTCCGATTCGCAGTACGTCGTCAACGCCTTTAACAAGCACTGGATCGACGGCTGGAAAAAGCGCGGATGGAAAACCGCCAACAAGCAGCCCGTCAAGAACCGCGACCTGTGGGAGCGCCTACTCACCGCCAAAAGCAAGCACAAGGTTGAGTTCATCTGGGTTAAGGGTCACGCCGGCCACGAGCTCAACGAGCGCTGCGATGAGCTCGCCACCACGGCGGCCGACGGCAGCAACCTCGATATCGATACCGGCTTTAACGAGAGCGACCTGTAACGGCGTTTTCGCACGCTATTTCCTGCCCCCTCGCGCTACACTCATCCTGTAAACCGAACGGCACGAGGGGGATACATGCTGCGTATAGCGACCATCGGCACATCCATGATTACCGACGACTTTATCCAGGTCGTCAACGCCAACGACCAAGCCGCGTTTGTGGGCACGCTCTCGCGCGATGCCGAGCGCGGCGCCGCCTTTACCGCCGAACACGGCGGCGAGCGTAACTTCACCGCACTTGACGAGCTTGCGTCCGCCGACGACGTCGACGCCGTCTACATCGGCAGCCCCAATGCGCTCCACTACGAGCAGGCCCTTGCCTGCATCGCCGGTGGCAAGCACGTCATCGTCGAGAAACCCTTCTGCGCCACCGAAGCGCAGGCGCTGGAAGTCTTCCGCGCTGCCGAGGCAGCAGGTGTCGTGGCCCTCGAGGCCATGCGTCCCCTCCACGATCCCGCCTTCCACGCCATCGAGGACGCCCTGGGCGAGATCGCCCCCATCCGCCGCGCCTCATTGCGCTTTGGCAAGTATTCCTCGCGCTACAACGAGATTCTCGCGGGACGCGCCACCAATATCTTCGACTGCAATATGGCATCGGGTTCCCTCATGGACATTGGCGTCTATACCGTCGAGCCCATGGTCGAGATCTTTGGCATGCCCTCCGGCCTTACGAGCATGACCACTCTGCTCGATCCCACCACGCGACAGCTCACGCACGGCCCCATCGATGGCTGCGGTTCCATCCTCGCCAGCTACGGCGGTGGCCGTATCTCCGTCGAGCTCGCGCACTCCAAAATTACGAACGACCTGTTGCCCTCGCAGATCGAAGGCGAGCGTGGCACTATCCAGATCGACCATCTGTCCACGCCCCGCAACGTCCGCATCGACTATCGCGGCGACGTCGTACGCGGCTCGGCGACCGAGGCACCGCGCGAACAGGGAGACAACGGCCGCGTGCTCGACCTGCCCAAATCGAGCAACACTATGGAATACGAACTCACAGACTTTATCACCGCCATCGGCGGCATCGATAACGTTAAGGAAGAGATTTGGGAGACCCCGGCGGGACGCCACGAGCTTGGCCACTACCGCGATGTCACACTCGTCTCACTGCGCATCATGGATGCCGTGCGCCAGCAGGCCGGCATAACCTTCCCAGCCGACGCAGGCAAGCAGGCATAGCTATGGGTCTCTTCGATACGTTCTTCTCCAGCGTCACCGGCGGCAGTCGAGAGCCTCAAAAACCATCAAACGTCGAGCTCGAGCTGCGCCGCAGGCTTACTGTGCTCGCAAGCGACGAGGCCACTCAAGACACTCCCCTGCGCTATTTCCTGCGCTGGGCGGGGCAAGTCCAGGGCGTTGGCTTTCGCTTTACCAACACCAACCTCGCGCAGGCACGCGCGCTCACCGGCTGGGTGCGTAACATGGAAGACGGCTCAGTCGAGATGGAGATACAGGGGGGTCCGGCAAATATCCTATCTTATCTCGAGGCGCTTCATGCCTCCTACGAGCGTATGGGAACGCGTTTTCGCCTCGTAGACGCCCAGGCCCGAGCCCCACTTGCCAATGAAGACGGTTTCACGCCTCGTTATTAGTATTGTGTGCTAAATACGGTATCATTTACCTACGACCGTTGACAGAAAAGAGGCGAGGCGCATGGCGGTGCAAAGAAGGAATACCAGGCAGCGAAAGCTGGTTCTTGACGCCGTGCGCCAAAGCTATAACCATCCCACCGCCGACGAAATATACAACGTCGTGCGCGCGCAGGATGACAAAATCAGCCGCGGCACGGTCTACCGCAACCTCAATCTCTTGGCCGACGCCGGCGAGATTCTCTCCATCAAGACGCCGGGCGGCAGCCGCTTCGATCGCACGATCGAGCCGCATGCGCATATCATCTGCACCTCGTGCAGCCGCGCCATCGACGTACCGCTCCCCTTCGATGCCCAACTCGACGCCAAGGCATCCGAGCAAATCGGCTGGCACGTCACGTCGCACTACACCATCTTCGAGGGTCTCTGCCCCGACTGCCGGTAGATGTTCGGGACATGCCTTAAAATCCACCTTTCTGCACTCTGCAGCAAAAAGAGATTCCTAGGCATGCCACATATATCTACTCGGCGAGCAGGCGGCGCAGTTCTTCTTCGACCGTGCGCACGTAGCGGACGCGGTCGTTGATGCCACGCATAGAGGGATTGCAGCTCTCCATTAGATAAGGATGGCCCACGACGTTGAGCATGTCGCGGTCGTTTTCGTTATCGCCAAACGCCATCATCTCGTCGGGCGAAATTCCCAGGGCACGACCGTAATCGGCAAGCGCGGAACCCTTGCCCGAACCAAAGCCGATAAAGTCCGTCCACTCGGTTCCCGACGTCATCACGTCGACACGGTCGCTAAAGAGGCGCTCAAAATACTCCAGGGCCGCCGGCTGATCCACCTCGGGCGTCTGGAAGGCAATCTTAATGACGTCCTCGTCGATGTCCTCAGGACGGTCGACCACCGCCACATCGCAGTGGACCTCATAGCGCAAATGGTCGACGAACGCATCGTTGCCGCTCATGGTGTAGAGGTGTCCCTCACACGAAAGGGTCACGTCGGCATGGGGATACGCAACCACGGCATTCGCGATATCCATAGCAAGGCTACGCTCCATGGAACGCTTGACAACGGCACGCCCCTCGTTCATCACTAGGGCTCCGTTTTCGCATACATAGGCGAGCTCATCGGCCACCGGGGCAAACAGGTAGCGCAAGCTCGCATATTGACGACCGCTCGCCGGCATAAACACGATGCCGCGACGATGCAGTTCATCGATGAGCTCAAAGGCCTCGGAACGCGGCTCGTGCTCCCCCGGATGCAGCAACGTGCCGTCCAAATCGCATGCAATCAGCTTGATTCCCTCAAGACCCATATGCTTCCCCAAAGCCTCCTATCAACAGCAAGACGGACCTTGATTGGTCGCCCCTCAAAGCCCGCCTTGCGTATACACGCGCTTAGCCGCGCGTCTTTTTTACGATGGTAAAGTCGGGAGCCATGCTCACGACGGCATCCGCCGCACTCGACGCAAAGCGCCGGTCCGCATCGAGTTCACGGGTAACCACCGAGAGCCGAACGCCCTCGACGCCCCGGAGCATGCGGCCCAAAACAGGCTGCACCGGCGTATACATGCGCACGGTATACTCGTCCGAATCGCCTCGGAAAAGCGGCGCGTGCATATTGCCGATCTCCCAGCACGCATGCGCGAGCGCAATCGGGTCCATGCGGTCAACTTCGACCAAATAAACCTCGGCACTGCGCAGGCGCACGACAACCGCCACGGGCACCATGCCCGAACGGTCGATGGCGAGCACGTCGCCGTCGGTAAAACGACCGCCGTCGGCAGCATCCAGCCGAACATCGACCGTGCGCCCCAGCTCCGTCACGCCCGCAAACGCGCAAACATCAGCCTGGTCCCAATCGAGCAGCAGCTCGTCAACTTCAAAGACGCCGCCCAACTTCCGGCGAAGCAGGAGTTCATAGGACGGATCGTTGAGATTTCCCAAGCATGTCGTCGAAACCAAGCGTTCAGGCATACTCTAACCCTCGACCTCGACGAGCTCGATATCAAAGTTGAGATCCTTGCCGGCCAGCTCGTGGTTAGCATCGAGCGTCACGGCCTCGGGCGTTACGTCTATGACCACGGCGGGGACGGGCATGCCGCTCGGCGTGGACAGGAAAAGCTTCATGCCCTTCTCGATCTGCTCGATGTTGGGAACCTGTTCGGCCGGGAAGGTAATAACCATCTCGGGGTTGTGCTCGCCGTAGGCATCGGCAGCAGGAATGTGCACGGTCTTCTTCTCGCCCACCTGCATGTCGACAACAGCGGCGTCGAAGCCCTTGATCATCTGACCGGCGCCGCAGGTGAACTCCAGCGGCTCGCCGCGATCGTAGGAGCTATCGAACTGCGTGCCGTCGTCGAGCGTGCCGCGATAATGAGTCTTGACCTTCTTGCCCTGGTTGGACATGGTAACCTCCGTGATAAGGGCGGCGCACAACGCGGGCCGCCGTGAACATATGGCGCTAACTATACCCTAGTCATACAATTCGAAGACAGTTTGCAAAGAAACGCTGCAACCGGAGGAACCATGGCATATCCCGTATTTGACTTGCACTGCGACACCGCCGACCGCATCGGCTGGGCCACGCTCGATCTCGACCTGCGCTTTACCGCCGGCACCGACGGTTATTTCCCCGGCGACGAAACGCATCCGCAAGATTTCGACCTCATCGAGGGCAACGCCTGCGCCATCTCGCTCGCAAAGATCGGCAACACGCCGTGGGCACAGTGCTTCGCCACGTTTGTCCCCGATGAGATTCCCACCGCCCACGCTGCGCGCTTCCAGGCGCAGATCATGGCACACATGAGCGGCCAGGCAATGCTCAACCACGACCGCATGGTCAACGTACGCAGCGCGGCAGACATTCGCCCTGCGCTCAAGGACGGCAAGGTCGCTTGCATCCACACCATCGAAAACGCGACGTTCTTTGCCGAAGACCCCGCGCTGATCGAGGTGCTCAAGAGCCTGGGCGTACTCATGTCATCACTCAGCTGGAACGCGCAGGGACCGCTCGCGAGCGGCCACGACACCCACGCCGGCCTCACCGCCGCCGGCATCGAGGCGCTTACGCAGAT
>DBGBLM010000021.1:0-5697 GCA_048448865.1 Collinsella sp.
TTTTGCGTACTCATCCCCTTTAAGCACATCACCGTCCATCAAATCTACAACCGCGTTCGCGAGGCAGTAGCCAGGTATGATGGCGGCGTAGGTTTTTGGCCGTCCATGGGCGTTTACCCCATCGATTCCAATGAGGAGATCACCATCGATGCGCAGGCAAAGGCCATGTTTACCAATCGGCGCGCAAAAAACGACTTTAAGGAGCGCATTGCCATTTTTTGCCCCGAGGAGTACAAGCGCGAAATCGTGTTCAACCGCACGCTGACCGAATTCCAGTACGCGCTGTCAAATGGTCGCATCACGTACTATCTTCAGCCCCAGGTCGATATGGAAACCGGCGAGATTATTGGCGCCGAAGCACTCACCCGCTGGATTAACAAGGACGGCTCTCTCATTTCGCCCGCAACGCTTATCCCCGCACTCGAGGAAAGCGGCTTTGTAGTGACGCTCGACAAATATGTTTGGCAGGGCGTCGCCATGTGGCTCCGCGAGCGCCTCAATCGAGGACTTCGCGTGGTTCCGATTTCCCTCAATGTGTCGCGCGTAGACATTCTTGCCTGCGATGTCGCCGAGCATATGGGGTCGCTCGCCGCCCAGTACAACCTGCCGCCCGAACTCATGCACATCGAGATCACCGAGACCGCCTATACCGGAGAGTCCGAGGCCGTGGATAAGCTGACCGCGGATCTGCACACCCGTGGCTTCTCGACCTACATGGACGATTTTGGCACCGGCCAGTCCACGCTCGCGATGCTCAAGAACGTCAACGTCGACGTCATCAAGCTCGACCGCACCTTTGTGCCCACCGACCGCGATCAAGGCCGCAGCACGCAAATCATTTCATCGATGCTCGAAATGGCGCAGTCGCTCCATCTGCCCGTCGTGGTCGAAGGCGTCGAGACAAATGAGCAGGCGAACATGCTACGACAAATGGGCGCCCGCTACGCTCAGGGCTTCCTCTACTACCGCCCCATGCAGGCGAAGGATTTTGAGGCATTGCTCGATGGCGGCAATAACAACTGATACGCTCGCGCGCAAAACGCCACCGTCGAAGGGGATATTTGTCTCCATTAGCTAACTTATATCCCCAATTCAAACCGAATTGGGGATATGATACAAACCGTTGTTCCGCCCAAGGAGGTTATCCATCATGAACGAGTCGTATCGCCTGGGCGAGCAATCGATTATTGCCTATCTTCAGCGACTTGCGAACGGCGTCTCGACCGCCGAACTCGATGTTGCCGCGCTGCCTGCTGGGCTACGCGCCGTTGGCGAGCAACTGCAAAAGACGCATGCCATCCTGCAACAAGAGCGCCAGCTGCTTGAGCGCAACGCCTATATCGATCCGCTCACCAACTTGGGCAACCGCAACGGATTCGACCGTCACGTCGAGCAACTCTGGCGCAAAGGCGACCCCTTCACCTGCGCCTATATTGACATCGACCATCTCAAGCATTGCAATGATAGGTTTGGCCACGCCGAAGGCAATCGCTATATTCTGAGCATCTGCCGCACGCTCTCCGAAACCATGGAGCACGATGAGATGCTGTTCCGTATCGGTGGAGACGAGTTTGTGCTCATCTCGCTCTCCGCAAACGAGATTGAACTCGAGCAGCGCTTGGAGCAGGTACGTACCAGGCTGATCGAGGCGAGCTCAGGTGGCAAGGCGCCCATGATCGGCAGCTTTAGCTTTGGCTGCTCGCGCGTCGATCCACTTGCTGGCGACACGCGTCGCCAGATGACAATGGATGCCGATCGCAAGATGTATCGCTATAAGCTTATGCATCGTGTGCAGCAACCGAAAGACGATGACGCGCCGCAGCGCCCAATCGTCGATCAGCTTCCCTGCAACGACCGGGTGTTCCAAGCGATCTCCATGAGCTCCGAGACGCGCTATCCGTTTATCCTCAATCTCGATACGGGAGAATCGCAATGGTCGGTTAACGCCGTGCGCGATTTTGACCTGCCCTCCCAGCACCCTTTTAACTCACTCGACATGTGGCTCGCCCGCGTTCATCCCGAGGACCGCGACAACGTACGTGTCGAGCTCGACATGGTGATAAACGGCACGTGGCACTTCCACTACATGCAGTATCGCGTAATGGATGCCACCGGAAAATACGTGCTTTGCGACTGCACGGGCTACCGCTTGGACGGCACCGATACCGAGCCCGGCATGTATGTGGGCATTATCATCAACCGAAGCTTGGCAGATACGACCGATTCCGTGACCGGCTTGGGCGATATTCACGCCCTGGTCAACGCCATTGGCGAAATGCGTCGCGTGGCGCGCAAGGCTGGTTTGATCGCCATCAAAATCGACGATATCGCTCAGGTCAATGCCCGCTTTGGCTTTGATGCGGGCGACCGCGTTTTGGCAGAATGTGCCGCCTGTCTGGTGGAATGCTCGCGCGGTAAGGGTCGTATGTTCCGCTCGACGGGGCCGATGTTCGTGGCTCTTTTCGACGACTTTGATCCCGAAGAAACCGATGCGATTGCAGAGGAAATCGAGCGGTTCCTGGGTTCGCCCGTGCTCTTTGGCCCATTTGAATATCAGCCGCCCATTCGCGTGGCCACGCTCCATCTGGACGGCGTCGACCGTCAGCCCGTTTCGATTTTGAACGAGCTCAAAGCGTTGCTCGGGAAAGCCGTGCAGGTGCCAGGTACCAAACTGGATTAGCACCGCGCCCACACCGCCTCCCCCATCGTGCGATAATCCTCTGCAGAAGTCACCGACAGCAGAGGGAGTTTGTGATGAAGGTTCTTTTGGTCAATGGCAGCCCCAAGGCAAACGGCAACACCGCCCGCGCACTCGCCGAGGTCGCCGAGCAACTCAATGCCGAAGGCATTGATACCGAGGTGTTTCAGCTGGGCACCAAGCCCATTCGCGACTGCATTGGCTGTGGTCAGTGCGGCAAGCTCGATTGCCGCTGCACCTTTGACGATGACGTGGTGAACGAGCTGATCGCTGCCGCCGAGCAGGCAGATGGCTTTGTCTTTGGCTCGCCCGTCTACTATGCGCACCCCAGCGGACGCATCCTTTCGGCCCTCGATCGCGCATTCTATGCCGGCAGCAAAGCCTTTGCACACAAGCCGGGCGCTGCCGTCGCCGTTGCCCGTCGCGGCGGCACGTCGACCACCTTCGACGTGCTCAATAAGTACTTCACCATCAACCAGATGCCCGTGGTTGCTTCCACGTACTGGAACAACGTGTGTGGCGCCATGCCGGGCGAGGCCGCCCAGGACGCCGAGGGCCTGGCCACCATGCGCAACATCGGCAAGAACATGGCCTGGCTCCTGCATTGTATCGAGGCAGGACAGGCCGCCGGTATCGAAGCCCCCGAAGCCGATCGCGAGCGCACCAACTTCATCAGGTAGAACGGCGGAACAAATACATGAACGTGCAAATTTTTGGCACCAAAAAGTCTTTCGATACCAAGAAAGCACAGCGCTTCTTCAAAGAGCGCCGCATTAAGGTGCAGTTTATCGACCTTAAGGAAAAGGAGATGAGCAAGGGCGAGCTCACGAGCGTGATGCAGGCGGTCGGCGGTATCGACAAGCTGCTCAACCCCAAGGCCAAGGACGAGGAGACGCTCGCGCTCATCCAGCACCTCACCCCCAGCCAGCGCTTCGACAAGTTGCTCGAGAACCAGCAGGTTCTAGCCGAGCCCATCGTGCGTAACGGCAAAAAGGCCACCGTCGGTTATTGCCCCGATGTATGGGGAGCCTGGGAGTAGCCTGTGTTATTTGCCAGCGCGTGGGTATAAGAGCAGGCGTTTGGCATATGATTCAACTGTAAGCCATGTCTAACAAAGGAGGGCACATGCCCAACAAACCCGTGAAAATCATCATGCTTACCGGATACCTCGGTGCCGGCAAGACCACGCTGCTCAACCACATCCTCGCTAACGACGGCGGTATCCGCGCCGCCGTAATCGTCAACGATATCGGCGAGATCAATGTGGACGCCAGCCTCATCGCCGACGGCGGCCTTTCCGAGACCGACGACCTCATCCCGCTCACCAACGGCTGCATCTGCTGCACGCTTTCGGATGACCTGGCCAACCAGCTGCAGGGCATCGCCGATTCGGGCAACTTCGATTACATCATCATCGAGGCCTCGGGCATTTGCGAGCCCATCCCCATCGCCTACACCATCTCGAGCTTCTGCGACGAGGCCAAGGTGGGCGGCGAGCCTAAGCTCGCGCTCGACAACATCGTGGCCGTGGTCGACTGTGCCCGCATGTACGACGAGTTCAACGGCGGTCGCGACCTGCTGGCTGAGGATATCGACGAGGACGACATCGAGAGCCTGCTCATCCAGCAGATCGAGTTCTGCTCCACGCTGATCCTCAACAAGACCGATACCGTGAGCCCTGAGCAGATCGCCGAGCTCAAGGCCATCGTGCGCAGCCTGCAGAAGGACGCCGTGATCGTCGAGGCCCAAAACGGAGAGGTTCCTATGGAGGAGCTGCTCGACACCGACCGCTTTGACTTTATGCGCGCCTACAACTCCGCCGCCTGGATCGATGCCATGGAACATCCCGAGGAGCACGATGACCCCGAGGTGCTCGAGTACGACATCGAGACCTTTGTTTACTCGCGCCGCAAGCCGTTTGACCTGCAGAAGTTCACCGATTTTGTTGAGCAGGAGTGGCCCGACGAGGTCATTCGCGTCAAGGGTCCGCTGTGGCAGACCGGCGATCCGGACATGTGCTACATGTTTGAGCAGGCCGGCCACCAGATGCGCCTGATGGAGAACGGTCTGTTCGTTGACTCCGCGCCCGAGGGCGAGAAGCAGAAGATCATCGACGAGAACCCCGAGATCATGCAGATTTGGGACGACGAGACGGGCGACCGCATGACGAGCCTGTGCATCATCGGCCGTCACATGGACAAGGATGCGCTCATCGCCTCCCTCGATGCCTGCCTGACCGACTGGCACCGCGCCTAGGTTTATCCAAGCGGGCATTTTTCCGCCTACGCAACCACCAAACCACCACGAAGGTGCCCTTCGTGGTGGTTTTTCGTTCTGAGCCAAGGAGATTCATGTTCAACATTGTGCTGTACGCGCCCGAGATTCCGGCCAATACGGGCAATATCGGCCGCACCTGCGTGGTTACCGGCGCCCGCCTGCATCTGGTGGAGCCGCTGGGCTTTTCGCTCGATGACAAGACGATGCGTCGCGCCGGCCTGGGCTACTGGCAAAACTTGGACGTGACAACCTATGCCGGCTGGGAGGATTTCCTTGCCCGCAACGGCCTCTCCCCCGCCGACGAGCGCCTGCATCTGCTGACCAAAAAGGCACGCCGTACCTATGCGCAAAGTACCTACCGCGATGGCGACTACTTGGTCTTTGGCAGCGAGAGCTCAGGGATTCCCGAGGAGCTACTCGCCGCGGCGTCCGAGCGCTGCGAGCGCATCCCGATGCTGCGCGATTGCGACTCACTCGATAACGCCGAGGCCTGGGAAGCCCACGAGGAATCGCTGGGGCACACCGAGGGCAGCCACGAAACCATCCTTCAACAGGATATCTGCGGCAACTTCGTCAACCCGGACGACTACCGCATCAGCGCACTCAACCTCTCCAACAGCGCCGCCATCGTCCTCTACGAAGCCCTGCGCCAGGCAGGCTTTCCGGGAATGTGACAAACCTGCCATTAGGGGACGGGGTAGAAATGGCAGATTTTCAAACCC
>DBGBLM010000022.1:0-12009 GCA_048448865.1 Collinsella sp.
CTGAGCTACCCAGCCATTTGAGGTGTGCCTTGTTTCAAGGCTTGATTAGTATAACCAAGGACGCGTTCCGGTCAACCGAGAATTTTAAAAAAGTTTTTGAGCACAGCCTCGGTTCTATAAATCGGCACGTCAGAGGCATCAGCCGGCAGCAAGAAGTTTTTCACTCAGAGCCGCACGGGCAAACTCACTTGGCGTCATCCCCTCGGCAGCCGCCCGTCGACGAATGGCCTCCTTCATTCCCAGAGGAATCTTGACCGACAGCGTTGCCGTCCCCTCACCTGAGAGCGGGGGCCGTCCATGCACGATCCCACCAACGGTGTGTTCGCCATCCGGAAACTCTCCGCGCTCGTACGACTCGCACCACGCGTCAATCATTTCATCCGTTACAACCTGACCATTAGCGGCCGTATACGTCTTGCCCATCATCGACCCCTCTGCCGAGCTCGCTCGATCTCTTGCCAGAATTTCTTCTGAACCGGAGACAAGGCATGAATGATAAGCCACCCACGGACAAGCTCGACCGCGACAAGCTCCACGCTTCGTCCGTCTGAGAGCCATCCAATTGCAAGCCATCTCGGCGGCTCGTCCTTCGGCTCGCGACGAATGCACTCAGTAACCGCAAGCCAAGCGCTAAGCACCTGCTTTTCCGTCAGGTGCTTTTTAGCGTTGGGATGGATCTCAACATCCATGCATCTTCTCCTCCATCTTACCCAATTTCGTATGACGAAAGTCCACTGTCGCCAATTCTTAAGCCGGCACGCGTTGGAGAGCAGGAGTCGAAACAATGATTGAAGGACGCTCTAGTACGGCCCAGGCGCCGAGGCAGGAGCACATGCGCCAAGGACGAACGTTTTCGTAGCGCGCGAGGATATTGCCGTCGCGATCGATGAAGGCGATGTCGATGGGATAGGCCATAAAACACGTATGGACCGAAGAGCAGCGTGGAAACGCCATGACGAGCGACAGGCCGTTGGCGGCAACCGGACGCCGTCCCAGCATGCCGCGCAGGCGCACGACAAACGACTCCGCCACCACAAACTCGGCCGGCGTCCAACCCAGCCTGTTGAGTGCCCGCGCGTAAGCGATGTAGGACGAGACCGCGGTCACATGACCACCCCCGGATGCCATGGATCGACCGTCACCGCGCGCTCGTGCGACAACGTTGTCGGCGCCCCCAGCGGAACGCCAGCGATGCTGAGAGAAGTCGGCCACGGCTCATAGTGCATGGTGCAGGTGTAGGTCCTAAACGTACCGGATAGGGAGAGCAGGCCACCATCTGATGCCTTCGCGCCTTGCTCGCTCGACACTTCGATCTGCAAGTCATAGCCTTCCATGGCATTCAGAATTTGAGTCTGGACCGTCGCCGAGGCATCGGCAGAGCTTTCGTCGCCCTCCCCCTCCGACGCCACGGCATGCGCCAGCACGATGTCGGGCACCACGCGGTCGAAGCGCGCGACAGCGCCGGCAAAGATCATGACGTTGTACACGATGAGTGCCAGCACCAGCAAAACGGGCGTAACCACTGCCATCTCCACCGTCGCTTGGGCGCGCTCCTCGCGCAGACGCATGCGGATACTCATTACGACCCACCGCCCAGAGCGCCAACCAGCGTGGCGACATCGACGGTGAGCGGGATGGAGCCGCCGCCGGGCAGAGGAATCTCCGCAAGTGTGAACACCGTACCGCTAATGGTGCGTTCGACTTGATATTCCAACGCCTCGCAAAGCGCCTTGGGATCGGTCACGCCCAACGGAATACTTCGCAGTTTGTCTTGCGCTTGAGAGAGACCCGCAATGTCAGACCCCGGACTCTTAATGACGTTGGCAGAATCGGTCAGCACCGGCTTTCGCAGGCGCAAGTCGCACGGTTCCAAACCCAGCGCCGCCACGGACGCCGAAACGGTATCGCCGAGCCACGATGCGATGGAGCCCAACGCGCCGCTGCCCCCTCCTAGGCCTTTAATCATCTCGTCCATAAGTTCGTCGGCCGAACCTTGAATATCACCGTATCCTACGAGCAGCCGTCCCCAAACATCCATGACGCCGTCGAGCACGCCGGCAACGCCGCCCGAGCGTTCCTTCAATGTCGAGAAAAATCGCGAAAGCACGTTGTTTTGCGCCGTCGCGTCATCGGGTGCCAGCACCGCGCCAGAGATAGCACCGCGATTGCCAAGCCTGACTGCCGTGTTAAACGAAGAGTTGAGCTCGTCGGGGCTCGAGATGGCACCCGTAACCGCAAAGGCGACCACGCCGTTGCGACCGGGCGGAGCGATACGCGGACGCTCGCCCGAAAGCTCCTTGATGGCCTGGTCAAACGTATTGCCCGCACGATCGGCCTCGTCTTCGGTCTGACGCTCGAGCTCGAGCTCTTTGTTGCGGCATTCGACGTAGTCTTCCAGAGCCTCTTTGAACTTGTCAAAGTGGTACTCGAAGCCGTTTTCGATGAACGATGGCGGCATTAGGGCGCTTCCAAGCGTAACCACGCCGAAGCCGCACGCTTCGCATGTATCACGACCATCATAATCAGCAACAGATGCCAGCCCACTCGGAGTCCCTTTCTGATAGACGGGGCATTCGACTCCATAATGCAGGTATGTTCTGCCGTCGTTGTTGCTTACAGGCCATGCGGCATCGGTGTAAAGTTCGGTCGGCCGCACCTCGTTTGGGACACGCGGCAATAGTGGGATATAGGCAGAAAACCGTTCGCCATCATCTTTTATGTATGCTCGATCGACCTCTTCAATCGCATAGGCATAGAACGCTTTTCGAGCGGCTGACTGCGCTTTCATCTCGACGCTCGATCCCTGAGGTTTTTCATTCGCCAAGCGCTGTCGGTAATAGGTTTTCGCGCGATTGAGCGCTATTTGCGGCTCCCATGTGATGCTCGACTTTTCATGACGGTTCTGGCTGTCAGATAGTTCTGCTAGTTTTTTCGCACGCTCCCACATACACGAGTACTTGCCAATCGAACTCTCGTCCGACCCGCCACAATCCGCCAGCCAAGCGCGCTCTTTAGCCTTCGCCGTGTCCTCAGAAGCCTTCCGCAGCTCCTCGGCCGCACGCTCTAAATCATCTGATGTGTCTTTAATGGTATCGGTCGAGATCTCTGACCCTTTGAGCGCAGCGAAGTCCGACTCGGATGTCCTGGGCACGGCAAGCGCCGTACCGGTATAGGCCACACTATCGGTATCCTGCGCCGACACCGCCTGCGTGGCACGCGCGGCAATCAGATACGGCAGAGCCGTCTCGATTTTCTGCAAGCCTTCCGATGCGCTTTTGGCAAACTTGTTGCGCGTTTTAATGATCTCAATCCCGGTGTCGACCATATTGCCGGCAACTGGTTCGGCACCTGGGATGAGAATGGCAACCAGGCCCGTCCCGATTGTGGCAAACCCCGCTAGCCCCAGACTCAAGATGCTCGCATCAACCACCGTGGCAGCCGTGTGATAGGACGACACCACGTTGGCACCCGCCAGCGCGCCGCTATCGGCCGCCACCTGGGTATCCCCGGCACGCGACATGCTCCATATCGCCGCGGTCGACGAAAACAACAACGTGAGCACCACTAGGATGACCACGGCAGAAGAAAGCGTGGTGTAGGCACCGTCTTCGATAAACAGGTCGATACCGGCGCGGCCCATAAAGCCGCCTCGCTTGCGATGGCAGCTCGGACGGCGCGTCAAAACGCATCTAGACCAGAAACGCTTAATCCCATGCAGCAATCCACGAATCATAATCTCCCTCCAGCCATTCGGGACGCGATTGATACGAGACATCGACCTTGAGCTCAACGTAGCCGCCCTCGGCGGTACCACCCATAGCCTGCGCAAACGCACCGATCACAGGCAACGGCTTGACCTCGCCGGAAACGGACACGGACGAGACACCACCCGCACCGGCCCGGCCAAGCTCGATATCCCACGACAACGGCCCGCCGGCATGAAAGATCGAAACGTTGGGCACTGCGGCAAGCCGGCGGCGGGTGAACTCCTTAAGATCGTCGTCCTCCGCCGTCGTCGTGGTCATGAGCCGCGCGGTCTCGGCAGCGGCAGACTCCATGACCGCGCGCGTATAGAGCAAACACACCGGTTGCAGTGCGAGAAGAATGAGCATCAGAAACGTCGGCAGCAAAAAAGCAGCCTCGACCGTAGACTGCGCCCGGTCCTCGCGCGCGATATCAATACAACGCGATGTCCTTAGCGCCCGCAGCGGCGTCGATAACCGACGTCGAGGCAACGCCATGGGATGCCGCCCGCTCAACCAGCGCCGCCAAGTGCCCATCGGTGCCAGCACGCCAAAGCCCCGCAATCGCCAGCACGATCGATAACAGCGCCACCGTGACGATGGCGTATTCGACCGTCGCCTGGGCAGATTCCTCGCGCAGGACGTCATGCATTTCACGATCCCTCCTTTGAGCTTATTGTTTGCGGGACCAGACGCACGGCGCGCAGACGACACGAAGCATCGCCAGCATCCGCGGCAACCGTCACCATATCGACCCAGCCGCGCCCATCGCGCACGATGGCGCCCCATACGTTGCCCTTAATATCGAGATAGCCGCTCAGGGCGAGCTGGGCCGTTGGCACCTCGCGGTAGGCGCGTAACATATCCGCCGCTGCCTCGGTCATCGGTCGGTCCTCGGACCATGCAAGCCGGACCGCAATCGCGTTGTCCTCAGGTGAATCCGTCGCAGTGCCAGACCGCTTGTCGAGCGTCCGCAGAAAGGTTTGCGCCGTGACAGCGACATCCGAATCGTCCGCATCTCGCATCTCATCTTTTTGAGACGCCACCGCCGAATCTGAGCCCGAATCGAAGGCGGCCCCAGGACGCTGCTGCCGCGCGGCGTTAAGCCCCCAAAGCACCGCCGCTATCGCCACGGTCAGGCAAGCAAACACCAGCAGCACCCCGATGGGGCGCTCGCCCTCTACAGGCTGTTGATGCCCTCGCTGATAGCGTTCCATAGATCTTGGACCTTGCCCTTAAATGCGACAATGGCAATGATGGCGATCACCACGAGCACGCCGACCAAGATGGCGTATTCGGTGGTGCCCTGCGCACTCTCCTCCTGCAGTAGCTCCCCGGCATGCTGGCGAGCGCGAATTGACTGGCAAACAGCCCAGCTCCAGACCTTGCCAGCAACGTCAGTCATCGTGTTCATGTATTCCTCCCTACATCATCCCGCCTGCTCCCAACAGCGGGCCCAATATGGACAGAAGCAACGCCGGCAAGATGAGTGTGCCGGTGGGAATCAGCAGCTTGACGGGCGCACGCTCGATCTCGCGCTCGACCGCGGCGCGATGAGCCGCACGGATCTCGCGACTTTGAGCGGCCAGTGTCTCGGCAAGTGGGGCACCCAGGGCGAGCGCCTGTCCCACCGTGATGGCAAAGGTCTCGAGCGCTCGCACGTCCAGGTCGCGCGCGGCGGCCAACAACTCGTCCTCACGCGTGCCCACGCCCACCTGCCACGCCATGCAGGCCCGCTCAAGTCGAAGAGCCAGCACTGACCGGCGGTTGGCGCAGAAAATCTCAAGCGCCGCATCAAACGAAAGACCGGCCGAAAGACCCAAGCGCACAACATCGATCATCTCGGACACTTCGCCGAGCGACACTCGCGCCGGGCCGCCCACTCCAACCGCGCCCTTCATTCGCGCGGTCAGAGCATCGACCACCGAGCGACCCGCGGCAGCGACCAGCACCGCCTCGCGCTTGCAGGCCTCTGCGATCTTGCGTGCATCCGCCCGATCCAAACCTGTCGCGACAAATACACTCAGAGCGCACAGGCAAGCCGCAACTGCAACCGGGGCGCTCATAGCTCCACCCGCATAATGCGCCTGATAACCACCAGGGCAACGGCGTTGAGGGCAAGACCCAGCACCACAGCGCCCGCGCCGGCAGGCGTCGCAAGACCGCGACGAAAATCTGCCGAAAGCAGCGCCAACACCGCGCACATGCCCGCCGGCATCGCCGCGACCATATGCGCAGACATGCGAGCCTGCGACGTCTTAACATCCAGGCGGCGCTTGAGCTCAATGCGCTCCCCCACCATGCTCGACGCCTCGGACAGTAAGTCGGCAAGCGGAGCACCGGTGCGCTGAGACACCTTAAGCGCCAAGGTCACAAGCGAAAGGCCGGGGGCGTCGATGCGCACGAGCAAGTCATCGAGCGCGTCGGTCGCCGAGATGCCGCAATCGATCGCCGCCGCCACCCGCAAAAACTCGGTATGCACCGGCTCTTGCGCATGAGCGCCCACAAAGCGCATGCCCTGGGCCAGCGAATGTCCCGAGGCAAGCGACATGGAAAGCGCGGTAAACGCCTCGGGCATGGCCTCTTCTGCATCGTGTTGCTCGCGCCGGCTCTCAAAGCCATCCCGAGCGGCGCCAACGGCAATCGGAGCAACAAGTCCCAAGGCAAATCCGAGGGGCGATAACGACACTATCGTTAGCAAAACGCAGCAGACACCACTCGATAGCAGCAGAAACGCCAAACGCCCCGAAGCATCCTCGATCACGAGGCCAAGGCGATGCGCCGGAGCCAGCGATGCCCACGAACGGGCGATCTTTTTCAGCAGATCGTTTTCCACCAGCTCACGCGGCAGTTTCTCTGCCACCGTCTCGAGCGCCTGACGCGCCAGCTCCGCCGGCGGCACCTGCGGCACACGAGGTTCCGCCCCGCACGCCGTCGCGACAGAAAACCCTGCCAAACCCCCTACGACGAGGGGCACAGCGACCTCCATTCGTCCACCTCCTCTTGTGTGAGCGTCCCCGACCGCAGGCCTTCTGCGATAAACGGCGGCTCGCGGTCAAGCGTCCAGGTGCGCTCGGCGGCATCGAAAGTCACATAGCGCTCGAGCTCTACGCCGCCCGACGCGGCGCGACGCACCCCCGAATACGAGGAGACGAAGCGCCTGCCATCGGCGTGGCGCTCGGACATCACGATGCCGTCGAGCGCCATGGCAATCTGCTCCTCGATGAGCTCGCTCGGCAGATCGATGCCATAACGTGCAAGCAACGTCAGACGCACCACGGTCTCCTGTTCTGAGCCCGCATGAAGTGTGGTGAGCGACCCGTCGTGGCCCGTGTTCATGGCCTGCAACATGTCGCAGCACTCGGCACCGCGCACCTCACCCACCACGATGCGGTCGGGGCGCATGCGCAGGGCATTGGTCACCAGGTCGCGGATCGTCACCGCGCCCTCGCCCTCAATTGAAGCCTCGCGCGCCTCTAGACGCACCACGTGCGGATGATGCGCAAACTTGAGTTCGGCAGAGTCCTCGATCGTCACGATG
Organism: Collinsella sp.; assembly: GCA_048448865.1. Lineage (GTDB taxonomy): Bacteria > Actinomycetota > Coriobacteriia > Coriobacteriales > Coriobacteriaceae > Collinsella. Next base: position 7,285 of record DBGBLM010000022.1, read on the forward strand.
CGCTCGCCGGTGGAAATCTCGCATGACAACGCGTTGAGCAGGGTGGTCTTACCAGATCCCGTGCCTCCCGCAACCGCCAGGTCCTGTCGCAGCGACACCGCGCACGACAGCAGCTGCGCATACCAAAGCGGCAGCGACCCCAGCCCCACAAGCTCGTCCAGCGAGCAGATGCGGTCCGAGAACTTTCGGATGGTGAGAATCGGTCCGTCAATCGCCACAGGCGGAATCACCGCGTTGACGCGATAGCCCGTTTTGAGGCGGGCGTTGACGATGGGGCTGCGCTCGTCGATACGGCGGCCAAGTGGCGAGATGATGCGGTCGATAAGCACACGAATCTGCTCATCATCCTCAAACGCATGCTCGATGGGGTACAAGACGCCGCCGCGTTCAAAGAAAGCCGAGCGGCAGCCGTTAATCATGATCTCGGTAACGGTGTCGTCCTCGATGAGCGGCTGCAACGGCCCCAAGCCCACCACATCATCCAAAATCTCGTCGATGATGGTCTCGCGCTCGGGCGTCGCGAGATCGGTCGGCTCCTCAACATTGAGCGCCGCCTCCACCGCGGGACGCAATTCCGAGCGGGCAAGTACCGGGTCGATATAGGCGCTGATACGCGCCACTTCGTCGTAACCCATGCGGTCCATCACGGCGCGCTTAGTGCGTCGTTTCACCGCGCGGCGACGCCCCGCATCTACAGGAGCTGCCGCCGCTGCAGCGCCGGCAGCCTTAATCCTCGTTTGCAGGCTCATCGCTGATCACCCTCGCGCGACCAGGGAAGGCGGATACGCGGGCGTTCGGTACGCGTTGCACGGTCGGCGACTATATCGCTCCAAGGGCCGACGGCGCACCCCAGTTCCACGAGCATCTCGCGCGTGGCCTCGCGCACGCTGGTCGCAAAAGCGCTCGTCTGACCCACTGCCTCGTCGGCGCGCCCAAACGCCATGAGCGCGGCGAGATCCTGCCCGCCATCGGCGATACGAATCTTGGAGCTCAACGCACAGGCAATCTCAAAGCGCATGGCGACGTCCTCGTCTGCCCCGCGCGCACCGAACCGGTTGAACACGGCGCTCATGCGCGTGCGCGGCACACCTACTCGACTTGCCAGTTCAATGACGCGCGACGCCGATGTCGCGGACGACACCGCCGCATCGCCAACGACCAGGCAACGGTCGCTCGCCGCCACCGCAGCCGCCACGGCATCGCCCCAAAAGACCGAGGTATCGATAAAGACCACGTCGGATTCGCGACGCAGGACATCAAGCAGTAGCTCCACCGGACGTGCCATGAGCTCGGCTTGCTCGGGCGCCGCGACGGGACCCCAGAGCGTAACGCCCGGCGCCACGCGCATCGATGCGGCTACGATATCCGGCTCGGTGAGCGTGCCCGCCGCCGACGGCTCGATAAGTGCCGCCATATCGCGCGGAGCATCGACGCCTAACAAGTCGTAAAGGTTTCCAAACATCAGGTCCAGGTCGAGCACGGCGGCACGCAAGCCCAACAGCGACGATGCGTGTGCCATGGTGGCAACGATCGTCGACTTGCCGCAACCGCCCGAACCCGAAATGGCGCAGATGACCGGAGCTCGATGCGGCGGAGCGGCAGCGTCTGCCGGCGGCATCGGAGGCGGCGGCGGGGGCGTCGGTGACAGCGTCCCCGTCTCCCCCGCCGCAACCACACGCTGCGTCCAAGCCGGCATGGCAGCTTGTTCGGTCTGCGAGGCAGGCTCGTTCTGTGCAATCTGCTCATGCCGCATCAGCGACAACTCGCCGCACCCGGCAAAGCCCTCAACTTCGTCGAGTTCATCCGCCAGATTCACGCCGTGCACGTATCCCATATCTACAGCCGGAGAGTCGCCAGCATGCTGCGCCGGCCCTCCAGCATCATCGTATACAAGGGGGTTCCGGGGGCGCCGACCATGCTCGGCTTCCGCTTTTCCATAATCATCAACACGCGGGCCTCTTGTAGCGCGAGGCGCCCCGGGTTCCCTATCAACAAAAGCATCGGGCTCAATCGTCATGCGCCGATCGGAATCAACCGCTCCCTCGCCCGCGCGCCCGTTGCCGCATATACTGTGCGCAGCGATGACCTCGGTCGCCCCTGCGCGAAACAGCCCCTCGATATCCGACGGATCGAGTGCTTCTATCAACACGACCACGCGACTCACGCGGCCTTCGGCCGTCAGGCGCGCAACAGTCTTGCGCACATCTTCGGTATCAAACAGAGACGCCGCGATGATGGCAGCCCCGCGGCGCGACGGAAACGCCCGCGCCATGGAAATCAGCCCGTCCAGGTCACCCACGCGAAGCACCTGTGCACCCGCATCACGGCCCTCGACCTCCCGCTGCAACAGCCCGTAATCGCCGCACGCGCAGCACGCAAGCCAGATCGCCTTCATCACTCGTCGCCTCCGCTCTTTTTGCCGCGCGCCGTGGCGGGAATCGTCAAGCTGACCGTTCCCTTGCCCGATGCCCCCAGCAGTTCCTTGACGTCTTCGGGGTCAGCCGCCAGCGTCACCCATTCGATCTTGCCCTCGCGCGTGGCACCGGAATCTTCACTGGTATCGATCACGTACGCGCCGCACAGCCGATCGGTTACGCCGTCTTTTTGCACATACACATCCACGTAGCTGCCCACACCCGTAGCACCGCCGACCGAGTGCTCGGCATCGACCGCCACCGAAACGGCGACCTTGCCCTTAGGCACCTCGAGCTTGTGGCTCTCGGCCTTGGTGTAGACATTGCAGATCACGGCGTTTTTGGGAATACGCGAAGTCGTCACGTCGCCGCGCACCTGGCGCAGCTCGGTCGCCGCGTCACGCGGCAGCAGACTTGTCAGCCATTCCTGGGTTATGACATTGGTCTCATCGAGGGTCTCGCCCACATCGATATCGCGCGCCGCGACGCATACCTCGACGCGATCGCCACCGTACTTGGCCAAGGTCTCAGCCTGGACCTGTTCGGCTTGCGAGCGGATCGACGAGCCGTAAACCATGCAGAGCAGAGCAGCGAGCACGCCCGCGACCAGACTGATGGCGATGCGCTTGCTCTTGTTCACGGCCGCTCCTCTCATGGCAGTGCCGGGCGAATGCCCGTACCACCATTGTCTGGGCGGTCAGAGTGCAAAGCGGCGCAATCGCGATCTTGGTTTTCGATGTCAAACCAATCGCTGACCAAAAGCTGACCAGCCCGTCAAGCTCGTGGCAAGGTTTTGGTCAGCACGTCAACAAACTACATGTTTCGAGGCTTTTCCGCAGGAAAAAAGCCGTCTCCCGAACAGTTGGGAGACGGCTGTCATAGGAAAAATCAATTACAGATGAACATCGGGATCGAGCATTTGAGCGCTCACGCGCATGGATGACGCCAAGTTTTGGAACGTTTCCAGACGCAGGCTGTCGATCTGCCCGGCGTCCTCGGCCTCGCGAACGGCGCAACCCGGCTCATGGGTATGTGTGCACTCGCCAAACCGGCCCGCGCGCGATGCCTCGACAATCTCGGGGAAAGCGCGCGCCAGACCCCGCTCGTGACCCACGAGCGGTAGGCTGCGCAGGCCCGGGGCATCGGCGATCACGCCGGCGTCGCCCGGCAGCGCCACCATCACGCGCGCGACGGTAGTGTGACGGCCCTGGTCGTCGCGTTCGCGCACACCGCCAGTCGCCAACGCATCGTGGCCCAGCAGTGCATTGAGCAGCGTCGACTTGCCGGCACCCGACTCGCCCAGAATCATGGCGCAGCTCCCGGCAGGCACGCAGGCACGGACCTCGTCCAGGCCGCGGCCCTCGGCAGAGGACGTCACGATCACGCGCACGTCCGGACCCACCAGGCGGCGCACGCGGTCCAGATCGCGCTCGAGCTCCTCGGCATCGCAGCGGTCAGCTTTGGTGAGCACCACCACCGGCTCGGCATCGCAGTCGAGCGCCAACACCAGCGAGCGCGCCACGCGGTCGAGCAGCACCTCACCGGCACCGAGCGCCTGCACGATTAGCACGCTATCCACGTTGGAGCAGAGCACCTGGCGCTCTCCACGGGCACGGCCGCGCCAACGCTCAAAGCTCGTACGGCGCGGCAGCACGCACTCAATCACGCCCATATCGTGCCCGGGAGCGCGGCGCACCGCCACACGGTCGCCCACGGCAGGCAGCAGGACCTCGTCCTCGCCGCGCGACTTGGCAAACCCCACGGCATGCTCGGCGCGGAAGGTATCGTCGGCAGTCGCCACCAGCGGAAACCCGCGATCCAAGCGCACCACGGCACCCAGCCGCATCTGCTCGGGCTCCTCGACATGTGCGCAAAAGTCGTCAAATGCCGCCTGCTGAGCTTCATCGACCGGCAGGTCATCGAACGCCGGAACATCCTGCAGCGCGTCAAGTCCCGGCACGTTTGCCAGCAGCTCCTCGGCAGACGCGGGGGCTTCGGTCGCGAGCTTCCGACGACGATCGCGCTTAGCCCGCGCCCCCGTCGTCTTTTTCTTCGCCTTAGCCTTCGCCTTGCCCACAAGCGCCTCCCAGCACCATAAATCACAACTGAGCAGGTATTTTAAATCAAAAAGAGCTGGCCGGGCAAAGCCCGACCAGCTCACAAACTTTCCCTCAGCCCTTTATCATCCGCGCGGGAGAAAAGCCAGCAAGGATACCGCAGGGCCCGCCCGCCGGGAGGGGTTTCCTAAGGGCACATCCCGCAGCCGCAAAGCGGCGAGGACGTGCCCGTGGAAACCCCGCAGGCGGTCGGG
>DBGBLM010000023.1:0-8577 GCA_048448865.1 Collinsella sp.
GCGAGACGGCATCCCGCTGGTCTACAGGTGTGTCTACTGGATGCTGCGCCTGATCCCCAACCGCATCACGGAGGTCCTCAGCATGACGGTCAGGTGCCTGAAGCAGCTCAGCGCAGACACCTACACCCTGACGATCCCGTCCTTCAAGCAGTCGGGGCCCTACGTGCCGAGCGACATCAAGCTGATCGAGGTCAGGTACGAGGGAATGGGGAAGCTCCTCGTCGACCTGGTGGCGGCCCAGAGGGACGAGGTGGTGTCGCATCTCGGCAGCGACGCCGAGCTCCTCTTCACCTCGAGGACCTACAGGCTCATGAGAGACCCGAAGACCGGTGGGAGGCGCTACAAGCCGCACGGGTCGGCGTTCAAGCCGAAGAAACAGGGAAGCTGCAACCGCTTCTTCGCCCGACTTTGCGAGTACAGGGGCCTTCTCGACGAGCACGGCGAGCCCTACTCACCGACAACGCATCAGTTCCGCCACAACGCCATCAGCGACCGCATGAACTCGGGCCTCTTCCGTGCCATCGACCTGCTGCCGCTCACCGCCCACCACAACACCAAGATGATCGAGCAGAGCTACACCCACACCTCCGTCAAGGACCTGCGCAAGGACGACCCCGTCGTGTTCAGGGGCAGGATCGTCAACACAGACGACCCAGCGCGCTTCGACAGGATCCTGTCGAAGCCCTTCGCCAAGAGGGTGCACAGGATCGGGCTGTGCTCGGACGCAAGGGGCTGCAGCGCCGACAGGTCGAGGTGCCTCCGCTGCAGCTACCTCGTCCCCGACGCCGACGACCTCGACTACTATCAAAGCGAGCTCGACGACTGGCGCAGCAAGCAGGAGAAGGCCCTGAGTTGCGGCAACGATGTCTTCGCGGAGCTCTGCGGTGCTTGGATAGACGCATACAAGACGCTGACCCAGCGCGTGCTGAGCGCTATCAGCGGCGAGGACCTGGAGGTCTCTGATGAAGCAGCCCAGTGAGAACATGCAGAGGATGTACGCGGCGAAGCGCGAGAAGACGCTGGCCCTCATCCAGGGGGCCATCGACGAGATCGAAGAGGACCACCGCATCGTCACCAAGAAGGAGCTCATGGCGCTAACGGGGCTGAGCTCGGGGACGTTCAGCCAGCAGCATGTCAAGGAGCTCCTGGCGAAGAACCGGGTCTGTCAGTTCAAGCCGACGGGCAAGGTGAGCCAAGAGGGCAGGCGCGAGCTGAACAAGGACGCCGAGATAACCAGGCTGTCAAGGGAGCTCCAGAGGGCGCAGTCGCGCTTGCAGGACCTCGACATCGCCCTCGACAAGAGCAGGAAGCAATCGAGGAAGCTGAAGGAGGAGAACGCGGAGCTCCAGCAACAGCTCCTGCTGCTCCGGGGCAAGTACCAGCAGCTGCTGGAGTACCTGGAGGTGCTGGGGAGCGACCTCTCGGGCATTCCCCTCGCATGACGCGGCCCCGGCCTCCTAGTCGTCGAGGAGGCCGTCGACAAAACGCTCCGGAGCTTGGCTCACGCGGTCGACGTTGTGGGCATAGACCATCGTGGTCGTCAGGTTCGTGTGCCTTGCGAGCGCCTGGGCCTGCTGCAGGCTGGCGCCCCCCAGCAACGCGAACGTCACCGCGCTGTGCCGGAAGCTGTGGGTCGTGAGCCTCTCGCTGTCGAGCCCCGCCGCGCGCAGGGCCTCCTTCGCAATCTGCCGTATGCTGCGCGTGGACAGCGGCTTCCCATATGTTTTGTTGGAGAGGCTGGCGAACAGCGGGGCATCCTCCCCGACGACCTCGCGCCCCTCGCACCTGCGCGCGGCCAGGTAGTCGTAGATGGGCCCCAGCGTCGGCTCCGTGAGCACGACGAGCGCGTCCTTCTCGACCCTTCCCTTGCCCATCACCAGCAAAATCGTCTGATCGCCCCTGTTGCGCAAATCACCCAGACGGCCTCGCGTGACCTCCACCGAGCGTAAGCCGACTCTGATGAGCAGGTTCACCAGCGCGAAGTCGCGCTTGGCCTGCAGCGTGTCGCCCTTCAGCACCTGGAGCACGCGCTTGGCCTGCGCCGGCGTCAGCGCGTCCTTGCGGTGGATGTTGCCCACTAGCTTGACCGTCTTTATGTCCGCGGCCACGTTCGGGTAGGCTCTCACGGACTCGAGCCATTTGAACAGGCTCTTGACCGCGGTGAGGTACGTGCTCGCCGTCGAGGGCCGCACCCTCGCCAGCATGTCCTGCTTGTAGGCGAGGATGTGCGACCTGTCGAGGCCTGCGATTTCTCGCTCCTCCTTCCACGCGAAGAAGCCCCTCAGGGTCCTGCGGTAGGTCTCCTTCGTGGTCTCGGCCAGCTCGGCCTCGACTAAAAAGCGCTCGAGCAGCATCTCGACGTCTGCGCTCAGGGCCACGGGACTCGAGGGCTGCTGCGTCGCTGTTATGAGTTGGTTCTGTGTTTCGTTTCCGTTCCCGGGTATGTTCTGCACATCGTGCACCACCTTCTTAATTATCTTCAATAAAGATAACACGGGAGGGGGCTGCAGTGCCAACCGCCGCCTTCGGCCATGCTCTGGCGGGTTGCGGGAAGGGCAGGCGTTTCTGTGTGATGCTTTCCAGCATCAGGCGCCAGCTAGAGGGAGCAGTGCCACGCAGTCTCTCCGCTCTCAGCACCAATCAGCACTTGGGTGAAGCGACGAGCCAAGGGCGCACCGGCGAGTTGCCACCTGATTACCATGCTATAATCCTAGATATCAATCATCCAGCGGGGCCTTTGGCAAGCGCCGCTTCGAGTTAGGTCAGGTTAGATGAAGAACTAGCGATGCCCGTTTCGGGTACCCCATACGACCATTCTGTACATCCGGTCGCGCTTCAGGGTCCGCATCGCTTCAGTGTCTTCTCGTTCCAAATCCATACATCGCGTGCCTGACCCCTGCGCGACCTCCTCTCAAAGGAGCTCGCCATGCAACTGAATCTCACCCACATCAGCTATACCTACCCCGGCACGGCATCGCCTGCCATCGAAGACGTCAGCGCCACGTTCCCATCGGGATGGACGGGCATCATCGGCGACAACGGATGCGGGAAGACCACGCTCGCCCGTATCGCCGCCCGCGCTATTACGCCCGATTCCGGGGCGGTGAGCCCGAATCTGTTCGCGTCGTATTGCGAGCAAGACTCGACCCAAGAGCCAGACAAGCTCTTCGATCTCGCATCGGATTGGGGCAAGGAGGCGCAACGGGCAAGGGCGCTGCTCCGCATCGAAGACGACTGGTTCTGGCGCTACGACACGCTCTCGGGCGGTCAGCAGAAGCGGCTCCAGATCGCGTGCGCCCTCTATGCACAGCCAGATGTCCTCATCATGGACGAGCCGACCAACGACCTCGATGCCGCCACGCGCGACATCGTGAAGGAGGCGCTGGCCTCCTTCAGCGGCATCGGCATCCTCATCTCGCACGATAGAGACCTGCTCGATGGCCTTGTGGGCCAGAGCCTCATGTGCGAGGGCGCACGTTGGACCATGCGCCCCGGCGGGTACTCGAAGGCAAGCGACCAGGCGGCGAGCGAACGCGCCTCCGCGATGAGGGATCGCGAGCAAGCCTCCCGTGAAGCGAAGCGCCTGAAGACAGAAGCCCAGCGCAGGAGCGAAGAGGCGGCGCGTCAGAAGGGCAAGCGAAGCAAGCGCGGCTTGAGCAAAAAAGACAGCGACGCTCGCGAGAAGATCGGACGCGCCATAGTCTCTGGCAAGGACGGCGTTGCAGGGAAGCTCTCGTCCAAAATGAGCGGGCGGCTCGCAAAGGCCGAGGCAGAGCTTTCTGAGAAAACCGTCTCGAAAAGATACGACCATCGTATCGGCGAGTTCGGCGTCGCTGCGCGCTCAAGTTGCGTGGCGCACTTGGAGGCATCGCGACTGTCTGCTGGCGAGTTCTCGATAGATGTGCCGGAGCTCTGGATCTCGCCAACGGATCACGTGGTGTTGACCGGTGCGAACGGAACGGGAAAGAGCCTGGTGGTACGAAGCGTCATCGAATCTGTTCCTGAAAATGTCAAAGTTGCGTACGTTCCCCAGGACGTCGGGCCAGAGGAACGCGAGCGAGCACTGAGGCATCTCCGAGACCAGGACCAGGAGACGAAAGGCCGCATCCTCTCCATCGTGGCGCGGTTGAACTCCGACCCTGACAAACTGCTCGATGGCGACGATTTGAGTCCTGGCGAACTCCGCAAACTCATGCTTGCTGAACAGCTTGTTACGAATCCCAACCTCCTCGTACTCGACGAGCCGACGAATCATCTTGATGTGGGTTCTATTGAGGCGCTGCAGGAGATGCTGAGCGGTTTCTCTGGCGCGTTACTGTTGGTTACGCATGATAGACAGCTGTCGGAGGCAGTCACGCAGATTGGCTGGGAAACTATTCAAGGTGAGAGCCTGATGAGATTGCTGGTCGTCTAAACAATGGGTTTTATAAAAGAGCCTTGTCGGGTGGATTTGCAGCTTCAGTTTGCAATTATTGTTTAACTCCGCGTGGGTAGTCGCAAGCGGCTTGCTCGTGACGACAGCGACTATTGCCAAAGGGTGGAACAAATAAGGACTCATAGAAACCCTTGGTCGGTGTGCTAACATGATTACAGTGAGTAAGTAAGTCTTCAATAACACTAAGCCATTACATAATAAAACCGGGAGGCAACACCGATTCGGGGCCGGACATATAGATTTACCTGCGCATTTTCAAATTCGTAAACTTTTTTGAAAAAAGTGCTTGCACAGTTCTCGAATCATAGGTTATTATCTTCCTCGTTGAAAGCGCGGGTCCAACAAAACGAACTGCGAATCAACAATATAGCATGTCGGAGTGGCGGAATTGGCAGACGCGCTAGCTTGAGGTGCTAGTGACCGCTTTTTGGTCATGCGGGTTCAAGTCCCGCCTCCGACACCATCGCATTTGAGAAGCCTCTTCGGAGGCTTTTTTGTTACCGATAGACGGTGAGGTTCACGATGGAAACGCTTGAGCGCAATGAGTGGGTTGACGTTGCCCAGTTGGTCGATATTACGAGCGATGCTGTCATTATCTGCGAGCTCGACGGAACCATTTTGCATGTAAACAATCGCTTGCTCGACTTGATCTGCGAGGAACGTTCCGATGTGATCAACGGGGACGTTAAAGATCTCTTGTACTCGTCAGCATTTGAACGCGCGACAGAACATCGTCTTCCTTTTGAGACCAATGGTACCGAGAGCGAGTTGATGCTTAAGCTAAGTGACGGCTCCTTTATTCCCGTCCTAGTTTGTGCCGGCTCGGTTACGCCGCCTCGTATCTTTGGCCGCCGTGCGCCGCGTGTCCTCGTGGCGCTCCATAGTATCGAAGAGCAGTATTCGCATGACCGTCAGCTCAAGCGTGCGCTTTCGGAGCTCAGAGTGGCGAATAAGCGCCTCTCGGGCACGTTGTCGGTCATTATGAGCACGGTGGGCTCCGATGAGCTGCCTAGTTTGTTGGATACCGTTTTGAACCAGCTTGTAGGAACCCTCGATGCCTCGGGTGCTGCCATCTATTTTTCTGAGAGCGGCGGTTTTAAGCTTCGCGGTGTTTCCAAGGAGCTGTATGACAGCTACCTGCCCGAGTTTATGCCGTATGGTGCAGGTATCCCGACGTATGTGCTCCGTGAGTCTCGTGCCTGCCGCCTGTCGATTCAGCAGGACCTCGAGGGCGATAGGGTTGCCTCGGGTATGTTTATGGACCTGGACAATCGTTCTAAGCACCTGCTACGCGTGCAAGATATGCCTCCATACCGCAGCGAGATATGTCTTCCCGTGTTTTATGGCACTCAGGTGCTCGGTGTGTTGGAGGTCGGTTGGAAACGTCCGCAGGCGCCGCTTGCCTATGATGTCAACGTGCTCGAGGTCATTTGCGATTATCTTTCCATCCAACTAGTCGGCATGGCATCGAGTCTGCGTTCACGTCGCACGGCAGAGCTTGGCCGTTCTCTCAACGTGCTGCGCGATGAGTTGTTTGCCTATCTCGATGATCCTATTGCCGCCTCGCGTGCGGTGTCGACCGAAATCTGCGCTGTGCTCAGTTGCCATTTCTGCCCCGTGGAGTATGATGCGGGCCTCGAAACCTATGTCATCGATTTTGAAGGCGGCAGTCGTGTGGCATTGCCGGGCGATCCGGAGTCACTCTTCTTTTCTGTCACGACGCCGGCGGCGCGCCTGGGGGCAATTTCCGATGGATTTGAGACATCGGTGCTGGGCGGGACGAGCGCCGACGACCTCAAGCACGTGCGCCTTACACGCGTGGACGAATCCACGACTATGGGCGCATGGTTGAGAGCCCACGGCCTGCCGTGTCAGGGACTTTATGTCGATTCCGGTATCGAGGCGGGGCGCTGCCGCTCGGAGGCGGATGGTAGGCGAAGCAACGATGCAATCGTGCCCGCTGATATCGCCAAGGGACCGACGAGGCGCGTTTTGCTGCTCCGTGATGGCAGTCAGGAGCCAATCGACGACCTCGAATACGACTACATGGTGCATTTGGCACACGACTTTGAGCTGATCTATGAGGGCGAGTCTCAAAAGCGTGAAGAGCGTCATATCGCTCAGACGCTTCAGATTGGCATGAGAAATTCGCTAGGCGACGTTCCGGGCATCGCAACCGATTCGGTATACCTGTCGGCAACGAATTCGGCGTTGGTTGGTGGTGACTTCTATACGCTTGTCCGTCTTCCCGACGATTGCGCCGTTATGATATTGGGCGATGTCTCCGGCAAAGGAATTGAGGCGGCGTCGATGTCGGCACTCGTCAAGACGGCGTTGACGGCTTATGCCTGGGAGGGTGCGGGGCCCGCTCGCATGGCCCGCTCGCTCAATAGCATGCTCATGGGCTTTTCGAGGGTCGAGACGTTTGTGACGGCGTTTATCGCCAAGATTGATCTTAAAGCGGGCCGCGCTACCTATTGCTCTGCGGGACATCCTCCCACTATGGTCATTAGGCCGTCGTCGACACCGCATGGCGGAGGAGAGACATGTGGGGGAGAAGTGGAGCTCCTTGGGTGCCAATCGGGCGTGATCGGTGCCTTTGAGAGCATGGTGTACGAGACGGGCGTGTTTACGTTCGATCCTGGTGACATGCTGTTTATGTATACCGACGGAACGATCGAGGCGCGCGACCGCTCGGGTGCTTTCTTTGGCGAGCAACGCCTGCGCGACCTTCTACTCTCTGTTTCGGGTGAGGGCGTATCGGGCATCTGCGGTAAGGTCTTGGGCGAGCTTGACCGCTTTACCGACTCGGCGCTGGACGATGACATTGCATTGGTGTCCCTTGAGTTTTTACGGGGTCGATCGTAGGTCGCAACGTTGGGCATACAGAATCCTAACGGTTGCAGAAAAGTTTGCATCGAGCGAGCTCTTTTGGGGAACCATGGTCGCATGAATGAGTGGAATGACATAGCGGTTTTGACGCCACCGGGCGATATCGATATCGCCTCGGTGCCCGAGCTGCGCCGACGGTTGGATAATTTAATCGACCGGGGCGTGCGCCGTGTTGTCGTCAATTGCCAGACCGTGGCTTTTATCGACTCGACGGGTTTGGCGTTTTTGCTTACGCGTGCCAGAGAGCTTATGAGACGAGAAGGGCTGCTTTCGCTTGTTAACGCCTCCGATGAGGTCGTTCGCTTTTTGGAGATTGCCCGACTTGTCGACATCCTTCATGTTGCGGGTCCGGTGCGGGAGTCGATTCCCGCCATTCCGGTGGGGGAGTTGCCGCGATGGAGCAAGAGCGTCAAGGTGCAGCGAGGCATCGAGAATCTCCCGTATTATCGGCACCGTGTGGCCGAGATTCTCGAATCACTTCCCTTGAGGCGTGATGAGCGCTATGACGTCGCATTAGCGTTGGGGGAGGCATTGGGTAACGCATATGACCATGCGGGCGGTGTTGGCTGCATCCTGACGATTCAGGCCTATGGGGACCGTGTTGTGCTTGAGGTGCTTGATCGAGGCGCTGGCTATTCTATCGATGGGGCGAGCGAACCGATGGCATCCGAGGAACGCGGACGCGGTATCAAGCTTATGCGCATGCTCGTCGATAATGTGGAGGTTGCCCGTCGCACGGATGGTGCCGGCACACGCGTTCGGATGGTGAAGCTGTTTAGCTCGGCATTGGAATCGTGCGCTTAGCACCTTGGGTCGACATGATTTCCCTGCGTGAACTTGCTTTGGGCAACTTTTTTGAAAAAAGTACTTGCGTCTTTTGGATAACTCGCGTAAATTAGTAACCCGCAAGCGGACATGGCTCAGTTGGTAGAGCACAACCTTGCCAAGGTTGGGGTCGCGGGTTCGAGCCCCGTTGTCCGCTCCATTGCATTTCCGGACCGTTCTTAACGGTCCTTTTTCGGCGAAGTGGCCAAGTGGTAAGGCAGAGGCCTGCAAAGCCTTTACCCCCGGTTCGAATCCGGGCTTCGCCTCCAGGCAACATCCGGGCGCTCCGGCGCCCGTTTTGTTTTACATATGCGGACATGGCTCAGTTGGTAGAGCACAACCTTGCCAAGGTTGGGGTCGCGGGTTCGAGCCCCGTTGTCCGCTCCAAGCACAACAGCCCGACTACCACGGTAGCCGGGCTTTTT
>DBGBLM010000024.1:0-24156 GCA_048448865.1 Collinsella sp.
TAAGATGCACGAAGGAGCTATCTATGAGCGAACCCCTGCGCACCGTGAACGTCGGTCTGATCGGTCTGGGAACCGTCGGCGGCGGCGTGGCCCGTCTGATCAAGAGCCACCACGATGAGTACCTGGCCGCCTACGGCATCGACCTTAAGCTGACCCGCGCCTGCGCGCTTGCCTGGGAGCAGGCCGAGGCGGCAGGCATTGAGCGCGAGGCCTTTACGAGCGACTGGCACGATGTCGTCACCGACCCCGCCGTCGACATCGTCGTCGAGCTGATCGGTGGCGAGCATCCCGCAACCGAAATCTTCACCACTGCCTTTGAGCACGGCAAGCACGTCGTCTCTGCCAACAAGGCCCTGCTGGGCCGTCACGTCGAGACGCTTGCCGAGAAGGCGCGCGCGTGCGGCGTGCAGATTAAGTGCGAGGCCAGCTGCGGCGGCGGCATCCCCATCGTGAGCACGCTCGAGCACGACCTGGTGGGCAACAAGATCCTGACCATCGCCGGCATTCTCAACGGTACCACCAACTATATCCTGTCGCGCATGGACGCCGAGGGCGCCGATTACGCCGACGTGCTCGCCGACGCCCAGGCCAAGGGCTACGCCGAGGCCGACCCGTCCGCCGACGTCGACGGCTTCGACGCCGCCAGCAAGACGGCGATCCTCGCCTCCATCGGCTTTGGCACCCGCGTGACCACCGATGATGTGTACCAGCAGGGTATCCGTACCATCGGCGCCGAGGACATCGCCCAGGCCCGCGAGCTCGGCTACACCATTAAGCTGCTCGGCATCGCCCGCAACACCGACGCCGGCGTCGACGTCCGCGTGCACCCCACGCTGATTCCTGCCGATCACATGCTCGCCAAGGTCAACGGCGCCATGAACGCCGTCTACGTGGTGGGTGACGCCGTGGGCGAGACCATGTTCTACGGTGCCGGCGCAGGCTCCTTCCCCACCGCGAGCGCCGTCGTGGGCGACATCCTGTCGCTCTCCGAGCAGATCAGCCGCGGCGTGGCTCCGCTGCCCGAGATTGAGCCCTATGGTCACAACCTCGCCTTTAAGCCCATGGACGAGCTCCAGACCAAGTACTATGTGCGCCTGAAGGTCGCCGACCGCGTGGGCGCCCTGTCCGAGACGGTCGATATCTTTGCCAAGCACAACATCTCGATCTCGCTCATCAACCAGGTCGAGGACGGCAAGTCGGGCGTCAGCGATGCCTGCTCGGTCATCTTCCTGACGCACCGCGCGCTCGAGAAGGACGTCCAGGCTGCCGCCGCCGAGCTTGCCAGCGTCGACTGCGTGGCCGAGGTCGCCAACGTCCTGCGCATCGAGGACGTCGAGGCCTGGACCGAAGGCGTTATGGCCAACTAGTCCACTACTTCGAACCTCAACGAAGCTCAACGCAAAAGGCGCGCTGCCTGCATCAACCGCAGGCAGCGCGCCTTGTTCTGCTTGCAGGGGAAGCTGCGTCCCGGTATTTCAGCTCAGAACGGGGCGCAGTTTCCCTCAGGGCCTTCTTTCAGAAACTATGTCCCATTCTGGGCGCGGATTCTGGGACACGCTTTCCGTAACGGGCCTCTCGCGAAAACTGCATCCCACTCTGAGCGCCCATTCCGGGACACAGCTTCCCAACGGCCCCCGTTTCGGAAACCACATCCCGTTCCGAGCCTTCAAAGCGGGACGCGGCTTCCCCGAGAGAGTATCGACTACTTGCCGTCGTCGTCCTTGGCTTCTTCTCTTGCATAGAGCTCCAGCATGCGGCGGCGGTATTCGCGCACGGCGAGCTTGGCGCGCTCCAGGCGGCGGCGCTCGCGCGGAGTCAGCTCGGACGGGTCGACCTCGTCTCCATAGGTCTTATCGGCAAGCAGGTGCGCCGCGTCCACGATGCGGGCATCGATGTGGCCGCTCGCCGCCTCGGCGGAAAGACGCTCGGCAATCGTATCGAGCGTAGGCAGGCCCTCGAATACGCGACCATGGCCATGCGAAGTCAGCAGCTCATGCTCGCGCGCGAGCAGACTCGCCAAATCGTGATGGGCGCGCAGGATGTCGAGCGCATCGGATGGATGCTCGGCAACCTCTGCCACGGCGGCAACCGGCGCAGCATCCACCACGCGGTAGAAGAGCTGCGCGAGCAGCGGCATCAAGAACACCGTGATGGCGCCGGCGGCAACCATAACCGACGCGATGTCTTGCGACAGCGCGCCCGCGTTGACGGCAACGCTCGTAACGGCAACGATGATCGGTAGCGCCGTGGTGCAGTACAGGGCCACGGTAATGCGGCCATACGCCGACACATCGCGCGTCGCGGGACAAATGCCCATAGAGATGAGAATGGGCACGGCACGAATAATCAGCAACGCCACGATAAAACCCGCGAGCAAGCCCGGGCGCGACACCACGGCCGTCAGGTCGATCTTTGCGCCCGATACGGTAAAGAACACCGGAATCAAAAAGCCGTAGGCCAGGCCGTCGAGCTTGGTCTCGAGCGTATGGTTACCCTCGGGGATGATATAGCGCAGGACAAAGCCGGCGGCAAAAGAACCCAACACGATGTCGAGGTCAAAGATGGCCGAGAACGCCACGAGCGTGACCAGGATGAGCACCGTCAGGCGCACGAAGGTCTGCGACGTGGTGTCGGCGCGTTCCTCGACAAACGAAAAGAAGCGGCTGCCGACGCGCCTGGAACGACTTGGAACCGCGGCCAGCAGCACGCAGACCACAGCAAACAGGCCAAGAATTACAAGCGTCTGGATGCCGGTGCGGGCAGACAGCAGCACCGACATGGCGAGCACGGGACCGAGCTCGCCCCAAGTGCCATACGCGAGAATCGAGTCGCCCACACGCGTGCCGGTGAGCGAGCGCTCGCGCATGATGGGCACAAGCGTACCGAGCGCCGTGGAAGTAAGGGCAAGCGTCACGGCGATACCGTCGAAATGACTAACCGAGAACCACGGGGTAAAGCGCACGGCAAGCCAGGCGATACCAAACGTGACGACCCATGTCGCCAAGCCGTAGCGCCCCTCCACACCCGTGATGCTCTTGGGGTCGATCTCAAAGCCGGCAAGCAGGAACAAAAAGGCCAGGCCGAGCTCGGACACGAGCGAGACCTCGGCATCTACATGGATAATGTCGAGCATATGGGGTCCCAGCACCGCGCCGAACACGAGCAAAAAGACCGTCTCGGGAACGGGTTTCCCGGGAATCGCCGAGGCGATGAAGGGGCTTGCAAAGGCCACGAGCGCGATGATGGCGAGTGAAACGAATGCCATGTGATGCCTTTCTCTTGTTTGCGCTTCACTGTAGCACCCTCGCCGTCCTCAACGCGCCGCGAGCTGTCGTATCATAGTGAGGTTTACAAACATGTGGCTCAAGGCGACCGCAGGGCAGACCCCGCAAACCGACCGCTGCCGCATACCGTACCGTACGCCCAACCGATCAGGAAGGCAGGAACCAATGGTCTCTCGTATCTACGTGGAGAAGAAACCCGGGTTCGACGTCGAGGCTCAGCAGCTCAAGGGCGAGCTGACCGAAATTCTCGGCATCAAGGGCATCGAGGCCCTGAGGATCATCAATCGCTACGACGTCGAGGGCATCGACGAGGAGCTTTTCCGCTCCTGCGTGCCGACCGTCTTTAGCGAGCCCCAGGTCGATGTGACCTACGACGAGCTCCCCGCAAGCGATGGCGCCGTCTTTGCCGTCGAATTCCTGCCTGGCCAGTTTGACCAGCGCGCCGACTCCGCCAGCGAGTGCGTGCAGCTCATCAGCCAGGGCGAGCGCCCCGCCGTGCGCTCCGCCAAGGTCTATATGATCTCGGGCACTCTAGACGAAGCCGCCATCGAGGCCATCAAGCACTACGTGGTGAACCCCGTCGAGGCGCGCATCGCCTCGCTCGACCTGCCCGAGACGCTGTACATGGAAACCCCCGAGCCCCAGCCCGTCGAGGTGCTCGACGGCTTCCGCGAGCTCGACGAGGCCGGCCTTGCCGCCTTTATCGCCGATCGCGGCCTTGCCATGGACGAGGCAGACATCGCCTTCTGCCAGCAGTACTTCCGCGATGAGGACCGCGACCCCACCATCACCGAGATCCGCGTAATCGACACCTATTGGTCCGACCACTGCCGCCACACCACTTTCGGCACCGTCCTGGACGACGTGACGATCGACGACGCCGTGGTGCAGCAGGCCTTCGACCGCTACATGGAGATGCGCCATGAGCTCGGTCGCGACGCCAAGCCCGTCTGCCTCATGGACATGGGCACCATCGGCGCCAAGTACCTCAAGAAGACCGGCGTCATGACCGATGTCGATGAGTCCGAGGAGATCAACGCCTGCACCGTCAAGGTGAAGGTCGATGTCGATGGCGAGGACCAGGACTGGCTATTCCTCTTTAAGAACGAGACCCACAACCACCCGACCGAGATCGAGCCCTTCGGCGGTGCCGCCACCTGCGTGGGCGGCGCTATCCGTGACCCGCTCTCGGGCCGCAGCTATGTGTACCAGGCCATGCGCGTCACCGGCGCCGGCGACCCCACCGTCCCGGTTTCCGAGACGCTCGAGGGCAAGCTGCCGCAGCGCAAGCTCGTGACTACTGCCGCCGCCGGCTACTCCAGCTACGGCAACCAGATCGGCCTTGCCACCGGTCAGGTCAACGAGCTCTATCACCCCGGCTACGTGGCCAAGCGCATGGAGGTCGGCGCCGTCGTGGGCGCTACCCCGGCAAACCACGTGCGCCGCGAGTGCCCCGCCCCCACCGACAAGATCATCCTGCTGGGCGGCCGCACCGGCCGTGACGGCATCGGCGGTGCCACCGGCTCCTCCAAGACCCAGAACACCGAGTCCATCGAGACCTCGGGCGCCGAGGTCCAGAAGGGCAACGCCCCGGTCGAGCGCAAGCTGCAGCGCCTCTTCCGCCGCGGCGACGCCTGCCGCCTGATCAAGCGCTGCAACGACTTTGGCGCCGGCGGCGTCTCGGTCGCCGTGGGCGAGCTTGCCGACGGCCTGTATGTCGACCTGGACACCGTGACCAAGAAGTACGACGGCCTGGACGGCACCGAGCTCGCCATCTCCGAGTCCCAGGAGCGTATGGCCTGCGCCGTCGCCGACGGTGACGTCGAAGAGTTCATGGGCTACGCCGCCGAGGAGAACCTCGAGGCGACCGTTATCGCCGAGGTTACCGCCGAGCCGCGCATGCGCATGGCCTGGAACGGCGTCGCCATCGTCGACCTGTCCCGCGAGTTCCTCAACTCCAACGGTGCGCCCAAGCACCAGGTCGCCCACGTCTGTGCCCGCAGCGTGTGGCAGCCCAGCTGGGCCGGCACCACGCTCGCCGAGCGCATGACCTCGCTCGTCACCGACCTCAACGTCGCTTCCAACAAGGGCCTTTCCGAGCGCTTCGACTCCACCATCGGCGCCGCGACCGTGCTCATGCCCTTTGGCGGCAAGACGCAGCTCACCCCAAGCTCGGCCATGGTCGCCAAGTTCCCCGTGGACGGCGAGACCACCACGGCGAGCGCCATGGCATGGGGCTTCAACCCCTATCTGATGGAGGCCGACCAGTTTGCGGGCGCCTACCTGTCCGTAGTCGAGTCCATCGCCAAGCTCGTTGCCGCCGGCTTTGAGCACAAGCGCGCCTACCTCTCCTTCCAAGAGTACTTCGAGCGCCTGCGCACCGAGGCAGAGCGCTGGGGCAAGCCCATGGCTGCCGTCCTGGGTGCCCTTATGGCCCAGGTCGACCTGGGTGCCGGTGCCATCGGCGGCAAGGACTCCATGAGCGGTTCGTTTGAGGACGAGACCGGCGAGCTCAACGTTCCGCCGACCCTGATCAGCTTCGCCGTCGCCGTGGGCAAGGCCGCCCGCGCCGTCTCGCCCGAGTTCAAGGGCCTCACGCACCGCGTCGTCCGCATCGCCCCCGCTACCTATGGCGAGGACTACCGTCCCGACGCTCAGCAGCTGCTCTCCGCGTTTGACGCCGTCGAGGCGCTCACTGCTACCGGCAACGCCCTGGCCATCTCCACGCCCGGCTACGGCTGCGGCGCCGAGAGCCTCTTTAAGATGTGCGTCGGTAACCAGATCGGCATCGAGCTTGCCGAGGATGTAGACGTAGAGAGCCTCTTCACCCCGCTCTACGGCAGCTTTATCGTCGAGCTCGCCGAGGATGCCGAGCTGCCCGAGGTCGCCGACGGCGTTGTCGTCGAGCCCCTGGGCACCACCGTCGAGGGCTATGTCATCGACACCGGCTCCGAGGTCATCGAGCTCTCCGAGCTCCAAGAGGCCTGGGAGAGCGGCATCGAGGGCGTCTTTGCCTACCGCAGCGCCGACGAGACCCCCGAGGTCGAGACCATCGACTTCCGTGCCAAGGACATCCACGTGTACAGCGGCGCCAAGATCGCCCGTCCGCGCGTGATCATCCCCGTGTTCCCCGGCAACAACTGTGAGTACGACAGCGCACGTGCCTTCCGCGCAGCCGGTGCCGAAGCCGACACCTTCGTGATCAACAACCTCACGCCCGAGGCCGTCGCCGAGAGCACCCACGAGCTTGCCCGCCGCATCCGTGCAAGCCAGATCGTCATGATCCCCGGCGGCTTCTCGGGCGGCGACGAGCCCGATGGCTCCGCCAAGTTCATCACGGCGTTCTTCCGCGCTCCCGAGGTCACCGAGGCAGTCCGCGACCTGCTCAAGGCCCGCGAAGGCCTGATGCTGGGCATCTGCAACGGCTTCCAGGCCCTGATCAAGCTCGGCCTGGTGCCCTACGGCGACATCGTCGACGCCACGCCCGATGCGCCCACGTTGACGTTCAACACCATCGGTCGCCACCAGAGCCGTCTGGTGCGCACCCGCATCTCGTCCAACTTGTCCCCGTGGCTGTCGCAGTGCAGCCTGGACGACCCCTATACCGTCGCCATCAGCCACGGCGAGGGCCGCTTTGTCGCCGATGACGAAGTGCTCGCCCAGCTGATCGCCAACGGCCAGGTCGCCACGCAGTACGTGGGCGAGAACGGCAAGCCCAGCATGGACCTTTCCGTCAACCCCAACGGCTCCGCACTCGCCATCGAGGGCATCACGAGCCCCGACGGCCGCGTCCTGGGCAAGATGGGCCATGCCGAGCGTCGCGGCGACAACCTGTACCGCAACGTGCCCGAGCATGTCCCCGGCGATAAGTTCATGCCGATCTTTGAGAGCGGCGTGGCCTACTTCGCTTAAACCTTTCCCATCGGGTACAATCCCTTCGGGTAACAACACCCGCCACCGGCACATCCGGTGGCGGGTTCTTTTTTGCTTCGCGCATGTAGGAAGGACATCATGGAAAGCCGCAAGCCGTATCTCGCCACCCTGCCCGGACTCATCCTGGGCTGCCTCGTCTGCTGCGCACTCTGGGGGTCGGCTTTCCCCTGCATCAAGATCGGCTACGAGCTCTTTGGCATCCCCGCGCACGATAGCGCCTCGCAGCTGCTCTTTGCGGGCTTGCGCTTCACGCTTGCCGGCGCCCTGGTTATCGTTGGGATGAGTGCGGCCCAACGCCGCCCCCTCATTCCGCAGGCTCGCGACATCAAGCCCATCTTTGTCTTGTCGCTCTTCCAGACTATCGGGCAGTACTTCTTTTTCTATCTGGGCCTCTCGCGCGCCAGCGCCATGTCGAGCTCCATCATCGAGGCCAGCGCCAACTTCCTCGCAATCCTCTTTGCCGCCCTGGCGTTTCGCACCGAGAAGCTCAATACGGCCAAGGTGCTTGGCTGTGCGCTGGGCTTTGCCGGCGTCGCGCTCGTCAACCTTTCGGGCGCGGATGGCACCTTTGGCTTTGCGCTCGATGGCGAGGGCTTTATCCTAGCCTCCACCGTCGCGGGTGCCCTTTCGACCTGCCTGATCGGCATCTTATCGCGCGAGCACGACGGCGTCTTGCTTGCCGGGTGGCAGTTCTTGGTCGGCGGCCTGGTCCTCACCGCCATCGGCTTTTTGATGGGTGGCACGCTCTCCCTCACGACAATTGCCCCCGCCATCGCGCTCATCATCTACATGGCGCTTATCTCCGCGGTCGCCTACTCGCTGTGGTCGCGCCTGCTTGCCGTCAACCCCGTCAGCCGCGTCTCGGTCTTTGGGTTTATGAACCCCGTCTTTGGTGTGCTGCTGAGCGCGCTGCTGCTCGGCGAAGGCGCGGGCACGAGCCCCGTTACCGTCATCGTTGCCCTGTTGTTGGTCTGCGGCGGCATCATCATCGTCAACAAACCCAAAAAAGCCTAGCGAGCTCACCTTTTTAGAGAGGGCGTTCGCACACTTTAGCTCAATGGAGCACACTGATTCTCGTTGATTTCGTACCGAGCCGCAGCGGCAGACGCTCGTCTTGCCGCACCGCGCCTGGGCATTATGGCCGGTGGCCCCCGCAAACGCAAAAAGGGCGCACGACCATCGCAACGGTCGTGCGCCCTTTTTTCTAGCGTATCTGGGCGCCGGCTTTCTTTTTCTCGGCCTTGACGCGGTAGAGTTCCGCGTCGGCAGCGCGAAGCAAGTCTTGCCAGGTATCGACGCCATCACCAACCCGTGCGTAGCCGATGGACATCCGCAACAGATACGGAACCTCGGCGCGCGCGAGCTCGTCGTTAATCGCCGAACACAGGTCTATGATGTCCTGTTCCGCCGCTGCCTTTTGGAGCACCACGAACTCATCGCCACCGTAGCGTGCGATAAAGCCACCAGACGCCGAGCAGACCTCTTTGAGCGCAGCGGATATAACCTGAAGAGCATGGTCGCCCTCCACATGTCCATAGCGATCGTTAATCTGCTTAAAGCCGTCAGCGTCCATCATAAGCAGATATACATCTTCGGCCTGATCCACATTTGAAAAGAGCGACAGCATATAGGTCTCAAAACGGTTGCGGTTGTTGAGTCCAGTCAACGGGTCAGTCGAGATCAGTTGCTCCTGGCAGATGATATAGAGCAGCAACATGCTAATCATTATGCCGACACAAAGGCCAGGCACCGAGTATACGATCTGAAAGGTACCGCCCACCAGGGCCGGAATGGCGAAAAATGCCAAGGTTCGATAGATAGCCTTCGTCTGCAGGCTCTCGACCCTACGAGATTGCACAAACGCATGCAGGGACGTATGTATAACGTAACAGTAGCTGACAATGGGCTGGATCATATAGGCAAAGCCGCGACGATACACGCCCTGCGAATCGATATAGAACAAGGCGTGCGTCCAGTAACTGGTAAAAGCCAGCACGACCACCAGAGCCGTAGGCAACGTTACAAGCACCACCCTATAGCGCGAGGTCACAAGGCGAGAGCCCTGCATCGTCTCGGAATAGATAAACCAAATGAGACACGCGATGGCAAAGAGCGAAAACGAAACCGCGTTGGAAATCCAGTTGGCAGCAATACCCAACGTGCCGTCCGCACCATCCGAAAGCGTCCAGATCATATCGAATAATATGTACGCGGCAGAGGTGTAGCCAAGCATGCTAAACAATAGCTGCAGGGTGCTCGAGAACAAGGAGCGACGACTTCGCGCGGCAAGCCCGATAAGAACAATCATGCATAGCAGGAATATCTCAATCTTGAGTGCCTTAACCACTAGACGCCATCCCTTCAATATCCGAATGGTCAGAATCGCCCAATTCGAATCAGGGCAATAAACACCCCTTTACTCCGCAGGGGTAAAGGGAATCATAGCAAAGCGCCCGAACATCACTGCAAAACAGTTTCTGTTCGGGCGCTCGGACGGCGCGAATTGCACGCCGGAATCAATTATCGGTAACGGCCGTTACTCGCCGTCGATGTCGGTCGCGACGGCCTCCTCGATGGCCTCGACACCGGCAGGCGACAGGTCCTCCTTGCCCTGGCAGAACTTCTTGTCGACCCAGCCGGTCAGAATCGGAGCCATGATTGCCGTGATGATAACGGCAGTGGCGATCTGGGCGTACGCGGTGGGCGCAAGCTCGGCGTAGCGCGGCGCGACCTCGGCGAGAGCAACCGGCGTGGTCATAGCCGTGCCGGCGATGGTGGAACAAGCCACGGCAGCCTTGCCGTTACCACCGCACAGGCGCTCGAACGCAAAGGTGATGGGACCGACGACAAACAGCGTGACAAGGCCCAGCAAGATGCCGGAAATACCACCGGTGATAAAGCTCGACAGGCTCATGGACGCGCCAAGCTGAAATCCGATGACGGCAATCGCAGGGTTGGAACCGGGAACCAGCAGGTTCTTGATAAACGGGAACAGGTTGCCCAGAACCATGCCGATAACGAGCGGCAAAATGGAGCCGATGATAGTACCGACAGGGATGTTGGCAAGACCCGAAACACCAAGGATGATCATCGTGACGGCGGGGCCGGCCGTAAAGAACAGGATACCGACGGCGCCCTGCTCGGACTCATCGCCGAACTCGCCCATGATGCCCGTATAGAGCGCCATGTTGCAAAACGTAATGCCGCCGATGATAGACACGGAGCTCAGACCCAGGAAGTTGTCGTTAAAGAAATATGCCACGCCTAGGCCGAGAGCCGCTGCGACGACCAGCTTGGGAATCAGCACGACGATACCGGTCTTGATGGCGCCCGGCGTGGACTTAAAGCTGATGCCGGCGCCCACGAACAGCAGGATCGCGGCGACGATGGTATTGGAGCCACCGCGGCAGGCAGCCGTAAAGAAGCCGCCGATCTCAAAAACCTGCGGGCAGAAGGTGTTGAGCAAAAGACCGACGATCATCGGATAGATCATGATGTCGCCCGGGATGCGCGGAACCTTGAATTTCTTTTGCTCGTTGGCAGTCGCTTCCTGTGCCATGAAACCCCCATTTCCGCTGACGCGGAACAAAAGCCCACGTCATGCTTTGCTACAGTAAAGTTTGACCATGGTACCAGAAGAAATAGACCAGCTCGGTGAAAAATTCGACAAGTTGGGATGGAACGAGATTCGGCGCCCGCGACGCCACCCCTATATAAGGCTCAAGACAATATAGAGTACGATGCCCGAGACGCAGCACCACAGCATCGATTTTGTCTTGACCGCCACGACCACGACGCCGACGGCCGCAATCCAGGGAACCAAGGCAGGCCAGAGTCCCGCGTCGAACGCGCCGGGGCTCACCAAGTCGTTGGCGACCAGCGCGGCAAAGGCAGCGGGCGGGATATAGCCCAGGGCCTCGGTAATGCGGGGCGACAGGGTCCGCCCGCGCAAGGCGAACGCCGGCGCGATGCGAAAGAACGCGATAGCAGCCCACGACGACAGCCACAGAACCAAGAACTCGTTAACGGGCATCGCGGGCACCTCTTCCGTCAAATACAGCATCGCACGCCAACGCAATGGCAATGCCGGCCACGACGCTTGCCGGCACGGCAATATTCGTGAGGCCCAAGAACTTGCATATGGCGACAGACACCGCGCCCGAAACCGCCGCGACAACGTTGCCGCGTGACAGCCGCTGCGAAAAGAGCAGGCAGATAAAGAGCGAGGTGCAGACAAAGGCTGCAATGGCGGTGGGAACATCGACAACGGCGCCGACGATGGCGCCCATCGTACACGAAACGCCCCATGTTGCGATGAGGATCACGTTGAGCACGAAGGACTCGAGCGGGCCCCAATCCTCCCCCTCAATCAGCTTGGCAAGCGAGATGCCATATGCCTCCTCGGTAAGTGTCGCGGCAACAGCCAGCGTCTGACGCTTCGAGGCACCCGTCAGATGCGGCGCGATCGATGCCGAGTAAAGCGCAAAACGCGAGGAGATGGCAGCAACGCTCGCGATAATCGAAGGTGCCGGTACGCCCGCCAGCCAAAGATTGCAGATCATAAACTGCCCGCTGCCCGTCACAAACGTGCTGCTCAGAGCAAAGACCATCCAGGGCTCCATTCCCGTCTGTCCCATGATCATTCCGCACGGCGCGCCTATTGCAACATAGGTAAGCATCACCGGCCAGACGGTTCTAACGATTTTGAGCACCATACGCTTCTCACCCTGACAAGGTCTCCGAGCCGCATGTAGCGATACGGCAGAATCATCATCCGACAGCAACCGAGTTCACCTACAATTGCCACCGGATCGAAAGACACAACTTTTTAGGAAGTCATTATGACAGCTATCGATCGAGACCGGGCGCGCGCGGCCTTCAAAAGCTACACCGATGCCTACGACGCCACCAACCCACGCATCGCGCTCAAAATCGAGCATACGTACCACGTGGCCGAGGCATGCGATGCCGTAGCGCGCGAGCAGGGCTGGTCGTCAGAAGATATTGACCTGGCATGGCTTTGCGGCCTGCTACACGATATGGGCCGCTTTGAGCAGCTGCGACGCTGGGACACCTTTAAGGACGCCGAGAGCATGAGCCATGCGGCGCTGGGCATCGAGGTCCTCTTTGGCGAGAATCCCGCCGATGCACCCGCCACGACAAACATCCGTGACTTTTTCGAAACCGGTGCGCATGACGAGCTCATCCGAGCGAGCATCGCCTATCACAGCGACTTTCGCCTGCCGGCACAACTCGACGAGCGTACACGGTGCTTCTGCGATATCGTGCGCGATAGCGACAAGATCGACATTATGCGCACCATCGCCGACAGCACCGTCGATACCATCCTCAAGGTGGATGAGGACGCGTTTCTAGCCAGTCGCTTCTCGGTACCGACGCTTGCCGCCTTTGACGAGCATCGGTGCGTCGCGCGCGACGAGCGCAACGAGCCGGCGGACTACCTGGTGGGACTCATCTGCTTTATGTTTGAGCTCGTCTATCCAGCGAGCCGCACGCTGGCGCGCGAGCAGGGCGATATCTACCGCCTGCTCGACGCGCCCTTTGGCATTACGCGGCCCTTTACCGACCCCGCCACGCAGGCGACTTGGAGCCGCCTTAAGGACGAGATGCGCGACTGGCTGGCGCGCGCCTAGCGCTCAAGCTGGGCCAGCAGTTCCTCGACGACCTCGACGGCATCGCCGACAACCTTGTACTGGGCAGCACCAAAGATGGGGGCATCCGGGTCCTCGTTGATGGCGATAATGCACTCTGCCCCACCGATGCCGGCAAGATGCTGGATGGCGCCCGAAACACCGATACTCACGAGAAGCTTGGGCGAAACCGATACGCCGGTCTGGCCAATCTGATGGCGATACTCCAACCAGCCGGCCTCCACGACAGGTCGCGTGCAGCCAAGCTCGGCTCCCAGAGCCTCGGCGAGCCTTCGCATCAGGGGCAGATTCTTCTTGGAGCCAATGCCGCGGCCCACCACGACCAGGCGCTCGGCATCGGCGATCGAGGCCTGCTGCCTCCACTCCTCGGCGGGAATCGAGATCTCGACACGAGCCTTAGCATCATCCGCAAGCGATATCTGGGTGATCGTGCCGGAGCGGTCGTAGTCAAAGTCGGGCGCCTTAAAGATGCCGGGACGAACCGTTGCCATCTGGGGACGATGATTGGGGCAGACGATGGTGGCCATCAGGTTGCCGCCAAACGCCGGACGCGTCTGTTGCAGCAGTCCCGTCTCCGTATCCATCGAAAGTACGGTGCAGTCAGCCGTAAGGCCCGTCTGCAAGCGCACGGCAACGCCGGGTGCCAGTTCACGGCCAAAAGCGGTCGCGCCGTATAAGATGGCCTCGGGTTTGCGTTCGGCTACCAAATCGCAGATCAAGCGGGCGTAGACCTCCGCATCGTTTTGGCGCAGGCGCTCGTCGCGACAGGCCAGGACTTCGTCGGCGCCCGCGCAAACCAGATGCTCCAGGTCCCCAAGCGAGCCCTCGGGGCTTATGCCGACCAGTGCCACCAGACGGCAGTCGCGAGCATCGGCAAGCTCGCGCCCCTTGCCCATGAGCTCGTAGGCCACGGGAGCCACGGCATCGTGCTCGTCAGTCTGCACGAAGACCCAAATGTCTCGATATGCATCAAGGTCCACCGTACCAGCGGCCTCGTCACGCTCGATCGAGATAGCGTTGACGGGGCAGGCGTCGACGCACCCACCGCATAGGATGCAGCCGTCGGTTACGCGGGCGCATCGGCTGGGTCGCTCGCCTTCCACTACGATGCCGCCCGAGGCACAGGCGCGAACGCAGCGACCGCAGCCGATACAGGCTTCGCTATCGATAATCAGTCCGCTCATCTATGCCATCCCCTCGATAATCTTGGCAAGCTTTGCCGCCTGCTCGGACGCCGTCCCCTCAACGGTCTCGCACGTTTGGTCACGGTCGGGCACAAACGAGCGCACG
This sequence comes from Collinsella sp., assembly GCA_048448865.1. Classification (GTDB taxonomy): domain Bacteria; phylum Actinomycetota; class Coriobacteriia; order Coriobacteriales; family Coriobacteriaceae; genus Collinsella. Next base: position 14,180 of record DBGBLM010000024.1, read on the forward strand.
ACCTGTGTCGGCGACCCGGCAAGGCCGCAACGCGCGGGGTCGGCGTTCACGTCGGCGGCACTGACCACGCGCACGTCCGCCTCCTCCGCCGCACGAATACCGGCAATACTCGGCATACGCAACTGGCCAATCTCCTTGGCAGTCGTCATCGCGCACGGCATCTCAAGATAGACCGTCTCCTCGCCGGCATCGCATCCGTGAACGAGCGCCAGCGAGCCACACGTCGTAAAGCCCGCGCTTTGCACGCAGCTCACGTCGGTCACGCAGGGAATCTCAAAGGCACCGGCAAGCTCGGGACCGATCTGGGCCGTATCGCCATCCACCGCCATCTTGCCGCAGATGAGCAGGTCGAAGTCCTCGTCGAGCGCTTCGATGCCGCACTTGAGGGCGTAGGTGGTTGCCAGGGTATCGGCACCTGCAAAGGCGCGATCGGTCAGCAGCAGCGCGTCGTCGGCACCGCGGGCGATGCAGTCGCGCAGCAGTGACTCGGTCGCGGGGATGCCCATCGACACCACCGTCACGCGCACATCCATGCCAAAGCCGATAAAGTCGTCCTTCAGCGCCAGCGCGCATTCCAAAGCACTCGCGTCAAAGGGATTAATGACCGCCTGCTTGCCATCGCGCACGATGGTATTGGTCTTGGGGTCCATCTTGACCTCGGTGCTGCCCGGCACGGCCTTGACGCACACCACCATATGGAAATCGCTCATCTTCACGCGCCCCCTTTCTGGACGAGCTCATCCAAGAGCTTCTCCGAAAACAGGTTACCGCGACCCAGCTGCCCGTCAGGATCGAGCTGGAGCTTGAGCCGCGCCGACTCGACCATGGCCTCGTGACCGTACATCGTCTCCAAGAAGCCCGCCTTGATCTTGCCGACGCCGTGTTCTGCGGAGACGGCGCCGCCCATGACCGTGACCTCGGAAGCCCACTGGGCAAAGAGTTCTCCGCCGCGGCGATAATCCTGCGCATCGCGCGGCAGAATGTTCACATGCAGATGGTTGTTACCGATGTGCCCCCAGGCGGCAGATTCAAGCCCACTTTCGGCCAACGTGCGGCGATAGAGGGCCACGACATCGGCAAGGCGTGCATTGGGCACCGACATGTCCGAACCCAGTTTGGTGATGGTGGGATCCGTGCGGCGACGCTCGTCGATAAGCATATTGACGCTCTCGGGGACCGCATGGCGGAAGAACCGCTGGCACTCGCGATCGACCTCGGTGCGCGCGACCCATGTCGCATCGTCGCTGCCGCCCGCAAGCTCCAGTACCCACCCCAAGTGATACAGCTCCTCAGTCGCCTGAACTTCGTCGTCGCAGTCGAGCTCCACGTAGACACAGACCTTGGCCTCTTTGTCGAGCGCCGGCAGCGAGGCGAACGCGGTCGACTGCTCACGCTGACGACGCAGGATATCCAGGGCGCCAGCGTCGAAGTACTCGATGGCAGCCGCGTGGGACAGGACGGGACGCACAGAATCGGTGAAGGACACGGCCTTGTCTTCGCTGTCAAAGAAACAGCTCACGCCCCAAACGACCGCAGGCGCCGCCTGCAGGGCAATCTCGAGCTCGGTGATGACGCCGAGCGTGCCGCAAGCACCGATAAAGAGGTCGATGGCGTCCATTTCGTCCGCAACGAAATAGCCTGAGGCATTTTTTGTCTTGGGCATGGTATAGCCGGGAAGATCGAGCTCGAGCGTACAGCCCGCTGCCGTCACGAGCGACAGGTGGCGGCCCTGGGCAAAAGCCTCGCCGCGCTGAAGCTCAAGCAAATCGCCATCAGCCAGTGCGACGTGGAGTCCCGTGATATGTGGGCGCATGGGACCGTAGGCGTAGCTGCGGGCACCAGAGGCGTTACATGCCGCCATGCCGCCCAGACAGGCAGACGTCTCGGTGGGATCGGTGGGAAAGAACTGCTCGGGGGCCTCTTGAAACTCATCGTAGGCCTTAAGCGATGCCTGGTCCCAACCAACGGTCGGCAGCACCTTCTTGCTCAGCTGCTTGCGCAGCTCCGAGAGCACAACACCCGGCTCCACGCGCAGTAGAAAGCGGCCTTGTTCATCGCGGCGAAGGCCCAAGTAGCGATTCATACGGGAAGTATTGAGGATATGCCCGCCGTGGGGCACGGCACCGGCGGCAAGGCCAGTTCGGGCGCCCTGAACCGTTACCGGGACACGCTCGGCATGGAGCTTTTCCAAAATGGCACGGACCTCGTCTTCCGTTGTCGGAAACGAGATGCTCGAGGCCTCGCCCGATGCGCGAGATTCATCGCGGCCATACTCTTCGAACTCGTCGGTGAAGGGTTTGATGGTTGCAGACACGCGAACTCCCCCTTTAGCTAACTACAGTGTTTGCAGGGAGATGTTACCGCATCGTTTCGTCGACGTGTTCGAGACCGTCTCCATAATTGGCGATTTTTACGTTCGTGCAATTCGGCGAGCGGCTTGATTTCCTCGGCAGACGATGCTTTTGACACATATGGCCCCGCCGTCGCCGACCGCGCGATTGTCGCTTGAAAAAAGTTGGGGTATTTTTTGCCGCCTTTTACCTGCGGAGACACCAATCCGTCAAGCATTTGGTCAGCAATTGGTCAAGTAGCGGCTGATACCGTCGGCATCGACAGCCAAAACCGACAGAAGTTTTGGCCCCAGAAGCAGGGAGGTTCCCATGGCATATTACTGGCCCCAGTACGGCATCGCCATCGAAGTCGACGACGATCCCCATCTCCTGCCTTTCGACGAAGAGGCATTCCCCGATACGACGGTCTACCACGTTACCACCGATGTGATCTGCGACCCCGAGTCGTTCTCGGCGCTCGCCCACCGCATCGCGCATATCCACGACATCGAGCTCCCTCCCGACTTCGACGAGCTTGTCTACTCACGCCGCCTGATGCTTCACATGCTCTTTGGAGCGAACCCGTCCACCTTTGCGCGCATCTATACCGCCAAGGATGCCGCATGAGCGCGAAGAAGCCACCCCACTTTGCAGGCCTGGGTCGTCGCAAGAAGCTCATCGTTGCCTGCCTGGCCATCGTCTGCGCCCTTGTCGCCGTAGGACTATACGCTTGGCAGTCGCAGCCCGTACCCGAGGCGGGCGCTTCGGTTACGACGGCCGAGGGCAAAACGCGCCAGGAAATCCAAGATGAGCTCGACGCCATCGTCCGCGACAACATGATGACGATTTCGGTCGCGCCGGTCGCTCAGCTGCAGGAGGACGGCAAGCTGCGCGTCAACGTGCAAAACGTCCAAGACAATAAATTTCCCCAGCGATTCCGCGTCATCCAAAACGACGAGACCATGTACGAATCCGGTGTGGTCGAGACCGGCAAGACAATCGAGACGTGCCCCGCCGGCGACATCAAAGAAGGCGAGGCGTACATCGAGATCCAGGCACTCGATGCAAAGACCCTCGACAGCCACGGCAATCCGACACGTGTCAAGGTACGGGTTGAGCAAACCGAGAACTAGCCTTCCGGCCGACACGGCACCGCATGCAATTCACCAGCATTCGTCCAATCATCGCGGGGACGGCCCGCGGCGAATAGAAAGGAACGACCATGGACATCACCAGGAACATGAACGGAGTCAGAGCGCTCGTCGTGGGCACAGGGCTCGCGCTCGCGCTCGCAATGGGCGCCGCCCCGACGCCAGCTATGGCAGCCGGGCGCGTTGGAACCACGAAGGTAATGGTCAGGACCGAGATCGACAACGTTGAGTTCAAAGTTCCGACGGTTATTCCCTTCGTCGCCAAGGCCGACGGCACGCTTCAAGGCCCCTCAGAAGACGCGACCACCATCGACAATCATTCGGCCTACGGCATCCATGTCACCAACATGAAGATCGACGCCATGAACACCTGGACCATTGCCGCCGACGCCAAGGCCGGAACCGCGCAGAACTCCATCGACTTTAAGGTCGGCCCCGACGGCGCGCTCCAGAACGCCAGCGCCGCAACGCAGGGGACGGGCCTCGATCTTTCCAAGAATGCAGCCTTCGACATGGGCTACCAGGGCATTGCCGGTGGCACGGACAAAATTAAGCTCAAGACAAGCGGAAACGTCGCCCGCGTCACACGCGACATCTTCCGCGTAACCGGCGAAGGCGATCAGGTTGCAACGATCACCTGGACGGTCGAGCCCGGTGCGCACACGGCATAAGGCCGTCGCCCTGGCCGCCGCCGTCAGCATCCTAGCGTTTGGGCCAGCCATGGCCTTTGCCCAGCAAGAACAGGCTCAGGCCGCCACGCAAGTGACGGTCGACCTCTCGGAGCTCGACCGCGGCGACCGCGAGGAACCGTTGGCGCAGACAGGCGACAGACGATGGCTCTTGGCAGCAGGCGCCACAGCAGCAGGCGCGGGAACCGCCGGCCTAGGTCTGCACATCAAACGCAGCCAGAAACAAAACACGGACAGGTCGCACTAAATTAGCTAAGGAGACCCCATGGCATCGAAGAACCTTTTGCCCGTCGTCGCACTCTGCGGCGCGCTCGCAACCGGAACGCCTGTCGCCGCTTGGGCTACTCCCGTCATGGCAGGCTCCTTACCAGCAGCCCTAAGTTCCGCACCAAATCCGTCGAGCGCCATTGCGTGCAAGCGTTTTTCGATCGCACAGGCCGCAATCTCAACCTCGGGATGCCTTCGTCGTAATACGGACGGTTCGATAGTCGTGGATATCAATCGTTCGAACAAGGCAAACGGCTCCCAGGCGGGGTACGCCGTCTGCACGTGGCGCTCGGTTGTGCTCGACGCAGATGGCGATCCATGCAATTTAGAGCTGCGCATCGACATCGCTTCGATCGATGACTCGGCGAACGGAGCGAAGGTCGCCTTCGACGGTACGTTTTTTGAGAAAGGAGGCGGTATATGTCTGGGCTGCGCCGCCGCGAATGCAGACGACACGCAGCCCACCCTCTCATTCACGGCATCGTTGCGGCTGACCAAAGCCGACACCGATGCCATCGCGGCGGGAGAAGCGTCCCTGCTGTTCTACGCCGTCAGCACCAAAGACACAGACGCTCATTTCGAGAAGCCAGCCGGATCACTCAGCCTTACACGAGGGATAGAGGCAGGCCCTATTGAAATCAATGCCCACGCGCAAAGCAGGCAACGCATTCTTGCCGACCCGGCGCTTCTCGAAATGGAGTGGAGCGGATCCGGAGCCATCGGAATTCTCCCCTCCGCGCTTGACGCCAAGACGCTCCCCTCAAACGACGAACCCATCAACGCAACCATACAAGAAGAGAGCGCGGACAAAGAAGCAGGTGCGGGCGACACGCCATCGCCGACAAACAGCGTCCCAGCTTCTCTCGAAGCACCGAATGAGCCCGCTGCCGATCCAAACAATCCCGAGCTCGCGGACAGCCTGGGGCTTGCTGATCCTCAAGAGATCGATGAAGGTAACTGCTGCGTGCTTGCCGCGCTCGACCACACAGAGGTCATCGACGCTGCGAACATCGAAGTTGCCGCCGCCAATCAGCCCGTCCGCAAGTCGGCTATCATCGCATTTCCTGAATCCATCGAAGTCGTCTTTTTGCCATCGGGCGAGGTCGTGGCCCCAACACTGCTCACCTTGTTGGGCGCCAAGAATACTCGAAACGAAATTAAAAAGGTCACAGTTGTCGACCCTGCAACCACCGCCAAGCTGCGTCTATACGCCGTTGCCGCAAACGGAAGCAAGACCCTGGAATTCGATGGCGACACACTTCTAGCCTGGCGACGTCTGGACATTATGCAAGACGTCTCGTACCAGATCGAGCTCGAAGGGTTTGATCGTGCCCGCGATGCCAATATCATCGCCGCGGCTATTGAATCCCCGCAGCGGCTTATGACACTGCGCTTTGAATACTATCCCTATGTCCCGACAACCACCTGAGGCTTAAATGCTGCGCATCATTCCTAATACCACTTATATAACGTATTAGATGGGTTGCGATGTGCCTCGCATTTCGTTCTGCTACGATTGCCACGTTGGCATCAATACAGGAGGGCTCATGCCGGGCTTGGGAACAATCATCAACGTTGTGCTTTTAGTTGCGGGCGGTCTTTTAGGATTAGCGGGCGGCCGCTTCATTACACCGCGCATCCAAGACACGCTCATGAAAGCATCGGGGCTGTGCGTCCTGTTTATCGGCCTGGGCGGCACCATGCAAAAGATGCTCATCATCGATGGAAAGGCGCTAGCGACCACCGGTACCACCATGCTCATCGTCTCATTTGCGCTCGGTTCGCTCATCGGCGAGGCCGTCAACTTGGAAGCCGCCATCGAGAACCTTGGCGAATGGCTCAAGCGCAAAACCGGCAGCGAGGGCGATAACGAGTTCACCAACGCTTTTGTCTCGACTTCACTCACCGTGTGTATCGGCGCCATGGCCATTGTGGGATCGATCCAGGACGGTCTGCTCGGTGACTGGTCAACGCTTGCCCTGAAAGGCGCATTGGACTGCATCATCGTCTGCACCATGACGGCGTCGCTTGGCCGCGGCTGCATTTTCTCCGCCCTGCCCGTCGCCGTGTTCCAGGGGACGATCACGTTGTTTGCCGGCGCGCTCTCCCCCATCATGACCACAGCAGCCCTCAACAGCCTTTCGCTCGTAGGCTCCATGCTCATCTTCTGCGTCGGCGTCAACCTCATCCGTCCTCAGACCTTCCGCACGGCCAATATGCTCCCCTCCGTCGTCATCGCCGTCATCTACGCCCTCCTGTTCTAAATCTATCAACGCAGCGGTATCTCGAACACCTGTTTGATGCTGTGCTATGATATGAGGTCACCGTAGCTGCGTTCGAGAGGAGGAGCGGTGGCCGACCAGGACATCAAGATGCTCATCGAGCGCATTATGGCCGAGGCCCGGACCCATCAGTCTGCCCGCTTCTCACATGAAGTCTACGCAGACGAGCCGATTCTCAAAACCGGCCGACAGATGCAGAATTTCCTCCCCGACCAGTACCGTAAAATGCGCGAGATATCGCGCTGGCAGGATGACCCCAAAGGCGGCGCAGGTCGCTGGCTTTCGGAAGCCGAGCTTTTCTACCGCCAGGGCCTGCTGATGGCCGACTTTGAGGACGACTGTCCCTACAACGGCACCTTTAAATCGTACTTTCCCACCTACAACGCCATGAGCGACCGGCAGTTGCGCGGCTACTTTACCTGGCGTGCCCAAGTGCGCCGCGGAACCGTCGAGGAAACGTCTACGTCCTTTGCCTTTCTGTATCTCTATGAGCTGATTTGCGGCATTGGCGTAGATGACCCGCTCGATGGTTTTAACAAGATCAAGGCTTTTTGGGATGTCTATCGCGCCTTCGAGCCCGGCATCGACCGATTTGCACGCGTGTGGCTGCAGGATTACGCCGTGTTCCACGGGCTCGACCCCAAGCTGCTTCGCGACTCTAAAACCGTCATGTTCGATAACGCCCTTATCGAGCTGCGGCGCGCGGCACGAGATCTTGTACCAGCACCGGCACCGTCCGGCCAGACCCCTAAGCGTCGCAAAACCTCCGAGCCCACGCTCCCCCTTCCGCCCGATGAGGTGCGCGAGGAGAGACTCATGGCCGCCATCAACGCCCTCTCCACGTACAACCTAAGTAACTCGCGGCTCGACCGCAGCCACCACCGCGATCTGCGCCACGTGGCGTGCGCCGTGTATGTCCGTATGGCGCGCTACTATGACACGCACCGAAAGACCGGCATCGTGGCGAGCTTATTTGGGGAGGAGACGGCCATGCCCTACACCATGTTTGCCTCGGCCGTATTCTTTGCGCCCGAGCGCCACGAGGACTGCGAATACCGCTTGAATCCCATCCATATCTACCGTTGCCAAAACGGCTTTTGGGAATGCATGCGTATCCACGGTAGTAGGCAAAAGAGCAGCAAGCTCGGTGAAATGATGCGCGCCTGCGACCAACGCCTGCGCCTGGCGCTGGACCCCGCCCATCCCCTTAAGGAAGAAAAGGTCCCCAAATATCTGGCCAAGATTATCGATGACGAGATTGTGGCATGGCTTTCGTGGGACGCCGCACACCAGCCCGTCAAGATCGATATCGATCTGAGTCAGCTGGGGCACATTCGGAGCGCCGCTGCGCAAACGCGCGAAGCGCTTTTGATCGACGAGGAACGCGAGGACGGCGCGTCCGCAGAAGCCGAGGCAGCGGACTCAGGGCAACCGGAAGCCGAGCCCGTAACCGACGCGATTGTCGAGGCGGTCGTGACACCCATTCGGCAGGACTTGACCGACGAGCCGACCATATCCACCGAACAGTTTGGTGTCGTGGCACCGCTTCTCGCGCCGACGCCCGCGTTCGCAGCTGCTGCGCCCGCTGAAGCCACAAACGAACTCGCGCCCGCCGCAGATGCCTTCCTTCGCGCACTGCTCGAGCAAAACGCAGCGCAAGCGACATCGGCAGTGGCGCACTCGGGACAGAGCGAGGATATGCTCGTCGATACCATCAACGAGGCGCTCTTTGACCTAGTGGGTGACACCGTAATTGAATTTGGCGCGGCAGGACCGCACATTATCGAGGACTACGAAGCAGACGTGAGAGGATACCTAGACCATGAGTGATACCACATCCGCAGCACCCCGTGTGCCCAAGCGCGTCGCCGCCGTCATTCTCAACTCGCTCAAGGGCGGCGTGGTCCCGCGCATCGGCCTTCCCTACATCACCGTAGGGCGCGAGGTCGAGATCCGCGCCCTGCTCACCGACCTGAGTCTCATCGCCGACGGCGGCGCGAGCTTCCGCTTTCTAGTCGGTCGCTACGGAGCCGGCAAGAGCTTTTTGCTCCAGACCATCCGCACGCACGCCATAGGTGAGGGATTCGTCGTCGCCGATGCCGACCTATCCCCTGAGCGCCGCCTGCAGGGCGGCCAGGGACAGGGCCTTGCCACCTACCGTGAGCTCATCCGCAACATATCGACTAAAACGCGCCCCGAGGGCGGTGCGCTCAACCTTATCCTGGATCGTTGGGTCGCCTCGTGTGCCGATGCCGATGAGTCTGCCGTCAATGCCCAACTGGCCCCGCTCGAGGAAATGGTCCACGGCTTCGACTTCGCCCGTATGCTCCGCCGCTACCGCGCGGCCGTATCCGAGGGCGACGAAGAAGCTATGAGCCGCGTGACCAAATGGATTCGTGGCGAGTACCGCACCAAGAGTGAGGCACGCGCCGAGCTGGGCTCCTCGACCATCATCAGCGATGACGACTGGTACGACTACGTTAAGCTCATTGCGCGCTTTTTGGTCTGCAGCGGCTACAAGGGCATGCTGGTGCTCATCGACGAGCTCGTGAATCTGTATAAGATTCCCAACGCCATCACGCGCCAGTACAACTACGAGAAAATCCTGACCATGTACAACGACACGCTCCAGGGCAAGGCGCAGTACCTGGGCATGATCATGGGCGGCACGCCAACCTCCATCGAAGACCGCCGCCGCGGCGTGTTCTCCTACGAGGCCCTGCGCAGCCGACTCGCTCAAGGCCGCTTTGCACGCGAGGACCTTAAGGACATGCTCGCGCCCATCGTCCGCCTGCAGCCACTCACCTATGAGGAGCTGCTGGTGCTGATCGAAAAACTCATGCAGATCCATGCCGGATACTTTGGTTGGACGCCCACGCTTACCGAGAACGACTTGGTGGACTTCCTCAAGATTGAGTTCGGCCGCGTGGGAGCCGATACACACCTGACGCCCCGTGAGGTCATTCGTGACTTTATCGAACTGCTCGATATCCTGTGTCAGAACCCCAATGCAAATGTGGCCGAGTTGCTGCAAAGCGTCGGCGGCGACGCGCTGGCGCCGGCAGCCGCAACAGGCGACACCGGCACCGCAGACGGCGACCGCAATTTCGCCGAATTCACCATCTAACCTGCCAAAAAGGGACAGTTTTATTTTGGCAGGTTTTATCTGGGCAAACATTGAAGCAGTCATGCAGCAAGCCACTGCCCGCCGCGTTGAGAGATTCGCTTTTGAAAGGAGGCCCCGTGAACGCCTTTGAC
>DBGBLM010000025.1:0-9676 GCA_048448865.1 Collinsella sp.
TAGGCGTAACTGGGGGACGCGGTTTGGGGCTTTGCTCGCTACTGCGGACAGTCCTGCTCGCACGAAGGCCACATTAAGGGGCCTTCGGCTCGTGCGGAACTTGTATCGAGCAAAGCCCCAAACCGCTCCCATAGCGGTTACGGGGGCGTCCGCTGCCTGGTAGGGCCACTTGGTTGTGGCCTTGATCTCGCTGCAAAGCGGTGTTTGGCTGATATTTTGAATGGGAGGGGCTCGTTGTTGATTCGGGCCTCTTTTTATATTGAGGGGACTTTGGGTTATGGCTAAGCGTTCTGGGTCGTATGTCGTTCCTTTCTCGTTTGAGTTGCTTTCGTTTGGTGAGGCTGTTGGGCTGGCTGCTGATACGGGGCGGATTTCTGGGGATGCTGGGCCTCTGCTTGAGACGGTTGTCGATATGCTTGATGAGTTGGGGCGTCCGGACGAGTACTTTGATTGCATTCAGGTTGCTGGTACCAATGGCAAGACTTCGACTACGCGTTTTTCGGCTGCCATTCTTCGTGTTGAGGGGCTCAAGACCGCGCTGTATACGTCTCCGCAGCTGGTGCGCTATCCCGAGCGCATGGAGGTCGATGGACGCGTCGTGAGCGACGAGGCCTTTGCTCGTGGCGTTTCGGCAGCTGTTGAGGCGGGACATCGCGTGAATGCGCGCCGTGTGGCGGCGGGGGAGCGCGCCTATACCATCACGCCGTTTGACCTGCTGACGGCTGCTGCACTGGTGGTGTTTGCCGAGGCTTGCGTGGACGTGGCCGTGCTTGAGGTCGGCATGGGCGGACGCTGGGATGCTACGAGTGCGACCGATCCCGTCGCCGTTACCATTACGGGCATTGGGCTCGATCACACACGTATTTTGGGCGACACGCTCGAGGCCATTGCGGGGGAGAAGGCTGCGGTCATTAAGCCCGGACGCCTGGTTGTGCTGGGCGAGGGCACGCACGAGGCGAGTGTTCAGCGCGTGATGGATGCCCGTTGTCGCGAGTGCGGCGTAGTACCGCTCGTGGTGAACCATGCCACGACCAAGGTGCCGGAGCACGTGGGCGACACGGTTGAGTTTAGCTGCACTACGCCGCGCGCGATCTATACATCGAGCATGGTCAAGCCGGCCTATCAGCCGCAGAATGCCGCGTGCGCGATTATGCTGTGCGAGGGCTATCTGGGCCGCGAGCTCGACCATGACAAGCTCGATGCGTCGCTTATGGGCTGCCCCACGCCGGGTCGATTTGATGTGCTGGGAACCGATCCGCTCAAGCTGATCGACGCCTGCCATAACCCTCAGAGCTGCGAGAACTTTGTGAGCGCGCTGGACGAGATCGATCCGTGCGTTGAGAATCGCCCCACGCTGCTGTGTGCCGCGCTGGCCGATAAGGACGTGGCGGGCATTGTCGATGTGCTGGTTCCGGCGTTCCCGCACGTGGTCGTAACCCAGACCGATTCCGACCGTGCCCTGCCGGCAGAGGAGCTCGCTGCCCTCGTTGATGCCGATAAGCTCGTGGGCGTATACCCGAGCGTGTCCGAGGCCCTCGCGGCCTTCGATGCCGCAGGCGAGCCCTTCGTAGCCGCCGGCACCATCACCCTAGCCGGTGAAGTGGCCGGCCTCCTCCGTTAACCCATTCCCTCATCAGTTGCGGTGAAATAGGGACTGTTTTACAAGCCAGGAGCCCCAAACAGTCCGTATATCACCGCAACTCAAAAGCAGTCTATTTGAGACGGGGCTTTTTTAGCTGCCCTGTGCCCCGAGTTGACTCGCTTGCCACGAAATGGGGCTATCTACTACGTTTTGGCGACTACCCTCGACCACACGGAAAATCGTGAAATCAAAACCGCAGGTAGACGGCTTGCTGATTTTCAAAAAAGACCCGCATGGTCGACCCATGCGGGTTAAACGTAGTAGATGGCTCGTTTTCGTGGCGCGACGTAATCGCAATGTGACAAAGGGGCTGTCCCTTTGTCACATTGGCTAGTCTAGGCGGACTGGATCGTGGGGGTAGGCGTTGAGAATCTCGACGCCGTTCTCGGTAACTAGGGCCAAGTCCTCGATGCGGACTCCGGTGCGGCCGGGGAGGTAGATGCCCGGTTCGATGGAGAACGTCATGCCCGGCTCTACGACCTCCTCGTTGACCAGTGAGACGTCGCCCGGCTCGTGGTCCTGCAGGCCGATCGAGTGTCCCAGGCGGTGCGTAAAGTACTGCCCATAGCCCGCATCCTCAATCACGTCGCGCGCGGCGCGGTCCAGGTCGCACATGCGCACGCCCGGTGCGATGAGCGCCTCGGCGGCCTCGTTGGCACGGCGCACGATGTCGTAGATGTGTGCCGCCTTCTCGTCCGGCTCGCCCCAAAAGAACGTGCGCGTCATGTCCGAGCAGTAGTTGCGATGGCGTCCGCCAATGTCGAACAGCACTACGTCGCCGCGCTTGAGTACCGTATCGTCGGGCTCGTGGTGCGGGTCGCCGGCGTTGGCGCCAAAGCTCACGATGGGTGGAAAGCTAAAGCCCTCGCAGCCGTGCTTGCGGTACAGACCGAGCATCTGATCGGCAATTTCGCGTTCCGTCACACCTTCGTGGACGAGCTTGATGGCGTCGGCCATCACGGCGTCGTTAGCGGCCGAGGACGCGCGCATGAGCTCCTGCTCGGCGTCATCCTTGTGGGTGCGCGCGGCGGTGACGGCAAAGTCGCCCAGGAAAAACTCGCTGGCTGCGTGGCGCTCCATGAGCGGCATCAAAAAGCCAGAGCGCATGACGGTATCGATGCCGAGTGGTTTGGTCGGGTCGATCTCGCTCGCGATGGCGTCGGCCACGACATCGGTATCGGTGTGGTAGGCAACGCGGGCATTGTCATACTCTGGCAGCTGATGCAGTGCGTTGACCAAGATCACGGGCTCGCCACCGCGTGCGAGCAGCACGCCGCAAAAACGCTCGAACATATCGGCATAAAAGCCGGTCAGGTAATAGATCGACCACGGGTCGTTTACGAGTAGCTGTGCGCCAGGGTGCTGAGCCTCGAGCGCATCGAGCACGCGAGCCACACGCTGGTCATCGACATGTGCCATGAAACATCCTTTCGCTGGGCTGCCACCATGGTATCCCAAGCCCGGCAGTTGGGGACGTTCCTTTTATGCCGGCACTTTGGGACATTCCTTAGCATTCCAGCGCGCCCTCATAAGTTGCGGTGAATTACGGACTGTTTAGCGGCGTTAAGCCATACAACAGTCCGTATTTCACCGCAACTGCGGAGGAGGACCGGGCGGATGGTGGAGTAGCTAAAAGTGCCCCGTCCCTAATTAGCTACTTGGGCTCGGTCGATATCCATGCTGGCGATTAGGTTGATGTTGGTGTTTAGGAGGTTCTCTAGCACGATGTCGCCCATGCGGATGGGGGCGTTGACGACTAGGCCTCGGATGAGGGTCATGGCTTGGGCGTGGAGTGCCAGCGGGATGGCTTCGGCCGTGCGGACGTGGAGCAGTGCCTCGTTGCCGCCGGAGACGGCCACGGTGGTGGTGAGCACGCGCATGGGGCAGGTGAGCTCCTGATGTGCGAACTTATCACCGCGCGGACAGCTGTTGCCGGTCACGGAGCGCACCTCTACCACGGCGCCATTGGCGTCGCGCTCCACCTCTACGGTCAGAAGGCATTCGGATGGGCAGGTCGTGCAGTTGAACTGCAGCGTTTCGATCACGTTATCGCTCATAGTTTATGCCTCCTCGATGGGGTCGACGGATAGGGCAATCTCGCTGGCACCTAGGTCGAGCGCTTGTTTGATGACCTTTGCCTGCAGCGGGAAGCTTTCCATAACGCTCGGCTTAAACGCTCGGACCTTGCCGGCGAACAGCTCCTCGCCGTTGGCCAGGATCCGTACGCGGGCGGCATCGACTGGCCGGCGCACGCGGAAGTTCAGCTTGGTGAGCGCCGCGGCCGTAATGCGTCCCGGCAGCGCGTAGCCCGCGATGCCGGCAGGGGAGACCGTGAGCTCGCAGTCCGGAACGGCGCCCGCGCCGGCCCCCATCGCGTACGCCGCTGCAGTTGCGCCAGCCCTCTCGGACTCGGTCGTTACGTTGTCGGCAAGGTCGTGTACGTGCAGCACGTTGCCGCAGGCAAAGATGCCCGGCACGCCTGTCTGCAGACTCTGGTCCACCACGGCGCCCCGCGTGCGCGGGTCAAGCTCTACGCCCGCGGCAACTGAAAGCTCGTTCTCGGGAATCAAGCCCACCGAAAGCAGCAGCGTGTCGCACGGAACAATGCGCTCGGTCCCCGGAATGGACGCCAGGTGCTCGTCGACTTGGCTTACCTCGACGGCTTCCACGCGGTCGTGCCCGATCACGCGCGTGACGGTGGTGGACAGGTGCAGCGGAATTCCAAAGTCGTCCAAGCAGTTCTTGACGTTGCGGCGCAGACCATTGGCGTATGGCATGAGCTCGTACACGCCCTCGACCGAAATCCCCTCGAGTGTGCAGCGGCGTGCCATGATAAGCCCGATGTCGCCCGAGCCCAAAATGACAGCGCGCGAGCCGGGCTTAAGGTTTTCGATATTGATGTATCGCTGCGCCAGGCCCGCCGTAAACACGCCGGCGGGACGGCTGCCGGGGATCTTGATCTCGCTGCGCGTGCGCTCGCGGCACCCCATGGCAAGGACGACCGCGCGTCCGGTGAGCTGCAGCATGCCGGCGGGGCTCATGAGCGTGACGGTATGGACTGCGGTGGCTCCCGCACCCTCGCTCGAATCGATCCCAATCACCATGCTGTCCAAGAACAGCGCAATGTCGGTTGAGTGCACCTGGTCGATAAAGCGCTGTGCGTACTCGGGACCGGTGAGCTCCTGTTTAAAGTGCGACAGGCCAAAGCCGGGGTGGATGCACTGGCGCAGGATGCCGCCCAGGTGCTGCTCGCGCTCCACGATGGCCACGTGGGCGCCGGCCTTTTGCGCGGCACGCGCAGCCGCCATGCCAGCAGGCCCGCCGCCGATGACGACCACGTCGAAGGCCTGCGTCGACACCGACGCTACAGCTCCGGCCTCCGCGCGTCCGTCGCGCATATCAAACGTTGCCATCCTATCGCACCCCCTTCAGCGGTCCCTCAACCAACCAAGATCCGGTATCCTCCAACAGCACCTCGCTGGGGTCGCAGCCCAGCTCGCGCGCGATGATCGCCACCACGCGGCTCTGGCAAAAGCCACTCTGGCACCGACCCATGCCGGCCCGGCAGCGGCGCTTGACGCCTTCGACCGAAACCGCGCCCGGGCGGCGTCGAATCGCGGCCACGATCTCGGCCTCGGGCACCGTCTCGCAGCGGCAGACGATCTGCCCCCACGCGGGGTCGGACTCGATGAGCTCTTCTTTGCGCGTAAGCGGCGCGCGGTCAAAGTCGTCCGGCGCGCGGCGAATCGGGTCCCAATCGTCCCGTTCGCGCAGGGGCACGCCGGCATCGCGCAACACCTGTTCCATACGCTCGGCAATGGCCGGCGCGCTCGCCACACCCGGCGACTGAATGCCTGACGCTTGGAACAGCTCCGGCACCACGGCCGACTGTCCAATAAAGAAGTCGTTCGTTCCCTGAATGACCGGACGCCCGCCGGCAAATGCGCGCACCACGCGGCGCGTATCCAGATCGGGCACTAGCTTGCGCGCGCCGGTCAGCAGCGCGTTCACATCGCTCGCATAGGTCTGCGTGTCGCCCGGCTCGCGCACGGCAGCCGTGGCGGTGATTACGGTGTTGCCATGCACGGTGCCCGTCACGATAACGCCCTTCGACACCGGCGTCGGCACGGGGTAGAGCGGCATGAGTGTGCGCGGCTCCTTGTCCAGCACCACGATGTTGCCCTGACGCCAGACCATCTGGAACTCCTCGGCGCCCGCCATATGCGAGATGTCGGCGGTGCCGTTGCCCGCAGCGTTGATCAGGTAGCGGCAGCGCACGTTGCCAGCGGAGGTCGCCAGCGTAAAGCGCGTGTCGTCGCGCGAGCCCGCGACTTCAATCGCTTCCACCGATGCGGAGCGCATAAACGTCACCCCGTTGGCCACGGCGTTCTCCAGCGCGGCGATGGCAACCTCAAACGGGTCGACAAACCCAGTCGAGGGGCACCACAACGCGCACGTTGCATCGGCACTGGCGCGCGGCTCTAATTCGTGGATGCGGTCGGGTCCGACGATTGACAGCTCGGGCACACCGTTGACATGGCCGTTTCACCGCAGCTGCTCTAGATACGCGCGGTCCTCGTCGTTAAAGCCCAACACCATCGACCCGGTGCGGCAGAACAGAAAGCCCAGCTCCTGCGCCCACGTACCGTATAACTCGCAGCCACGGGCGTTGACCTGCGCCTTTACGGTGCCCGGCGCCGGATCGTAGCCGGCGTGCACCAGGCCGCCGTTGGCCTTCGACGCGCCCAGGGCGACGTCGTTGGCCGCCTCGATCACGCATATGGACAGGTCAAACCGCGTGAGCTGCCGCGCGATGGCGCACCCGGTAATGCCCGCGCCCACAATTGCGATATCAAATGTTTCTGCCACGGTGCCTCCCAGACAAGTTGACAGGCTGTCAATAGGACTATCCTACGGTCTGCACACCCCCAGCGCGGCGGCAATGCGGCGAACAGCCCCGCAACACCCGCCAACGGCAGACGAGGGGAGACCCGGTAACGTCGACAACCTCGTCTGCCGACAACTACGGCAACCGTTTGTCTCGACCTGTAACAGTCAGGCGAGGATTTGGGCTCCAGATGTTACAGATTGAGACAAACCTTCCGGCGGATTTTGAATGTCTCGATCTGTAACAGTAAGAGGGGAAATTTGGTCCCAGTTGTTACAGATCGAGACGTTTGCCAGGCGGCCCCTCCGTTCGTCTCTATCTGTAACATCTAGACCCGGATTCCGCTTCCACCTGTTACAGATTGAGATGTTTGTGTCCGCGCCAGCCCCGTATCCAGCCGTAGTCCCATATAAACAAACCCCGTGGTAAACTTGACCGAACTGTTAATATTCCGAAAGGTACCCGTAATGTCCAAGTACATCTCCGAGCTCATGTCGCCGCAGCTTATGGGCGTCGTCTATGCCTTCGTTGGCTTTATCATCGCCCTGTATGTGCTGTCGGTCGTCTATGTGTTCATCGACGCTCGCCGCCGCGGCGCCAGCGCCTACGTGGCATGGGGCATCATCGCCCTCATCCCGTTTGTAGGCCTCATCGCCTATCTGGTCCTGCGCCCGCACTCCTACGCGTCCGACCGCGAGGAGCAGGAGTTGGACATGGCCCTTCGCGAGCGCCAGCTTGCCCAGTACGGCACCTGCCCGCAGTGCGGCGCGCCCATCGAGAAGGACTTCGTCGTCTGTCCGGTGTGCGACACCCAGGTTCGAAACGTATGCCCCAGCTGCCATCGCCCGCTCGATGCGCACTGGAAGGTCTGCCCGTACTGCCGAACTCGCATTCAGTAACGCATCCATCGCCGGGCCGGCCGCAAGTCGCGGGCACGCCGCAAGCCACGTGCGCCCCACACCCCGCGCCCACACGATGAAGCATGCGTAGAAAATCGCCCGCCGTGCCATTAAGGTGCGGCGGGCGCTTGTATACCAAGGCAACCTGCCTATAATGATGCAAGTCAAAAACGCCGAGCGCATCGCACGCACTTGCATCAGGCATCCGAGAGGAGAAAACATACCCATGAAGGCACTCTACAATGACGGTTCGGTGGCCGAGCTCCCGCAGGACGAGGTCACGCACGTCATCCGCCACTCTGCCGCGCACATCATGGCGCAGGCCATCAAGCGCCTGTACCCCGAGGCCGACTTTGCCTACGGCCCCGCGACCGACAACGGCTTCTACTACGACGTCGACCTGCCCGAGGGCGTCAAGATCAGCGAGGACGACTTCCCCGCGATCGAGGCCGAGATGAAAAAGATCGTCAAGGAGAACCTTAAGTTCACCGTCTTTGAGAAGCCCCGCGCCGAGGCCATCGCCCTTATGGAGGAGCGCGGCGAGAAGTACAAGGTCGAGCACATCGGCGACCTGGACGACGACGCCCGCATCACCTTCTACCAGCAGGGCGACTACATTGACATGTGCGTCGGCCCCCATATCTGCTACACCAAGGCGTTGAAGGCCTTTAAGCTCACCGGCGTCTCGGGCGCCTACTGGAAGGGCGACAAGGACAACAAGATGCTCACCCGCATCAACGGCGTCGCCTTTGCCACCAAGGAAGAGCTCGACGAGCACATGCACATGCTCGAGGAGGCCAAGAAGCGCGACCACCGCAAGATCGGCCGCGAGATGGACCTCTTTATGATGCGCGATGAGGCCCCTGGCTTCCCGTTCTTCCTGCCCAACGGCATGATCCTTAAGAACACGCTGCTGGACTACTGGCGCGAGATCCACCACAAGGCCGGCTACGTGGAGATCTCCACGCCGCTCATCATGAACAAGCAGCTGTGGAAGACTTCGGGCCACTGGGACCACTACAAGGACAACATGTACTCCACCGTCATCGACGACGAAGAGTACTGCATTAAGCCCATGAACTGCCCGGGCGGCGTGCTGGTGTATGCCTCCAAGCCGCACTCCTACCGCGAGCTGCCCATCCGCGCCGGCGAGATTGGCCTGGTGCACCGCCACGAGCTGCGCGGCGCCCTGCACGGCCTGTTCCGCGTGCGCTGCTTTAACCAGGACGACGCCCACCTGTTTGTGCGTCCTGACCAGCTGACCGACGAGATCGTGGGCGTGGTCAACCTCATCGACTCCGTGTACCAGAAGTTTGGCTTTAAGTACCACGTTGAGCTTTCCACCCGCCCCGAGGACTCCATGGGCTCCGACGAGGACTGGGCACGCGCCGAGGAGGGCCTGCGCACTGCTCTTGAGCAGCTGCACATGGACTACGAGGTCAACGAGGGCGACGGCGCCTTCTCCGGCCCCAAGATCGATTTCCACCTGGAGGACTCGCTCGGTCGTACCTGGCAGTGCGGTACCGTGCAGCTCGACTTCCAGATGCCGCTCAACTTTGACCTGGAGTACGTGGACGCCGACGGCACCAAGAAGCGCCCCATCATGCTGCACCGCGTATGCTTTGGCTCCATCGAGCGCTTTATTGGCATTCTGATCGAGCACTTTGCGGGTAAGTTCCCCACCTGGCTGGCGCCCGTGCAGGTCAAGGCGCTTCCCGTCTCTGAGAAGAGCCGCGACTACGCCCACGAGGTATGCGTCAAGCTGGAAGAGGCCGGCATTCGCGTGGTCTGCGACGACCGCGATGAAAAGATCGGCTACAAGATCCGCGAGGCCCGCAGCATTGACCGCGTGCCCTACATGCTCATCCTGGGCGAGAAGGAGGTCGAGGCCGGCAACATCTCCGTCCGCGATCGCTCCAACGAGACCGTTCAGATGAGCGTTGACGAGTTTGTTGCGAAGGTGACCGAGGAGATCAAGACCCGCGCTTAAGGCAAACTTCACAACAATTAACAAAGGCGACCGTGCACATAGGGCGGTCGCCTTTTTTCATGCCCAAATAAGAAAAGCCGCTGGTTGAGCGGCTTTTTTTGTTGCACAAAAAGGTACAGGTTTTTATAGAGGGGTATGGAGATGCACCTACTAGGTTGATTTCCGATCTCAGCCGAACACTTTGAGCGGATAGGCCGTTCCCGCAGTTAGCTGAACGCCCCCGCGGCCCCTCCTGGGGTCCGGGGGCGCCGTTTTCC
>DBGBLM010000026.1:0-4345 GCA_048448865.1 Collinsella sp.
CTCAAAGGCAACCAGGAACCAAAACACGTTGTCGGCGGTGATGACGAGCAACATGGACGCCACAAAGGTGTTAAAGAAGAAGCCGGCGCGGCCCTTTTTGCCCGGGTACTCATCAAAGTAGTTGAGACCGTAGATCGAACCGGCAAACGCGAGCACCGAGATGAGCGCCACGAACAGGCCGGACAGCTGATTGAGTAGCAGCTGGAAATGGGCAAACGGGAAAAACACGATGGTGTCGACCGACGTGACATCGCCCAGCACGGCCTGGATACCGGCCACAAACGAAAGCACCGCGGCGACGGCGCCGATAAGGCAGCCGGCGGTCTTGGCGGCGTTATCAGCCTTGATCAGCAGAACCGAGGCGAGCGCACCGATGCACGAGACGGCAAGCGATGCGATAAACAGCGTCATGCTATCCATTGTTTACGCTCCCTTCTGCTTTCTCGGAAAGGCCCTGGGCCACAGCGGTAACGTCGACGACCGGACCATTTTCGATCGAGCGCAGGCGCTTGGCCTCGTCGAGCTCGCGATCGGCCGCGCCGCCCATGACGGTCAGCGCCTTGGTGGGGCACGCCGCCACACAATGCGGGCCGTCCGGATCGAAGGCGCACAGGTCGCACTTGACAGCGCAGGTGTACTGGCCGGGAGCCCACGTAAGCAGGCTGCTCAGGGACTTAGGATACGAAGGCGTCGGGTCGCACATGCCTGCGACACCGGCGATAGACGTGCCATCGGGATGGATGGCTCCGAAGGGGCACGCGATGGCGCACAGCCTGCACCCGATGCACTCCTGCTCCTTGACGTGGATGCGATCGCCATCGTGCTCGATGGCATTCACCGGGCAAACCTCGGCGCAGGGGGCACCCTCGCAATGGTGGCAGGCAAGGGCGGCCGAAATACCGCCGGTCTTCACGAGCGCCAGGCGCGGCGTATCCTGAAGACCCTGCATCCGGTGGGCGTCGGCACAGGCGGACTGGCATGTTCCGCAGCCGATGCACCTCTCCGGGTTGATGTCGATGAAGCGGTTCATCCCCACTTCCTTTCAAAATAACGGGCCGGGCTCCCGAACGTACGGGACGCCCGGCCCAAAAAGCCAACGAGAACGGGACTACACGATTTGATTCACGTGCGTCTCGTCGTCGAACTTGGCGGCGCCGGGCTCAACGTCCTGGGGAGCGGCGGCGTCCACCAGAGCCTGCTTGAGCTCGGTGTACTGACGCTCGACCTCGCCCTCGGCCCAGACCTGGTCGGCGATAGCGTCGACCTGGCAGGCGGAGAACTTGTCCTCGGGCGTGTGCGAGACCGGGTCGACCTTGTGGATGGTCAGCTCGTTGCACTTGCCGATCCACCACTGGTAGGTCATATAGACCGTGCCCTTGTTGATACGGTCGCTCACGTCGGCGCGGCTGTATACCTGGCCGCGGCGGCTGTGAATCGAGACGATGTCGCCGTTCTTGATACCGCGCGCCTGGGCGTCCGCGGGATTCATGCGGACAAAGCCGGGCTCGTCGGCAAGCAGTGCCAGCGTCTTGCAGTTGCCGGTCATCGAGCGGCAGCTGTAGTGGCCGACCTCGCGGACGGTGCACAGGATGAGCGGGTACTCATCGTCGGGAAGCTCGGAGGGCGCCTCCCAGTCGTGCGCCATCAGGTTGGCGCGGCCGTCCTTGGTGGTGAACTTGCCACCAGCGAACATGTCGGGCGTACCGTGGTCGTTCACATCGGTGCTCTTGACCGGCCACTGGGCGTAGCCGCCCTCGGGAGCCATCTTCTCGTAGGTCGCGCCCACAAAGTTGGGGCACAGGCTGATGCACTCGTTCCAGATCTGCTCGGTGTTGTCGTAGTGCATGGGGTATCCCATGCGCGTAGACAGGTCCGCGAAGATCTCCCAGTCGTGACGGCACTCGCCCTTGGGCGGAACAGCCGCGTCAAAGTGCTGGAAGCTACGGTCGGATGCGGTAAAGACACCCTCGTGCTCGCCCCAAGAGGTGGCAGGCAGGATGACGTCGGCGAGCATGGTCGTCTGCGTCATAAAGATGTCCTGGCAAATGAACAGATCCAGCTCGGAGAGCGTCTTGCGCATACCGGCCGAATCGGGCTCGGTCTGCACCGGGTCCTCGCCGTAGTTGTAGAAGCAGTGCACCTTGCCCTCGTCGACCAGGTGGCCCAGGTCGGTGAGCTTATAGCCCTCCTCGAGCGGGAGCTTTTCCTCGGGCACGCCCCAAGCCTTGGCAAACTTGGCGCGCACTGCCGGGTCGGTGACCTTCTGGTAGCCAGGGTACAGGTTGGGCAGCATGCCCATATCGCAGGAGCCCTGGACGTTGTTCTGGCCACGCACGGGCGCGAGACCGGAATTGGGTTTGCCGATCTGGCCGGCAACGCAGGCGATGGAGGCGATGGTGTGCACCGTCTTCAGGTTCTGCTTCTGCTGGCATACGCCCATGCCCCAGCCAATGATGGCAGAGGGCTTCGCCGTGGCGTACATCTCGGCAGCTTGGTGGATCAACGCGGGCTCGACACCCGTGATGTCCTGTACGGATTCGGGAGTGTAGTTCTTGATGGTCTCCCACCACTCGTCAAAGCCGTTCGTATGTTCGGCGACGAATTCCTTGTCGTAGAGGCCATCGTTGACCAGACAGTTGGCAAAGGCGTTGAGGAACGCAACATTGCAACCGTTCTTGATCGGAAGGTAGAGATCGGCGATACGCGCGGTTTCGATATGGCGCGGGTCGGCGACGATGATCTTGCAACCCTTTTCTTTGGCTCGCACGATACGCCTTGCGACGATGGGGTGCGAATCGGCAGGGTTATAGCCGAAGAGGAAAATGCAGCCCGCATCCTCCATACCGGGGATGGAGCATGACATGCAACCTGAACCAACCGTGTCCATCAGACCGAGGACAGTAGGGCCGTGTCAAGTACGGGCGCAGTTGTCCACGCTGTGGGTGCCAATGCACGCACGCGTAAACTTCTGCATGACGTAGTTCGCCTCATTGCCGCCGCCTCGCGAGGAGCCGGTGGTCATGACAGCGTTAGGACCATATTCGTCAATTATGGCCTGCATCTTAGATGCGGTGAAATCCAGTGCCTCGTCCCAGCTTACGCGCTCAAGATCCGCGCCCTTGGTGCGGCGGATCATCGGGTGCAGTACGCGAGGAGTCAAGATCTTGGTGTCGTTGATGAAGTCGTAGCCGCTCATGCCCTTAAGGCACAGCTCGCCCTGATTGGTGATGCCGTTGAGCGGTTCGGTACCCACGACCTGGCCGTTTTGGACCAAGAGGTTAAACTGGCAACCGGCGCCGCAGTACGGGCAGATCACTTTATGCTTCTCCATGACACCCTCCTTCCTTTCTCTGCTACCGAATACTCGGTACTTATTTGACAATCATTGGGCCTGTCGCCCGACGCTTACGCCTCGTTTTCAATGGTGGCGCGGGCACGCTCGGCAGTCAGTTCTGCCAGACGCTCCTCGTCTACCAGGGTGAGGCCCTTGGTCGGACACGCCTCGGCACACGCCGGACCGCCGGGACGGTCCACGCACAGGTCGCACTTGAGCACGAAGCTCTTAGTCTGCGAATCCACGCGCACGTCGCCCATCAAGACGGGGACCTGCGTGGTCGCCACGCTCACGGCGCCAAAGGGGCATGCCATGACGCAGCTCTTGCAGCCGATGCAGTTGTCCTCGTTGACGCCGATGCGATGGTTCTTTGGATCAAAGAACAAGGCGCCCGTAGGACAGGCCTTCGCGCACGGGGCATCCTCGCAGTGATGGCAAGCCACCGGTGCGGAGATCTCGTACGTACGCGTCACGCGCAGGCGAGGTGCGGCGATGTTGCCGGGAATATCGTGTGCCTCGATACACGCCGCCATACAGGTTTGGCACCCAATGCAGCGTGAAGAATCAGCCACGACTCGTTTATTGCCCATGTTGTTCACTCCCTCCTGAATCCCATGCCGGAGAGACCCTGCCGACGTTGCCCCGGACCGCCCGTGGTCCGGCATCGGCGTATCGAGCGCATGCGGCGAAACAGGCGCTTCGATAGAGTTCCTCCAACGATATACAGGTTAAATATACGCAGTTGCAGGTGGCAAACTTGAGCATAGGCCCTGCAATACGGGTGTATTGCAGGGGTTTTGGCAGGTTGGAATTATTCTCGGATAGCTATAAAGGTGAGTGTATTACATGCGTACGCCTCAGAGATTTTTACGCGCTCTCATTTTGGATGTACTACGCTTGTATTCGTGTTAATGGTTATTTACTTGAGTAAAATAAAGTAATGGTTATAAGATTCTAAGATGTCGGTATATACCGCATTTGACCGACTATACTGCACGCTAGCTAAGGGAG
>DBGBLM010000027.1:0-2659 GCA_048448865.1 Collinsella sp.
CGTGACACCGAGTAGATACCGAGCGTCAGCGCCACCGGGCCAAGGTGCAAGCCGGCCATCGCAAAGACGCACAGATAGCCGCAGATGGAGACCATCGTGGTCGCCGTCTTATACTTGCCGAGCTTATCGGCGGCAACGACCACACCGGCCGCACTCGCGACCATGCGCAGGGCGCTCACCAGCAGCTCGCGGAACAGGATGATGAACACCGACCACACAGTAACGGCACCAAAGTCCAAGAACAGCAGCAGGGCCGAGAACACGAGCAGCTTATCGGCGATGGGGTCCAAGAATTTACCGAAGTCGGTGATCTCGTTGCGCGAGCGCGCCAGATAACCGTCAACCTTATCGGTGCACGACAGGATCACATACAGAATGAAGGCAGCGGCGGCGAGCGGGCCGTCGAAGGTGCTCCAATCCGTACCGGCAACACTCGTGTGAGAAAGCGCCGACACGATCATGAACACCGGGATAAAGACGATGCGCACGCACGTCACGATGTTGGCGGGCGTCCAGACACTCGTCAGTTCCTTATTGCTCTCGTTAGCCACGACGCTCTCCTACTCCACAACATGACCGATAAGCTCATAGCAGAAGCTATCGGTAAACTCAACGGTCAGAATATCGCCCACGGACGCCTCGCTGGCGTCCAGATGCACCGCGCCATCGGAATCGGGCGCCTGGAACCAGGCGTGACCGATCAGCTCGGCGCCGTCCTCGGTCTCCTCGATGCCGTCGACGATCACCTGGGCGCGCTCGCCCACATGGGCCGCCGTGGCGGCAAAACCGAGCGACTCAGCCAGATCCATGGCCTCCTGGGCGCGCTCGTGCTTGACCTCCTCATCGACCTGGCCCTCCATCTTGGCGGCCAGGCTGCCTTCCTCACGCGAGTAGGCAAAGACGCTCGTGTAGTCAAAGCCGACAGTGTCCATAAAGTCGATAAGATCGCGGAACTCGTCATCGGTCTCGGTCGGGAAGCCGACCATGGCCGTGGAACGAATCACGATGCCAGGGATGCGCTCGCGAAGATCACGGAACAGATCCTCGAGCTCCTGGCGCGAGCCGGAGCGGCGCATGGCCTTGAGGATGCGCGCGTCGCAGTGCTGCACGGGGATATCGATATAGGGCAGTACCTCGGGCGTATCGCGAATCGTCTCGATAAGCTCGTCGGTCATGCCCTCGGGCTGCAGATAGAGCACACGGACCCAGACGTTATGCGGACGTACGGCCTCGGCAACGGCGCGCAGCAGCTGCGCCAGATTGCGCGGAGAGCCCTCGGCGACGTCCTCGTCGGCAAAGTCGGTGCCCCAAATGCCCGTGTCCTGCCCGATCAGAACGATCTCGCGCACACCGCCGGCAACCAAGTCGCGCACCTCGGAGATAATGCTTTCGGCATTGCGCGAATGATAGCGACCGCGAATGTAGGGGATCATGCAGAAGCTGCAGAAGCGGTTGCAGCCATCGGAAATCTTGACGTAGGCGACAGCACCCTCGACGGTACGTTTGACCTGCGGGATATAGGCTGCAATCTCACGCTCGACACCCAGCACGCCATCGATGACCGCCACGATGCCATCTTCCTCGTCGGCCTTCACAAAGGCAGCGACCTCGGGCAGCTCGTCAGGCAGGTCATCGCCATAGCGCGACGGCACGCAGCCGCACATGACGATGGGGCAAGAACGAACGCCGTCCTGAACCTCGTTGGCGAGCTCGAGCGTGGTCTCGATGCTCTCGGACGTTGCGGAGGCGAGGAACGAGCAAGTATTGACGATGGCGATATCGGCATCCTGTGGGTCGAATGCCTCCTCGTAGCCCGCGGCGGTCAAAAGAGAACGCATGCGGTCGGTGTCAACCTCGTTCTTAGCGCACCCGAGGGTGATGTAGAGCACGGAGCCCAACGGTGTATCCATGTTGGAGAGCAGTCCTTTCGATTGATATTAGCGGTAGTTGGTGAACTGCAGCGGCTGGCCGTAGTCCTGGTCGCGCAGGAACTGGATCACGGTCTGCAACGCGTCCTTCGAAGCAGAGGAAACACGCAGCTTGTCGGCCTCGATGGTCACCTTGACCTTGAGCTTTTGATCCTTGATGTCCTTGTTGATCTTCTTGGCGGTCGCCTGGTCGATACCCTCGACGATATGGCCGAGCACGCGCACGGTGCCGCCCGATGCCGCCTGCGGAGCATCCCACGAGACAGCCTTGAGGTCGATGCCGCGCTTGATGAGCTTGGAGCTCAGCACGTCGACAATCTGTTTGGAGACAAAGTCGGCCGGGGCGTTGATCGTAAAGAGCTTGTCGCCCTTCGAAAGCTCGATCGTGGCGCCAGAATCCTTAAGGTCATAGCGCTGGGAAATCTCGCGCGTGGTCTGCTGGAAGGCGTTGTCGACCTCTTGCATGTTGACCTCGGACACGACGTCGAAGCTGGAATCTTTAGCCATGATGTTTCCTTTCGCGTACGAGCGGCTTAGTAGCTATCGTACGAATAGTCGGTAGAATCGGTGGGCGTCTGACCGTCAGATGCGGTATCGGCGCCATCCGTGGACTGGGCATCGGTGCCGTCGGTGGTGTCGGTACCATCGGTGGTGTCGGTACCATCAGAACTTTCACCATTCTCGGAATCAGACGTCTCCTTCTTGGGAACGGTGATCGTCACACGCGCCAC
>DBGBLM010000028.1:0-9518 GCA_048448865.1 Collinsella sp.
GCAGGGAGAGAAGCAGACTGATGACCGAACATGCTAGGCAGACGATGGACCAAATCCAGACAACGCCAGCCTTGGCGGGATTATTTGCCGCGCGGATGCCAAAGACGGCGGTCACAATTTCGACGACACCCAATACGATGACGACGATGCAAGAAACGATCATGGCACCCGTGATATCGCCTGCCGCGCTGCCCGCAAAGAGCGCTGTAGCACCCATGCCTGCGCTTAGAATGCCGACGACAAAGAAGAAGAACGATAGGATTTTGAGTAATTTGCAGGCGTTGCTCATGGCTGGTCCTTTCGATACGAGTACGCCAACCTGGCGCACCCCATGTGCTGCACATATGGTGAAGCACATTGTAGTTCAACGCGGCGATGCATGTGCCTGAAAGCGCTTTGAGCCCGCGCAGCCCAACCCCAACCTTTCAAAAAGGAAAGCTGGACGTAAGCCAAATCGATGGCAGCTCATGTGCGGCGCTGCGATGATGAGGCCGTAACAAGGGGCTGGACTCAAGGAGGAGCCATGATGTACGGAGCAGGGCAAGTGCGTGAGCCGCGGTCGTTGGGAAGGCGCATGAGTGATTCCGTGATCGCTGCCGTGTGCACGGGATTGATGGCGGTGCTTTGCATTGGGATGCTGTGGGCCATGTCACATGTGGGACAATAGCGGACGGTTGGGTGTCGTCATGAACGGCGCCCACGTATTCGTTTTGCTTGCTAAGGAGTACCCATGGGCGTCGTCGATCCCTTTTCTGTTGCTCGGGCCGCGGGGCTTGAGCTGACCGGGAAGCCCGAGGGCCTCACGCTCACCGACGGCACGATGGAGCTGCGTGCCGATTTTGGCCGCATGCTGCCGCGACTCAAGCAGGGCCGTCTGCAGCAAGAGCTGTTGGTGAAGGCTGCGCGCACAAAGGGCATCGAGCGACCATGGGCGATTGACGCTACGGCAGGCTTTGGCGAGGATTCGCTGCTGCTGGCGGCCGCGGGCTTTGCCGTCGATCTGTATGAGCGGGATTGCGTGATCGCGGCGCTCCTCAAGGATGCCCTGGATCGCGCGGCAGATGATCCGGCGCTTGCGGCTGCCGTGTTACGCATGCGCTTACATGCGGGCGAGGACAGCATTGCCGGCCTTCGCCATGTAGCTGAGCTGATCGGTCAGGGCGAGCTTGCCGCTCCCGACGTGGTGTATCTGGACCCCATGTTTCCCGGGCGCACCAAGAGCGCGGCGGTCAAAAAGAAGTTCCAGCTCCTACATCATCTGGAACAGCCGTGCGCCGATGAGGAGTCGCTGGTCGAAGCTGCGCTTGCGGTTCACCCGCGCAAGGTGGTTATCAAGCGGCCGGTGAAGGGGCCACTGCTTGCCGGCGTTAAGCCGAGCTATCAACTTGCGGGCAAGGCCGTTCGCTACGATGTTTTGGTTCCGCCGCGCCCGTAGCTTGCGTGCGATGGTTGGCGCTCCGTCAGTGCCGTGCCGATGCGGAGTCTATTTCCAAGGATGCGACGTCAGATGCCAGCCGCCGCAGTACTCGCATTTGTAGCAGGCCAAACCACGTCGCCCGCGGTTTTCGCAGTCGGCCATAACGGCCTCGGCCTCGGCGCGCGTGTCGTAACGGTTTTTTCGCTCGCACGACTTGTAGCGCCAGGCCTCATCTCGCTCGGCGTCCAGGGCGTCGCGGCGCTCATCCTCGCGCGCAAACAGGTCGCTCATATCGCCGCCCGTAGCAGCGCCCAAAAACTCGCTTTTGGCCTTTGACCAGGCGGCTCGCTTTTTGCTCCCCATCTGCTTCGCGCCCTTCTCCAAACGTTGGTATCATTGCTCAATCAAAGTGATACCAATAAACGTGAGGTCGCCGCGTGATGATCAGAAAAACCCTCGATACCGACATTCCCGCCGTCATGGCTATCTATGACGCGGCCCGCGCCTTTATGCGTGCGCATGGCAACGCCACGCAGTGGCCCGAGGGCACGCCTTCTGCCGAGCAGCTGGCTGCCGATATCGCCGACGGTGGCAGCTATGTGTGCGAAGTCGACGGCCGCGTGGTGGCGACGTTTGCCTTTTTACCGGGCCCGGACGAGTGCTATGACGTCATTGAGGACGGTCAATGGCGTAGCGACACTCCGTACGCCGTGCTGCACCGTGTGGCGTCCGACGGCACCGTGCACGGTATCGCGGCTGCGATGTTTGCCTTTGCCAAAGAACGTGCCGATCACCTGCGCATCGACACGCATCAGGATAACCTGCCCATGCAGGGTGCCATCATAAAGGCCGGCTTTGAGCGCGCTGGTATCGTCTATGTGTCCGACGGCACGGCGCGTGTCGCGTTCGATTGGCTGCGCGAGGCGTAAGAGCAGGGGCGCGTACCAGTCCTTAATTCGAATGAAAAATGGCTCCGGGTGGGGCCATTTTCGATTACTGCGCTGTTTTGAAAGCCGGCTTTCGCAAGGCGCGAACCTACGAAAATCGCCGCACGGCAACGCGGGGCGATGAGCTCGGTCGGGGGATAGGGCCCGCTTCGCCCGCCGGCCCGTAAATTGTATCATCCAGTGTGGAATGAGAGCGCCCGTTTCCGCGTGCGACGGGCTTGCAATAAGAGGAGAGCCATGTCGAAGCAAGCGGTCGTTGGAATCTTGGCGCATGTCGATGCCGGCAAGACCACGTTGGCCGAGGCCATGCTGTTCAACGCGGGCCGCATTCGCAAGCGCGGCTGCGTGGACGATGGCGATTCGCATCTGGACACTAACGCGATCGAGCGCGAGCGTGGCATTACGATCTTCTCGTCGCAGGCTGTACTCGACCACGGCGATACCCACGTCATGCTCGTGGATGCGCCCGGCCACGTTGATTTTTCGGCCGAGGCGGAGCGCACGCTGCGCGCACTCGACTATGCGATTTTGGTTGTGGGCGCCA
The DNA here is from genome assembly GCA_048448865.1 of Collinsella sp. Classification (GTDB taxonomy): domain Bacteria; phylum Actinomycetota; class Coriobacteriia; order Coriobacteriales; family Coriobacteriaceae; genus Collinsella. The sequence continues at coordinate 2,909 of DBGBLM010000028.1, forward strand.
ACGATGGCGTGCAGGGGCACACCGAGACCCTGTGGCGCCTGCTTGCACGTTATGACATCCCGACATTCATCTTCATCAACAAGATCGATTTGGAGAATCCCGGCCGCGATGTTTTGCTGACACAACTTGGGCAACGTCTCTCCGAGGGCTGCTTGGATGCCAACGAACTGTTGGCGGGCGGGGCCGTTCAGGAGGACGCTGCCGCGTTAGACGAAGAAGCGCTCGAGGAGTTTCTTGAGGCGGGTGAGCTTTCCGTCGCGACGCTGTCGCGCATGGTTGCCGAGCGCAAGCTCTTTCCCTGCTTTGCCGGCTCGGCGCTCAAGGACCAAGGCGTGGACGAGCTGCTGGATGGCATATGCGCGCTGATGCGTGAACAGGCGTGGCTCCCGGAGTTTGCCGCGCGCGTCTATCGTGTCAGCCGCGGGGATCGCGGCGAGCGCTTGGCTTGGGTTAAAGTGACCGGCGGCACGCTGCATGCCAAGCAGGTGATTGGCGGACGTTCCGGTGCCGAGCCATGGGAGCAGAAGGTCGATCAGGTACGCATCTATAACGGCGAGAAGTATGAGCTTGCCCAAGAAGTTGCTGCTGGCGGCATTTGTGCCGTGACGGGCGTTGCGCACGTTCGCCCAGGGGACGCCCTGGGCGCGGAGCCCGCGGGCGATGCGCCCGTCATTGCGCCAGTTCTCACCTATACGGTGCTTCCGGGCGAACACGATGTCCATGCCGTGTTCAAAGCGCTGGCCGAGCTTGCCGACGAGGATCCCATGCTCGGCGTAAGCTGGAACACGCATCTTGAGCAGATTCATTTGCAGCTGATGGGCGCCGTGCAACTCGAGGTCGTGCAGCGCGTGCTTGCCGATCGTTTTGGCCTTGCGGTCGAGTTTGAGCCCGGCGGCATCCTCTATAAGGAGACTATTTCGCAGCCGGTCGAGGGCGTGGGTCACTTTGAGCCACTGCGCCACTATGCCGAGGTACATCTGCGTCTGGAGCCGTTGCCAGCGGGTTCGGGCGTGCAGTTTGGTACCGTGACCTCGACCGACGAGCTCGATCTTAACTGGCAGCGTCTGGCACTCACCAACGCCATGGAGCGCGATCACTTGGGCGTGCTGACCGGCTCGCCCATCACCGATGTGCGTATTACGCTCACGGGCGGCCGTGCGCATGCCAAACACACCGAGGGCGGCGATTTTCGCCAGGCCACGTATCGCGCGATTCGACAGGGGCTCATGCAGGCGCGTGAGGCCGGCGCGGCGGTGCTGTTGGAGCCGTGGTACCACTTTGAGCTCGAGGTGCCGGGGGAGTGCGTGGGCCGGGCGCTCTCGGATGCCACGCGCATGGGTGCCGAGTACGAGCCGCCGACGATGGCGGGAGACCGGGCGAAGCTTGTGGGTCGCGTGCCGGCATCCGAGGTGCAGGATTACGCGCTGGAGGTGGCTGCCTACACGAGTGGTCGCGGGCATCTGTACCTGGAGTTCGCCGGCTATGCGGCTTGCCATGATGCCGAGCGCGTAATCGAGGCGGCCGTCTATGAGCCCGAGGCCGATCTGCCCAACACGCCCGATTCGGTCTTTTGCTCTCACGGCGCCGGTTACACGGTCAAATGGTACGACGTACCCGCCGCGGCGCACGTAAAGGTCGATCCCGCCACCTTCCGCCCCTGGCGAGCAGCAGGCGCCGAGTTTTTCGGCCACATGTGACAAAGGGACAGCTCCTTTGTCATATGCTATTGGTATAACTCGGTATAAGTTGGTATAACTATTACTAGGGTTTGCCAATCCGAGGAGGCCGACATGAATCCAAATCCCTTTAAGCCCACGGCTGGCAAGCGGCCTCCGATACTCATCGGCCGCGAGTCGGTCATCGAAGATTTCGAGGAAGGGCTCGATAACGGCGCCGGAGCGCCGGGTAGACTCATGCTCATTACGGGAAACCGCGGCTGTGGCAAGACGGTTCTCCTACGGGAGCTGCAACGTCTAGCCAATGAGCGCGGATGGGCGGTTGTCTCCGATTCCGCTTCGCTTGGCTTATGCGACCGCTTGGCCGACGCGCTTCGCTCGAATAAACCCGTTGTGACGTCAATGGAGTTCGGTCCGTCGTTTGGCCGGATGTCGGTCGAGGCGGCGCGGGCAAAGGGCGAGACGTTGCGAGGGCTGGTCAACGAGCGCCTCAAGAGGCTCGGTCCAGGCAAGGGCATACTGTTTGCGATTGACGAGGCGCAATCGGCGTCTATCGAGGAACTGGCGGCTCTTGCCGTTCTCTATCAGCAGGTGCTCGGAGACCAGGATGCCACGGGCTTGCCCGATAGCGACCAGCGCGGTCTTGCGCTGGCGTTCGCCGGCTTGCCCAGTATGGTTGACGATCTGCTCGAAGAGCCGAGCGTGACGTTTTTGCGGCGTGCCCAGCAGCGTACGTTGGGGGCGATCTCTTTGCCCAAGGTACGCGATTCGTATATCCAGACGGTCAAAGACGCTGGTCTTCACGTTGACGCGGAGACGGCGGACCTTGCGGCACACAAGAGCATGGGGCATCCCTACATGGTTCAGCTGGTGGGCTATTACATGTGGCGGTCTGCTGTTCGACGCGGCTCGCAGGTCATCGAAAGGCGCGATGTCGAGGATGGCCATGCGGATGCCGTCTCCGAATTCTACGAAGCGGTTGACGCGCCCCTGTATTACGGGCTGCGCAGTCCACAGCGCCTTTTTATCGAGGCTATGGCGGTTGACGAGAACAAACCGACGCGCATGGCGGATATCATTGAGCGTTGTGATCGTACCCAGAGCTGGGCGAGTAAATATCGCGCAAGCCTGATTCGCGAGCGCGTCATCGAGGCTGCCGGATACGGCCTCGTCCGGTTTACCGTGCCCATGCTGGGCGCGTACGTTCGCGATCGAGTTTTATGGCATGAGTAGGGTGATAAAGGTGACGGAACAGAAGATGAGCCCGCAGGCTATCGAGGTGCGTGGCGCGCGCGTTCATAACCTTAAAGACATCGATATCGATATTCCGCTGGGAAAGCTTGTGGGCATTGCCGGCGTGTCGGGTTCGGGCAAGAGTTCGCTGGCGCTGGGGGTTCTTTATGCCGAGGGCTCGCGCCGTTACCTGGAGGCGCTCAGCACCTATACTCGCCGTCGTCTGACGCAGGCCGAACATGCCCAGGTGGATGAGGTCTTGCACGTGCCGGCGGCGCTCGCGCTGCACCAGCGTCCGAGCGTGCCGGGCGTACGCTCGACCTTTGGCACCATGACCGAGCTCAACAATAGCCTGCGCCTGCTCTTTAGCCGTTGCGCCCATCACGTGTGCCCGCATTGCGGGGCGCGTGTGGAGCCGAGCCTTAACGTGGCTGCGGGCCTGTCGCTCACGTGCCCTGCATGCGGTCGTGAGTTCTACGCGCCGAGCGCCGAGGACCTTGCGTTTAACAGCGGCGGTGCGTGTCCCACCTGCGGCGGCACCGGTGTCATGCGCGAGGTGGACGAGGCGAGCCTGGTGCCCGACGAGTCAAAGACTATCAACGAGGGCGCGGTGCTTCCCTGGGGCACGCTCATGTGGGATCTGATGAAGCAGGTGGCAGGCGAGATGGGCGTGCGCACCGACGTGCCGTTTAACCAGCTCACGCCTCAAGAGCGCGACATCGTGTTTCATGGTCCGGCGGTTAAGAAGCACATTCTCTACGTCCCCAAAAACGGTGAGGGCGCCACGCCACTCGACTTTACCTATTACAACGCCGTCTATACCGTTGAGAATGCGCTCGCCAAGGTTAAGGACGACAAGGGCCTCAAACGCGTTGCGCGCTTTTTGCGCGAGGGTCCATGCCGTGACTGTGGTGGCACGCGTCTCTCCGAGGCTGCGCGCCTGCCTCAGGTGCGCGGTATCAATTTGGCGCAGGCCGCGGCCATGACGCTAGGCGAGGCGATTGAGTGGGTGCGCGGGGTGCCTGCATCCTTGCCGACTGAGATGCAGCCCATGGCAGCGGATATCTGCGATTCATTTTTGGGCGCTGCCCGTCGTCTGGTCGACCTGGGCCTCGATTACCTTTCGCTCGATCGCGCCGGTGCCACGCTCTCCACGGGTGAGCGCCAGCGCGTGCAGCTTGCTCGCGTGGTGCGCAACCGATCGACGGGCGTGCTTTATGTGCTGGACGAGCCTTCGATCGGCTTGCATCCCGCCAATGTCGACGGCTTGGTGGGCGTGATGCGCGATCTGGTGGATGACGGCAACACCGTGGTTGTTGTCGACCACGATACACGTGTGCTGGCGGAAGCCGACTATCTGGTCGAGATGGGCCCCGTTGCCGGAGCAGGCGGCGGCAATGTGATCGCCGCTGGTACGGTAGACGAGGTCGAGCAATCGCAGAGCAGTCGCATCGCGCCGTTTTTGCGCGCCGAGCCCAAGCGCTTGCGTCCGCAGGTGACTGACGACGAAATGTTCGACCAGGGCCATATCCGCATGGCGACCGATGCCATCCATACCGTCAAGCCGCTCGAAGTCGATATCCCGCGCGGCCGTCTCGTTGCGGTGACGGGCGTTTCGGGTTCGGGCAAGACGACGTTGGTGCTCGAGACGCTCATCCCGGCACTCAAGGCGCAGGCAGCTGGCGAGCGCCTGCCGGGGCACGTGCGTTGGGTCGATGCCGAGGGTATTGCCCGCGCAAACCTGATTGACGCTACGCCCATCGGCGCCAACGTGCGCTCGACGGTAGCGACTTATGCCGACATCCATGATGAGCTGCGCCGCGCCTTCGCCCGTACGCCCGAGGCCAAGGCAGCCGGCTACAAGGCGGGCGCCTTTAGCTACAACACCGGCGCCTTGCGCTGCCCTACGTGTGACGGCACGGGCTCGATATCGCTCGACGTGCAGTTTTTGCCCGACGTCGAGATCGTCTGCCCAGCATGCCGTGGTTCGCGCTACGCCGAGGCCGCCTCGCATATCCATCGCGAGGGTAAGGACGGGAGTTTGCTGACGTTGCCGCAGCTCATGGACATGAGTGTGGACGAGGCCATCGACGCCACACTGGGACTCAAGAAGGTTCAGACGCGTTTGCAGACCTTGCACGACCTGGGTCTGGGTTATCTCACGCTTGGCGAGCCCACACCGGCGCTTTCGGGCGGTGAGGCACAGCGCCTTAAGCTCGCGAGCGAGATGGGCCGCGTGCAGGATGATGCCGTATTCGTATTTGACGAGCCCACGATCGGCCTGCATCCGCTCGATGTTCAGGTGTTGTTGAGTGTGTTCGATGGCCTCGTCGCCAAGGGCGCCACGGTTATCGTGATCGAACACGATCTCGACCTTATCCGCAATGCCGATTACGTGATCGACATGGGCCCGGGCGGTGGCGATGCGGGTGGGCAAATCGTCTGCGCCGGCACGCCGAGCGACATCGCGGCCTGCCCCGCAAGCATCACCGGCCGCTATCTATAGACAATGAGGCAAAGGGACAGCCTCTTTGCCTCATTGATGCCTATTTCACGCATTGAGCCGCGAGATAGTCGCGGAAGAATGGCAATTCAAATGCGACGAGCCCTCGTCCTCGTTCCCCGATGATGCCGGCATCTATCATGCGGCGTCGGTAGCGGGAGACCTGCTGCGGCGAACGCTTAAGGCGCTCGATAAGGTCGGCGGTGGTGGACTCTTCTTCGTCATCGAGCATGGCGATGAGGAATCGCTTGTCCTCTGCAGTGAGTTCCCGATAGGTTGCCGCGAGGATTCGGTCGTCCATCTCGTCGCGCGCGATTTTGATTCCCAGGTCAAAGTCGCGTGACGAGATTTCCTTCGAATCGCTTGTGAGATCCCAGGCACGGTAGCCTACGAGTTGCAATAGGAAGGGAAAACCAGAGATCGAGCGAACGGCTCTATCGATTCCCTCAGCATCTGCCAGGCGATCGTTTTCCTGGATTGTGCGAATCAAGGCCTCGCGCACGTCATAGTCGGCAATGCGACCCAGATGATATTGTTGGGCGCGGCGAAGGAACGAGACCGTCTTGTGGTTCAGCAACGTCGAGACGTTGTTGGGAAGTCCCGCCATGAGCAGCGCGACGCGTTTCCCATCGGTCACAAAGTGCTGATACGTCGCTGCAAGCTGAATCATCTCGTCGAGTGTCGGGTCCACCTCATCAACCGTGACGAGCAGACCGGTGCCTGCCTCGTTGAGCTGGTCGATGATGTCGTTCATGCGATAACGCCATGTTGAGGCATTGTGAACGCGATTGACCTCGATGCTGCCGAGCGGTGCAATTCCGAGACCGGTGACTTCGAAGTGGTTGGACGATTCGATGAGATGGGCCGCGGCGCGTTTCGTCCCGAACTCGATTTCCTCAAGCATTCCCGGGAGCGCGGTCGTCTTTACGGCTATCCAGCCGTGGGATTCCGCCCTTGTCGCGAGCGACGACATGAGAGCGGTTTTACCGGTTCCACGCGCGCCTGAGAAGATCGAGGTCAATTCTGGGCGCCTGCGCTGGCTCAAGAAGGCACGGTCCAAATCCCGAATAATCTGTTGTCTGCCAGCGAGATGGGCAGGAACCTCACCAAAACTGGGGGTAAACGGGTTCTCGAGATATTTCACAAGGCTCTCCTTTCACACCGCCGTTTAACTTCATTTTATTCTAGTTAATTCTGG
>DBGBLM010000029.1:0-30927 GCA_048448865.1 Collinsella sp.
CCGGTGGCGGCAAGAAGCCTTGGCGTCAGAAGGGCACCGGCCGTGCCCGCCAGGGTTCCATCCGTGCTGCCCAGTGGCGTCACGGTGGCGTTGTCTTCGCCCCCAAGCCCCGTTCCTACGCTAAGCGTATGAACAACAAGGTTTCAAGCTGGCTATGCGCTCCGCGCTGTCCGCCAAGCTGGCCGATGGCGAGCTCGTGCGCGTCGACGACTACGGCTTCGAGAAGCATTCCTCCAAGGCTGCCGTTGCCATGCTCAAGGCTCTCGGCCTTGAGGGCAAGCGTCTGACCATCATCGTTCGCGATGAGGACGTCAACGCCTACCTGTCGTTCCGCAACATTCCCAAGACGTTCATCATCACCGCTGACGAGGCCAACACCTACGATCTCGTCAACAACAACGCCGTGCTGATGCCCGCCGACATCGCCGCTCACTTCGGGGAGGTGCTTGCATAAATGACCGCCCACGAGATCATCATCCGTCCGATCGTGTCCGAGCGTTCCTTCTCCGGCATGGAGCTGAACAAGTACACGTTCGAGGTCGCCAAGGATGCTAACAAGTATCAGATCAAGGACGCTGTCGAGGAGATCTTCGGCGTCAAGGTCGTTCGCGTGAACACCCTGACGGTCAAGCCCAAGACCAAGCGCGTGCGCTATGTCGCCGGCAAGACCCGTTCTTGGAAGAAGGCCATCGTCACGCTGGCCGAGGGCGACACCATCGAGGTCTTTGGCAACCAGGCCTAAGACTCGCTGCTGTTGAGTGAGCTCATGCCTCCCAAAAAGGGGAGGCGAGAGCTCAAGGTTTTGGACGTATAAAATGGACACGCCCGGAACCGTGTATACGTCCGGTGTCATCGCACCCGAGGCAGAACCTCGAATCCCTGTCTGCGATGGCTAACGGATTCCTATTGAAAGGGATTGTAATGGCTGTAAAGCACCTTAAGCCGACCTCCGCTGGTAGGCGTTGGCAGACGATCTCCGACTTCTCCGAGATCACCTGCACCAAGCCCGAGAAGTCTCTTCTCGAGCCCCTGCCCAAGAAGGCCGGTCGTAACAACAACGGCCGCATCACCACCCGCCACCAGGGCGGCGGCGTGAAGCGTCGTTACCGCGTGATCGACTTCAAGCGCAACAAGGACGGCGTGCCCGCCAAGGTTGCCACGATCGAGTACGATCCGAACCGTTCCGCTCGCATCGCTCTGCTGCACTACGCTGACGGTGAGAAGCGCTACATCCTGGCCCCCAAGGGCCTCGAGGTCGGTCAGACCATCATGTCCGGTTCTGACGCCGACATCAAGCCGGGCAACGCTCTGCCCCTCGCCGACATCCCCGTCGGTACGCTCATCCACGCCGTCGAGTTCCAGCCGGGCAAGGGCGCTGCTATCGCCCGTTCCGCCGGTAACTCCTGCCAGCTGATGGGTAAGGAGGGCAAGTACGCTATCGTCCGTATGCCTTCCTCCGAGATGCGCCGCATCCTCGTTACCTGCCGCGCCACCGTCGGTGAGGTCGGCAACGCCGATCACTCCAACATCGTCATCGGCAAGGCCGGCCGTAAGCGTCACATGAACGTGCGCCCGACCGTCCGCGGTACCGTCATGAACCCTGTCGACCACCCGCACGGCGGTGGCGAGGGCAAGAACCACACCTCTGGTCGTCCCTCCGTTACCCCCTGGGGTAAGCCGACGAAGGGCCTTCGTACGCGCAAGAAGAAGAAGGTCTCGAACCAGCACATCATTCGTCGCCGTAAGAAGTAATTTCGGATACCGAGTTTTAGGAGAAAGCACTTATGAGCAGAAGTCTCAAAAAGGGCCCGTTCGTGGAGACTCGCCTTCTCTCGCGTATCACCGCGATGAACGAGGCTGGCAAGAAGGACGTCGTGAAGACCTGGTCCCGCGCGTCCACCATCTTCCCCGAGATGGTTGGTCACACCATCGCCGTCCACGACGGCCGCAAGCATGTGCCCGTGTATGTTACCGAGTCCATGGTTGGTCACAAGCTCGGCGAGTTCGCGCCGACTCGTACGTTCCGTGGCCACAAGGCCAAATAGGGGGTTAACCGTAAATGGCAACTAAGTCTATTGAAACTGAGGCCACCGAGGTTCGCGCCGTCGCTAAGTACGTGCGTGTTTCCCCCAGCAAGGCCCGCCTGGTGGTCGATCTGATCCGCCGCAAGCCTGTCGCTCAGGCCTTCGACATCCTCCACTTCTGCGACCGCGCCGTCGCCGTGGATGTCGAGAAGGTTCTCCGTTCCGCCGTTGCGAACGCCGAGAACAACAACGGTCTGCGTGCCGACAACCTGGTTGTCGCCGCTGCCTATGTTGACGAGGGTCCGACGCTTAAGCGCATCCGTCCCCGCGCCAAGGGTTCCGCTTCTCGCATTCTGAAGCGTACTTCCCACATCACCGTCGTCGTTGCTCCTCGAAAGGAGGCGTAAAGCTGTATGGGTCAGAAAGTCTACCCCACCGGCTTCCGTCTTGGCATCACCGAGAACTGGCGCTCCCGCTGGTTCGCAGAGAAGGATTACGCTAAGACCCTCGGTAACGATCTCGAGATTCGTAAGTACCTCGAGAAGCGTCTTTCCCGCGCAGCTGTCTCCCGCGTCGAGATCGAGCGCGCTGGCGACAAGGTGAAGGTCATCATCCTCACTGCTCGCCCCGGCGTTGTCATCGGTAAGAAGGGTGCCGAGATCGATACCCTCCGTACCGAGCTCGAGAAGGTCGCTGGCGTCTCCAAGGGCCAGCTCTCCGTCGACGTTGTCGAGATCAAGCGCCCCGAGCTCGACGCCAACCTCGTTGCTCAGTCTATCGCCGAGCAGCTCGAGGGCCGCGTTGCCTTCCGTCGCGCTATGCGCAAGGCTGTCCAGTCCGCCCGCAAGGCCGGCGCTAAGGGCATCCGTATCCAGTGCTCCGGTCGTCTCGGCGGTGCCGAGATGGGCCGTCGTGAGTGGTACCGCGAGGGTCGCGTGCCTCTGCACACCCTCCGTGCCAAGATCGACTACGGCACGGCTGTCGCCAGCACCACCATGGGCGCTTGCGGCGTGAAGGTCTGGATTTACCTGGGCGAGAAGCTCCCGGGCCAGCCTGTTCCCAACCCTGCACTCGAGGGCTCTTCCCGTCCTCGTCGTCGTAACTCCGAGAGGAGGGGTCAGTAGTGCTTGCCCCTAAGCGTATTCTTCACCGCAAGGTGCAGCGTGGCTCCATGAAGGGCCAGGCCAAGGGTAATACCGAGCTGCATTTCGGCGAGTTTGGTATCCAGGCTCTCGAGGCCCATTGGATCACCAACCGTCAGATCGAGGCCGCTCGTATTGCCATGACCCGCTACATGAAGCGTGGCGGTCGTGTCTACATCACGATCTTCCCCGATAAGCCCATCACCAAGAAGCCTGCCGAGACTCGCATGGGTTCTGGTAAGGGTAACCCCGAGGAGTGGGTGGCCGTCGTCAAGCCCGGCCGCATCATGTTCGAGGTCAAGGGTGTTCCCGAGGAGGTCGCTCGCGAGGCTCTGCGTCTTGCGCAGCACAAGCTCCCCATCAAGACCAAGATTGTTGCTGCTAAGAACGCTGAGCAGCGCATCGAGAAGGAGATGGCTGAGGAGGCCGCTCTCGAGGCCAAGTGGGCTGCTGAGGACGCCGCCGCCGCCAAGGAGGAGAACTAATGAAGCCCGCAGAGATTCGTGAGCTCTCGGACGCTCAGCTCGTTGAGAAGCTGAAGGAAATGCGCGCCGAGCTCTTTAACCTTCGTTTCCAGATGGCCACCAGCCAGCTGGACAACACCGCTCGCGTCAACACCGTGAAGAAGGACATCGCTCGCGTCCTCACGGAGCAGCGCGCCCGCGAGATCGCAGCGGAGAAGTCCGCTGTCGCCGAGTAGGACCTAAGGAGAGAACATGACTGATTCGCGTAACTCGCGTAAGGTCCGTACGGGTGTCGTTACCTCCGTCTCCGGTGCCAAGACCATTGTTGTCACCATCACCGAGCGCAAGCGTCACCCCAAGTACGGCAAGATGATGACCAGCTCCAAGAAGCTGCACGCTCACGACGAGGAGTGCACGGCTGGCGTGGGCGATACCGTCCGCGTTATGGAGACCCGTCCTATGTCCAAGATGAAGCGTTGGCGCCTCATCGAGGTCGTCGAGCGCGCTAAATAAGCAGTCGCTCTTACGACTTGTACGTTTCCGAAGATGTGCGTATGCCTGGCTTGCATACCACGGGCCGTATAAAGGCTGCGCACCTCTCTTCGGTTCTTAGTTCGGAGGAACATCTACCATGATTCAGATGCAAACCATGCTGAACGTCGCCGACAACTCCGGCGCTCGCAAGATTCGCTGCATCAAGGTGCTTGGCGGTTCCAAGCGTCGTTATGCAGGCATCGGCGATGTGTTCATCGGTGCTGTCCAGGAGGCTACCCCTGGCGCCAACGTCAAGAAGAAGGACGTTGTCCGTTGCGTCGTCGTTCGCACCGTTAAGGAGATCCGCCGCAAGGATGGCTCCTACATTCGCTTTGATGAGAACGCCTGCGTTGTCATCAACAACGATGGTTCGCCCGTCGGCACCCGTATCTTCGGGCCCGTCGCTCGCGAACTTCGTGACAAGAAGTACATGAAGATCGTCTCGCTCGCTCCCGAGACCCTGTAGTTAGGGGAGATATATGTATATCAAGAAGGGCGATAAGGTCCAGGTTCTCTCTGGTAAGGATCGCGGCAAGCAGGGCGTTGTCCTGCGTGCTCTCCCCGCCGAGAACAAGGTCGTTGTCGAGGGCGTTTCGGTCGTCAAGAAGGCCGTCAAGCCCAACGCTGCCAACCAGCAGGGCGGCATCGTTTCGCAGGAGGCTCCTATCGACGCCTCCAACGTCAATCTCGTTTGCCCCGAGTGCGGTAAGGTTACCCGCGTCGGTCACGAGAAGGACGGCAAGAACAAGCTGCGCGTCTGCAAGAAGTGCGGCCACAAGTTCTAAGCTGCCCGCAACATCAAGTTGCTAGCAAAGGCCCGGATGCCCCAAGGCACCCGGGCCTTTTTCTATCCCTACTCATAGGGGACAGACTTAAATGACTTGTCGTTGGGGATGTTCTTAAACGGCTAGTTGATGGGGACAGTCTTTAGATTTGTATATCTGGCCATCTGGGATAGGCTTCAACGAAAGCGGCACCTAGGGACAGTCCCTTGATGTCTGGTGCCCCCAGAGGGGTGAAGTAATGCAGCTGGCTCTGTCTTTAGGGCTATGGTGCTCCGCTCCTATATGTTTCACAAGGTTTGTCGCATGCGCATTTACGCGCAGAGTCTTGCGCGATGATGCGCATGGCCGCGCAAATATCTGCTAACTATGGTTAAATAATGACCGATAAACAAATAAACACGCAAATACAAGCAAATGCGCGCGCATTTGTGCGAATATAAGGCTGTTGGAAATGAAGGACTTCCGATGACTCAGGAGGCACATAATGGCAGATTCCAAACAGGCTCCGCTCGACGCCGAAGCAGCCGCAAAAGCAGCGTTCACTTCGGTCCAGGACAAGCCATTCCCCGATGATATCTTTACGGCTCCCGAGCTTCGTTGGGCTGTGATCGGGTGCGGCGTTATCGCCAACCAGATGGCCCAGTCTCTCGCTCTTGCCGGTCGCAAGCTTGCGGGCGTCGCCAACCGCACGCTGTCCAAGGCTCAGGCTTTTGCTGAGCAATATGGCATCGAGAAGGTCTATGAAACGGTCGAGGACCTCTACGCCGATCCGAACATTGACGCAGTCTATATCACCACGCCGCACAACACGCATATCACCTACCTGCGAGCCGCTCTGGCAGCTGGTAAGCACGTACTCTGCGAGAAGGCCATTACCCTCAACTCTGCCGAGCTCGACGAGGCCCGTGCCATCGCCGACGAGCACAACGTGGTCCTTATGGATGCCACCACGGTGCTCCACATGCCCTTGTATCAGGAGCTGCGCCGCCGCATGGATGCCGGCGACTTTGGACGCATGAACCTCGCCCAGCTCAACTTTGGCAGCTACAAGGAGTACGGCGACCTGACCAACCGCTTTTACAATCGCAACCTTGCTGGCGGTGCCATGCTCGATATTGGCGTCTATGCCCTGTCCGTCATGCGCCTCTTTATGGCAAGCCAGCCCGCTGAGGTCGTTTCGCTGGGCAACACCTGCGAGACTGGCGTTGACGTCGCGGGTGGCATCGTCTGCCGAAATGCCGAGCAGCAGCTGGGCGTCGTGAGCCTTACGCTCCACTCCAAGCAGCCCAAGCGCTCGGTCATCAGCTTCGACAAGTGCTACATCGAGGTCAATGAATATCCGCGTGCCGATCACGCGACCATCGTGTGGGCTGCGGACGGCCACCGCGAGGAGGTCCACGCCGGCACCGAGGCTTACGCCCTGTGCTATGAGATGGCCGACCTGGAGAAGGCCGTTGCCGGCGACGACTCCAAGCGCCAGCTGCTGGATTATGCTTCTGATGTTATGGAGCTTATGACCAAGCTCCGCGCCGACTGGGGAGTTGTGTACCCCGAGGAGGAGTAAGCGATGCTTGCGGAAGATAGGCTCAACGCGATCGTGTCGATGGTGCAGCAGGCCGGCTCGGTTACCGTGCCGGAGCTTGCCGAAGCCCTGGGCGTGACGGCGTCTACCATTCGGCGCGACCTGCAGACGCTCGACCGAGCTCATCGCATCGCCAAGGTCCACGGTGGAGCGACGAGTCTTGAGCGCGCGCACGTGACGCGCGACCTAACGCTTAATGAGCGCAGCGACCTCCATAACGACGACAAGCAGCGTATCTGCGCCCGTGCGGCGGCGCTTGTGGAGCCCGAGAGCTTTGTATACATCGACTCGGGCTCGACGACGCTGAGGCTCATCGAGCATCTTCCACACCTTGAAGATGTCACCTATGTGACCGATTCCGTGCTCCATGCTCAGCACCTTGCTTTGCGCGGCATGCGTACCGTGGTGTTGGGCGGCGAGCTCAAACCCGAGACCGAGGCGCTCGTTGGCCCCGATGCCTTGGCAACCTTAGACCGCTACAACTTCAACTGTGGCTTTTGGGGCTCTAACGGCATTGCCGCCGAGCAGGGCTTCACGGCGCCCGATATCGAGGAAGCACAGGTCAAGCGTATCTCGATGCGCCATACCGCCAAACGCTTTGTAATCTCGGACGCCAGTAAATTTGGCATGGTGGCGCCCGTCAAGTTCGCGGACTTCCGCGACGCAACGATTATCACTGCGGGCGAGGTCCCCGCCAAGTACCGGGCAATGGACAACGTCATCACTGTCTAACAGCGAGACAAGGCCAAAACCACCACGAAGGTGCCTGTCCCCATTGTGGTGGTTAGTAACGAAAACCGAGTAGTTTTCTCAATAGAAAAGCGGCAACGTCCATCACGGGCGTTGCCGCTTTCGTTGTCTGCCGGTTTGTCTAAGTCTGTAACAACTGGACCGTTAAAAGTGGGCTAGGTGTTACAGATTGAGATTTTCCCTTAAGGGGGATTTGAATGTCTCGATCTGTAACAGATAGACCGGAAAATGGGTTCTAACTGTTACAGATCGAGATGTTTTGGGGCCGCGGCTGAGCCATCGTGGCGGCTTGACGTTTGCCCAGATAAAACCTGCCAAAATAAACCTGTCCCTTTTTGGCAGGTTTTAGGGCTCCCAGGGGCAGGGGGCTTCGATGTGGATGTGCTCGCCGGTTACGGGATGCGTGAAGGACACGCTGTGGGCGTGGAGCATCAGGCCGCAGGGGCGCGGCGTTCCGTACAGGTCGTCGCCAACCAGGGGATGATGCTCGCTTGCCAGGTGCACACGGATTTGGTGCTTGCGGCCGGTGAGCAACTCGACATCGATATACGAGCGCGCGGGCAGGCCACGACGGCTCTTAAGACGTTTGAGCACCTTCACGCGAGTTTGAGACGGCTTGCCGCTGGCGCCGACGCGCATCTTTCGGCTGTCGTGACGGTCGCGGGCGATGGGCTTGTCGATGAGCTTCTCGTTCCAGTCGATCTTGCCCTCGGCCAGCGCCAGATAGTGCTTTTCGAAGGCGTGGTCGATGACCATTTGGTCAAAGGCGGGCTGCGTCTGTTTGTCGAGCGAAAACAACACCACGCCGGTGGTGTTGCGGTCCAGGCGGTTGAGCGGCTGCATGTCGGTCGCGGCAAAGCCGTCACCCATCGCCAGCAGCAGGTCGCTGGCGTAGTCGGTGAGCGTGCGCTCGCCGGTGCCGTCGCCGTGGACGATCATGCCGGCGGGCTTGTCGATGGCCATGAGCCAGGCGTCGCAGTAAAGGACTTGAGGTTCTTCGTTCACGTGTAAGCCTTTCGGTTAGCTAATTCCCACAAACATGCAGCCCGAGGTGGCGCCGCGCAGGCGGGCGGCGGGCTTGCGGCCGGCCTGTGCTGCTTCGACGGCACGACGGACGCGGGCGACGGCACGGCCCACCTCATCTGTCTCGAGCAGCGTTCCGTCTACCATGAGACGACGCACGCCGGCATCGAGCAGCTGAGGAACCTGCGGCGTGAGGTCGATGGGGTAGGCGTCGTACAGGCGAGAGCGGCCATGGATGTCGGTGCGTACGGGCATGACCTTGCCGTCGATATTCTTGAGTGACAGCTTGCGGGCGCGCAGGCGGCAGTTAGCGCAATCGTGGATGCAGCCATTGGCCACCTGCAGGATGCAGTGCTCACTCGTCATAACGCGCGGGCGGCCGAACACAGTGATGCCCAGGGCTGCGGGCGCGGCGGTGCCAAGCGAGACGATCTCGTCGAGCGTGATCTCGGGCGAGAGCCAAAACGCACCGGCTCCGCGCTCGGCAAGTGCCTCCATGCAGGGCGTGTTATGCACCGGCAGGCAAGAGCGAATCTCGGCCGTGGCGCCGGCATGAGCGGCTACGGCGAGCTCGGAGATATTGCCGACGGCGACGGTGGCTCCGGCATTGATCCAAGGATCGACGCGCTCGTGGTCGACGGCGCGGCAGACCTCGTCGAGTACGGGCACGATACCCTGCTCAAATGCATCGGCAGGGGAGAGTCCGACAGCCTCGAGCGCGTCGGTGGTCATATAGATGCGCGTTGCACCCTCCGCGCGGGCTGCCTCGGCGGCCTCGAGCGAGGTGACGGTGGCGCAGATCTGCGGCTCGTCGCGGTAGTGCTTGGGCATGGGGCGCGTACATTTGTCGAGCACCGGCAACTCGAGCGTTTTTGCGCGCTCCTCGTACGGTGCCAGAATGGCCTCTTCCAGCGCCTTACAAGCGGCGGCGCGCACCTTGTGCACGGCGGAGAAGCCCATGCCGCAGCCCTCATCGAGCGCCACATCAAAGCTCGCGGCCTCAAAGGGAGAGGAGCCCATGCGTCCGACGTGCTCAACCAGATCGGATGCCTCGACGGCGCGGGTCTTGGCGGCCTCGACGGTGAAGCCCGTGGCGGTGGCGGTGAGCGCGGGGTTGTCACAGCAGGTGAGTGTGACAGTAAACGGCTCGCCCAGGCGCGCCACGACGGACACGTCAACAGCTCGGCGGCGCAGCACATCGCGCTTGAGCGCGGCGCCGGCGGCGTCAATGGCGCTCTGGCTTCGAATCACGCGCACGCGGCAGCCCTCGGGCATGCTACGGGGCACGCGGCACTCAATGATGTCACCGGCGGCGGCATCATCGGCGGCAATGGTGGTCAGGAACTGGTCAAACTCGTTATCGTGGCGAAGCTCCAGCAGGTCGCCTTTGCCCACGGGCTCAAACAGCTCAATGCGGGCGATGGCGGCGCGGCGACGGCGGTCGTCGGACTTGAGGCCGCGCACATCGCGGTTGGCCGGGCGGCTGCCCAGCACCGTGCCCACGATCTGGCCGCGGTTGTTGGAACGCTCATAGCTCATCATCTCGTCGCCCGAGGTGCCGTCCTGATAGGCGTGCGTAAAGTCGCGGTTGAAGCAGCGCTTGAGCTGGCGCTGGCGGGCGGCTTCCTCGTCCTTGGCAACGGCGGCTCCGGATAGCATGTCGTCAATTTCGTGACGATACACATCAACGATGGAGTACACGTAATCGGGTGCCTTCATGCGGCCCTCGAGCTTGAGCGATGCGGCGCCGGCGTCATACAGACGGCGAACAAGCTGTGAGGTGTTGGTGTCACGCGGGCACAGCGCGCGCTCGCGACCGGCAGGGGAGAGCGCGCGACCGTTCTCGTCGATCAACTCGTAGGGCAGGCGGCAGGGCTGGGCGCACATGCCGCGGTTGGCCGATCGTCCCGCCATGGCAAAGCTCGACAGCAGGCACAGGCCCGAGTAGCAAAAGCAGATGGCGCCATGGCTGAAGACCTCAAGGTCCACATCGGGCGCGGCGTCGTGAATGGCGGCGATTTCGTCGATGGAGAGCTCGCGCGAGAGAGTCACGCGGTCGGCGCCCTGCTCACGGCACCAAAGGGTTCCGCGGTCGTCGTGGATGTTCGCCTGGGTCGAGATATGTGTCTCGATGCCGGGCATGGTGCGCTTGGCCTCAAAGAACAGACCCCAGTCCTGGATAATGAAGGCATCGGCGCCCAGCGTGGAGCAGCGATGAATGAGCTGCAGTGCATCGCCCATCTCGGACTGCTTGATGACGATGTTGACCGTGACGTAGACGCGCGACCCGGCTAGATGCGCGGCGCGGCAGGCTTGCTCAAAGGCCTCGTCGGTAAAGTTGGTTGCCTTGCGGCGGGCGTTGAAGCTGCCCATGCCGCAGTAGATGGCGTCTGCCCCGGCGGCGAGCGCGGCGGCAAAGGGCTCCGGGCCTCCGGCGGGGGCCAAAAGCTCGGGCCTGCGGTTAGTGGTTCGGCTGGCGGTTGCGGTCATATCCTGCCTTTCAAAATGCTCAGATATTCAAAAGTATAGTGGCGTCGCTGCGGTGGGCGACGCCCGCAGCCTAAGCAGGACAAAGTCTTCAGCAGCTTGGACTGGCTGCTCCACATGAGAACCGTTCAGCGGTTCGGGGAAACCGTTGGGCGATAAAATATTCTCGCAAGCTGATAATATTCTTGCATCAAACAGAAACCTTGAGTACTATCCCAATCAAGCGCGGTGTTCAGACCGAACTGTGCCTCCCGGTGTGAACACCGCGCTCACGCTCTCTCAATTGATCGTAAGGAGAAAAACATGAGCAAGACCGTCGTGTCTTCCGATAACGCACCCGCAGCCATCGGCCCGTATTCCCCCGGTATCCAGGCCGGCAACATGGTGTTCCTGTCCGGCCAGCTGGGCATCGATCCCGCGACCGGCAAGATGCCCGAGGGCGTCGAGGCCCAGGCCAAGCAGTCCCTCGCCAACGTCGAGGCCCTGCTGACCGCTGCCGGCGCTACCTTTGCCGATGTCGTCAAGACCACGGTCTACCTGGCCGACATCGCCGACTTCGCCGCCGTGAACGAGATCTACGCCTCCAAGTTTGAGGCCCCGTTCCCCGCGCGCAGCGCCTTCCAGGTTGCCGCCCTTCCGGCTGGCGGTCTGGTCGAGATCGAGGTCGTTGCCGCTCTCTAAGGCGTTGGCCACAACTAAACATGACATGCAAAAAGACCCTGCAGCGCGTGCGAGCTGCAGGGTCTTTTATCAAGTGACGGATCGCTTGTGGAGCCGCACTCCATTTTGCTCGTTAGCCTTCCTTGCGGACTTTTTGCAGGTAGCGGTAGACGCTGGGCTCAGAGATGCCCAGCGCGGCGGCGGCGCAGGCCACGGCGCCCTTGAGCATGAACACCCCGTTACCGTTGAGGTGGCGAATGACGTCCACGCGGTCGCTCTGACCAAGCGACGCTACATCCAGCCCGCGCGCGCTCAGCAACTCGGCAATGCTGCGGTCGATGAGCTCCTGTGTAGACTCCGAAAGGCTTTCGACCTCGATAGGGGCGGGCTCCGTGCGCGTCGGCGCCGCGTCGAAGCACGCCATGAGCTGCTGCGCCATGGCGTTGATGGAGCGCACGGTCGAGAGGTCAGTGTTGACGCAGAGCATACCGACAATCTCATCATTCTCGCGGATAAAGTACGTCGCTGACTCCAACGTCTTGCCGCCGGCACCGCGCCCCTCGTAGCCCGTAATAAACGGCAGGTCGCGATACTTGGCGTCGTGCATGATCTTGAGTGCCAGATCGGTGGCGGGACCGCCGACCTTGCGGCCGCTCACGATGCCGTTGCGAATATCGACGATGGCGTGGTCGGGATCCGAGAAATCGTGCAGCACGATTTCGCTGTTTTTGCCGAGTATCTGCTCCAGAAAATCGACCATCGGCAAAAAGCGACGTACGGTCTCGTTCACGGGCAACTCCTTTGGGTGAAATCGGAAATGTTCATAACAATTTTTTCTCATGGTAACACGCTGCCCATCATCTCGTATATCCGCAGGTACATTGCGTAATGCAGACGAACGGTAGGAATTTAGCGGTAAACGGTTGACCAAAAGAAATGTTAGATGTTATTTTGACCAGACACTTTCCTGACCTGCGGAAATGCGTAATTTCAGCTGAAGAATAGTCTGATAACAAAAAATTATTATTGAGAATGAGAATCATCTTTAATACGATATGCAATGAAGGCACAACCTCAACCCCGCACTGCGTCACAATAGAGCGTCAGATGCGAAAACAACTACTTCGAGGATTGGTGGTCAAATGACCCAGGAGACGGTTACGAACGGCACTGAAGCCCTGTTCACTCGCGAAGGCATGCCTCCCGTTAAGGAAATGATCCCGTGTGCCCTTCAGCACGTACTG
This sequence comes from Collinsella sp., assembly GCA_048448865.1. Taxonomy (GTDB): domain Bacteria; phylum Actinomycetota; class Coriobacteriia; order Coriobacteriales; family Coriobacteriaceae; genus Collinsella. Next base: position 12,696 of record DBGBLM010000029.1, read on the forward strand.
GCATCGTTTGCCGGCATCATTACCCCGGCGGTCATCATGGCCGGCGTCTACGGCTTTAATAGCCAGCAGAGTACCGACATCATCCAGGTCGCGCTCATTCTTTCGGCGATCGACACGGCCCTTCAGGCCTTCGCTCCCTTCCGTCGCATCGGCGGCGGCCTGCCCATCGTCATGGGCGTTTCGTTCGCGTTCCTGCCGGCCCTGCAGGCCATGGGTGCCTCGGGCTTTAGCTTTGGTGCGCTGCTGGGTGGCGAGATCGTCGGCGGCGCCGTCGCGGTCCTCTTTGGTCTGGCCTACAGCAAGATCAAGTGGCTGTTCCCGCCCGTCGTGACCGGTACGGTCATCTTCTCCATCGGCGTTTCGCTGTATCCCACGGCCGTCAAGTATATGGCCGGCGGTATGGGTACGCCGCTGTGGGGCACCCCGCAGGCCTGGTGCGTCGCTCTTATCACCTTCGCCGTGGTCTTTGCGCTCGCCAACTTTGGCAAGGGCACGCTCAAGCTGGGATCCGTGTTCTTTGGCATGATCGTCGGCATGATCGTCTCCATCCCCTTTGGCATGATCGACTTCTCCAGCGTCGCCACCGCTCAGGTCTTCGCTCTTCCCAAGCTCATGCCCTACGCGCTCGAGTTTGATCCCGAGGTCTGCATTACCCTCGCCGTCGTGTTCCCCATGGTTGCCATCCAGGTTATCGGTGACGTCTCCGCCGCCTGCCTGGGCTCCATCGACCGTATGCCCACCGAGCGCGAGCTCTCCGGCGCTATCGTGTCCCAGGGCCTCACCTCTATGGTCGGCGGTCTGCTGGGCGGTCTTCCCACCAGCGCCCTTGGCCAGAACGTGGGCATCATCTGCTCCAACAAGGTCGTCAACAAGTGGGTCTTTGTGATCATTGCGGCCGTCTTTGCCATCGCCGGTCTGTTCCCGCAGCTCTCTGCCGTCCTTTCCGCTATCCCGCAGCCCGTCATCGGCGGCGCGACCGTCGGCGTCTTTGGCACCATCACCATGAACGGCGTGCGCATGTTCACCCGCGAGGGCCTCACGCAGCGCACTACCACCATCGTCGGCACCTCCGTCGTCTTTGGCCTGGGTATCTGGATGGCCAGCGGTTGCCTTGCCGGCGAGGGTATGCCCGCCTGGGTGTCCACCGTCATCGGCTCCAATGCCGTAACCCCCACCGCCATCATGGCCATTGTCCTTAACCTGATCCTTCCGCAGACGCCGGTCGTGGCTCAGCACATCGATGCTGCCAAGGACGCTGCCGTGGATCTGGTCTTGCCCGAGAGCAAGAAGTAACCAATTCGGTGCTATTCGTCGGCGGACGCATCGCCTCGTCCGCCGACGCCATGCGGCACCAAGCCGCACTTCAAAGGGTTTGTCCCTTTGGTGAAGCGTTGACGGGAGAGGGCCCGTTTCCGGTGTAGGCCGGCGCTTCGCACTCCGCCATGTCAGAGGTGTCAAACCCCGCCTCTGATGTTGAAGGGAGCATCCATGCTTCTGGTCGCTAACGGTTCCGTCTTTACCCGCAACGCTCAGACCCCGTTCATTCCAAACGGTGCGGTCGCCATTGACGGAGATACGATCGTCGAAGTGGGCCCCGAGCGCGAGCTCAAGGCCAAGTACCCGGATGCCGAGTACGTCGACGCCCAGGGCAACCTCATCATGCCCGGACTCATCAACTGCCACACCCACATCTACTCGGGTCTGGCCCGCGGCCTTGCCATTAAGGGCTGCAACCCCACCAACTTCCTGGAGAATCTCGAGCAGCAGTGGTGGAAGATCGACGACAATCTGACGCTCGACGGCACCAAGGCCAGCGCCTATGCCACGATTTTGGACTCCATCCGTGATGGCGTCACCACGATCTTCGATCACCATGCGAGCTTCTGCGAGATTCCGGGAAGCCTCTTTACCATTAAGGATGCAGCTCAGGAGCTGGGCATGCGTTCGTGCCTGTGCTACGAGGTCTCCGATCGCCGCGGCCAGGAAAAGTGCGACCAGGCCATTGCCGAGAACGCCGAATTTGCCCAGTGGGCCGCCAAGGAGCGTCGCGATAACGACAACCACATGATCGCCGCCATGTTTGGCGGACATGCTACCTTTACGCTTTCGGACGAGACCATGGACAAGATGGCCGAGGCCAACAACGGCCTGACCGGCTTCCACATCCATGTGTGCGAGGGCATGAACGACGTGTGGGACTCCCGCCTCAACCGCGGTGGCATCAGCCCCGTCGAGCGCCTGCTGCAGCACAACCTGCTGGGTCCCGACACCATGCTGGGCCACTGCATCCACGTGACGCCTGCCGAGATGGATATCGTCAAGGAGTCCGGCACCTGGCTGGTCAACAACCCCGAATCCAATATGGGCAACGCCGTGGGCTGCGCCCCCGTGCTCGAGTTCTTCCGCCGCGGCATCCCCGTGTGCATGGGCACCGACGCCTACACCCACGATATGCTCGAGAGCCTTAAGGTCTTCCTGATTATTCAGCGCCACAACGCCGCCATGCCCAACGTGGGCTGGTGCGAGGCCATGACGATGCTGTTCGAGAACAACGCCAAGATGGCGAGCAAGTACTTCGATCGCAAGCTCGGTGTGCTCGAGGCCGGCGCTGCCGCCGACGTCATCGTCATGGACTACAAGCCCTTTACGCCGCTGAGCGAGGAGAATATCGACGGCCACATGCTCTTTGGCATGATGGGCAAAAACTGCCGCACCACCATCATCAACGGCCGCGTCCTGTACAAGGATCGCGAGTTCGTTGGCATTGATGAGGACAAGATCAACGCGTGGACCATGGCCGAGTCCAAGAAGCTCTGGAGCACGCTCAACGATCGCACCTACTAATTCACAAGTAGATTCGCGCGCGTCGGATGTTTCGCCACATCCGGCGCGCGCATAGGCGGCCTCCGCGGAGTCGCCGGCGCTGTGCTAGCGCTACACCGTATTTGCGCCCGCCGCGCGGTCTCGCCGGGCGTTACAGAGAGGAACTCATTATGAGCGACATCATGAGGCCGATCCCGTTTTCGCAGCTGATGAACTGGATCATCGAGGAGCACAAGACTCAGGGCGCCGTCTTTGGCGTGCGCAAGATGGTCACGACCAACCAGGAGGGCGCGCTTCCCATTTTTGACGAGCGCATCGAGACTCCGTTTGGCCCGGCCGCCGGTCCCAACACGCAGTTGGCCCAGAACATCGTGGCATCCTACGTGGCCGGTTCCCGCTTCTTTGAGCTCAAGACCGTTCAGGTTATGGACGGCGAGGAGCTCTCCAAGTGTGTCAACAAGCCCTGCATCGTGGCGCAGGACGAGTGCTACAACTGCGAGTGGTCGACCGAGCTCGAGGTTCCGCAGGCTTTTGCCGAGTACGTGAAGGCATGGTTTGCCTGCCACCTGATCGCTCGCGAGTACGGCCTGGGCAGCCCGGACGGCTTTGTCTTCAACATGTCCGTGGGTTATGACCTGGAGGGCATCAAGAGCCCCAAGGTCGATGCGTACATCGAGGGCATGAAGGACGCCAGCGGCTCTGACGTCTGGAACGAGTGCCGTGCCTGGGCGCTCGCCAACCTGGACAAGTTTGAGCATGTCGACGCCGCGTTTGTCGAGTCCATCCCGGCACGCGTCTCCAACTCCATCACCGAGTCCACCCTGCACGGCTGCCCGCCGGCGGAGATCGAGCGCATCGCGACCTATCTGATCACCGAGAAGGGCCTCAACACCTACATCAAGTGCAACCCCACGCTGCTGGGCTATGAGTTTGCTCGCCAGCGCCTCAACGAGCTGGGCTTTGACTACATCGCCTTCGATGACACGCACTTCCGCGAGGACCTGCAGTGGGCCGATGCCGTGCCTATGTTCGAGCGCCTGATTGCCCTGTGCGCCGAGCGCGGCCTGGAGTTTGGCGTCAAGCTGACCAACACGTTCCCCGTCGACGTGACGAGGAACGAGCTGCCCTCCACCGAGATGTACATGTCCGGCCGTTCGCTGTTCTCGCTGACCATCGAGGCTGCCCGCCGCATTACCGAGCAGTTTGATGGCAAACTGCGCATCAGCTACTCCGGCGGTGCCACGGTCTACAACATCCGCGCCCTGTACGATGCCGGCATTTGGCCCGTCACCCTGGCGACCGACGTGCTCAAGCCTGGTGGCTACGAGCGCTTTAGCCAGATGGCCGGCGAGTTTACCGACCTGGACGGCAAGCCGTTCGCGGGCGTCTCTCTCGAGGCCGTGACTGCGATCCAGACCGACTCGCTCGCCAATCCGCTCTACAAGAAGCCGCTGCGCCCGCTGCCCGACCGCAAGGTTGCCGGCAAGAGCCCGCTTTCCGATTGCTTTACCACGCCGTGCCGCACGAGCTGCCCCATCCAGCAGGATATTCCCGCCTATCTGGCGGCTGTTGACGAGGGCCGCTACGAGGACGCGCTCAACATCATCATCGAGCGCAACGCTCTGCCGTTCATTACCGGCACCATCTGCCCGCATCCCTGCGGCCGTGCCTGCGAGCGTGCGTTCTACGAGCCCGAGGGCGCCCAGATTCGCGCCAGTAAGCTCAAGGCCGCCCGCGAGGCCATGACCGCCGTGCTGCCCAAGCTGCGTGCCCAGGCCATCGCAAACGACGGCGAGCGCAACGTTGCCGTTATCGGCGGCGGCCCGGCCGGCCTGGCGACGGCGTTCTTCCTGACGCGCGCCGGCGTGCCCGTCACCATCTTTGAGGCCCGCGATTCGCTCGGTGGCGTGGTCCGTCACGTGATTCCCGAGTTCCGCATCGCGAGCGACGATATCTCCCACGATGCCGAGCTCTGCCTAGCCTTTGGCGCCAAGGTGCAGCTCAACGCCCGCGTGGAGTCCATTGACGAGCTCAAAGCCCGGGGCTTTACCGACGTGGTCGTGGCCACCGGTGCCTGGATGCCCGGCTCTGCAGGCTTGGGCGAGGGCGCCGAGCTCGACGTGCTGGAGTTCCTCGAGGCCGCCAAGAAGGGCGAGAAGCTCGAGCTGGGCGAGGACGTCGCGGTCATTGGCGCCGGCAACACCGCCATGGACGCGGCCCGCGTGGCCAAGCGCCTGGCCGGCGTGAAGAACGTGCGCCTGGTCTACCGCCGCACCAAGAAGCAGATGCCCGCTGACGAGGAAGAGCTTGATCTTGCTCTTGCCGACGGCGTTGAGTTCTGCGAGCTGCTGGCGCCCAAGGCGCTCAACGGTGCCGTGCTGACCTGCGACGTTATGGAGCTTGGCGAGCCGGATGCAAGCGGCCGTCGCAGCCCCGTCGCCACGGGCGAGACCGTCGAGCTTTCCGCCACCACGGTGATCTGCGCCGTGGGCGAGGGCATCGATGCCAGCCTGTACGATGCCGCGGGCGTCGAGCACGACCGTCGCGGCCGCCTTGCCGCCACCTCCACCGGCGTCGAGGGCGTCTGGGCTGCGGGCGACTGCCGCCGCGGTCCTGCCACCGTGGTCGAGGCTATTGCCGATGCCGCCGAGGTCGCCCGTGCCATTGCCGGCGTGGACTTTAACAAGTACGCCGACCAGAATGCTCAGGCCGATCGCGAGGACGCCTGCTACGAGCGCAAGGGGTCGCTGTGCCGCGACAAGCGCAACTGCACCAAGACCCGCTGCCTGGGCTGCGGCTCGGTGTGCGAGGTCTGCTGCGATGTGTGCCCCAACCGCGCCAACGTTGCCATTAAGGTGCCGGGCCTGGCCAAGCATCAGGTCGTCCATGTCGACGGCATGTGCAACGAGTGCGGCAACTGCGCCGTGTTCTGCCCCTACCAGGAGGGCCGTCCCTACAAGGACAAGCTCACCCTGTTCTGGAGCGAGGAGGACATGGAGAACTCCGAGAATGAGGGCTTCCTGGCCGTGGACGAGGATCACTTTAAGGTCCGCGTCGCCGGCACGGTCCGCACCGTCTCGGTCGATGCCGTCAACACCGGTCTTCCCGAGGCCGTCCGCCTGACCATCAGGGCTGTGCGCGACAACTATTCGTACCTTCTTAAGAAATAGGCGAGTCTCTTATGGCCAAATCCATTCAACATAACGTGGCCTACGTTGCCTGCGGAAGCGGTTGCGCCTCCGCAGGCGGCGACGCCCGCTGCAGCGAAGGCTGCATTGGCTGTGGCGCCTGCGTCACGGCCTGTCCCCACGGTGCCATCGTACTGGTCGATGGCGTCGCCCGCGTGGACCGCTCCAAATGCACGGGCTGCGGTCTGTGCGGCATGGCGTGCCCGCAGCGCGTGATTGCCTTTGTTCCCGGCTACCAGAACATCCTGGTGCGCTGCAACAACACGGATAAGGGCGCCATTGCCCGCAAGATCTGCGACACGAGCTGCATCGGTTGCGGCATGTGCGCCAAAAAGTGCCCTGCCGGTGCTATCCGCATCGAGGACAATTGCGCCCATATCGATGGCGCGGACTGCCTGTCGTGCGGCATGTGCGCCGTCGTCTGCCCGCATGGCGCCATTCACGACCGCACCGGCATCGCCGCCGGCGTGTAGAAGGGAATCACCATGGCACAGGAATTCACTTTTACCGTTAACGGCGTCGAGCGCACGACGACTCAGAACAAGCCGCTGCTGCGCTATCTGCGCGACGACCTGCACATTCACTCCGCCAAGGACGGTTGCTCCGAGGGCGCCTGCGGCACCTGCACCATCCATGTGGACGGTGCGGCCGTCAAGGCGTGCGTGCTAACCACCGCCCTTGCCGCCGGCCGTAACATCGTGACTGTCGAGGGCCTGCCCGAGGACGTGCGCGAGGCATTTGTGTACGCCTTTGGCGCTGTGGGCGCCGTACAGTGCGGCTTTTGTATCCCCGGTATGGTCATGGCGGGTGCAGCGCTCATCGCCGAGGACCCCGAGCCCACCGAGGAGCAGATCAAGTACGCCATCCGCGGCAATGTCTGCCGCTGCACCGGCTACAAAAAGATTATCGAGGGCATTTCGCTGGCAGCTGCGGTGCTCCGTGGCGAAAAACAGATCGACGAGGACTTGGAGCGCGGTGACGACTACGGGGTGGGCAAGCGCGCCTTCCGTATCGACGTGCGCAAGAAGGTGCTCGGCGAGGGCAAGTACCCCGACGACATCGACGAGATCGACCAGCCGGGTCTGACCTACGCCAGCGCCGTGCGCTCCAAGTATCCGCGCGCCCGCGTGCTCTCCATCGATACCTCCAAGGCCGAGGCTCTGCCCGGCGTGGTGGGCATCCTGCGTGCCGAGGACGTGCCGGTCAACCAGGTCGGCCACCTTATCCAGGACTGGGACGTCATGATCGCCCAGGGCGATATCACCCGCTGCGTGGGTGACGCCATCGTGCTGGTGGTTGCCGAGGACGAGGCGACGCTCGAGAAGGCCAAGAAGCTCGTAAAGATCGATTACGAGCCGTTGGAGCCCGTGCGTAATATTGTCGAGGCCAGGGCTGCCGACGCCCCGCGCCTGCACGACAGCTTCTTTGCCTTCGGCAACACGGTGGAGCTCAAGGACAACGTGTGTCAGAGCCGCCACGTGACGCGCGGCGACGCCGCCAAGGCGCTGGCCGAAAGCGCGTTCACCGTGACGCAGCGCTTTACCACGCCCTTTACCGAGCATGCCTTCTTGGAGCCCGAGTGTGCCGTTGCCTTCCCGTACAAGAACGGCGTCAAGGTGCAGTCGACCGACCAGGGTGCCTACGATACGCGCAAAGAGTGCGCCCACATGTTTGGCTGGGATAGCGAGCCCGAGCGCGTGGTCGTCGAGACCATGCTCGTGGGCGGCGGCTTTGGCGGCAAGGAGGACGTGTCCATCCAACACCTGGCCGCGCTTGCCGCATATAAGCTCCAGCGTCCTGTGAAGTGCAAGCTCACGCGTGCCGAGTCGCTTGCATTCCATCCCAAGCGCCACGCCATGGACGGTACCTTTACACTGGGTTGCGACGCCGAGGGCAACTTTACCGGTCTGGATTGCGAGATCAACTTTGACACCGGCGCCTACGCGTCGCTGTGCGGCCCGGTGCTCGAGCGCGCCTGCACGCATGCCGTCGGCCCCTACAAGTACCAGAACACCGACATTCGCGGTTATGGCTACTACACCAACAACCCGCCCGCCGGCGCGTACCGCGGCTTTGGCGTTTGCCAGTCCGAGTTTGCGCTCGAGAGCCTGATCGACCTGCTGGCAGAGAAGGTCGGCCTGGATCCGTGGGAGATTCGCTACCGCAACGCCATCGAGCCGGGCGAGGTTTTGCCCAACGGCCAGATTGCCGACTGCTCCACGGCGCTGAAGGAGACGCTGCTGGAGGTCAAGGATGCCTACTACGCGCATCCCGGACACGCCGGTATCGCCTGCGCCATGAAGAACGCTGGCGTGGGCGTTGGCCTGCCCGATGCCGGCCGCTGCAAGATTCGCGTCGAGAACGGCGTGGCCGTGGTCTATGCCGCCACGTCCGACATCGGCCAGGGTTGCAACACCGTCTTTTTGCAGGACGTTGCCGAGGCCTGCGGCCTGCCGCTTCGCTGCATCGCCAACGGCGAGTGCTCCACCGAGAACGCTCCCGACTCCGGCACCACGTCTGGCTCGCGTCAGACGGTCGTGACCGGCGAGGCCGTGCGCGGTGCCGCCTTCCTGCTGCGCGATGCCATGCTTGATATCGAGGCCGGCAAGTCTGCGCCCGCCGCTCCCGTGAGTGCGCATGGCGACGGCGTCAAGATCGAGTATGACGACGGCCGCGCCTATCAGCTGCACACGCAGGAACTCGTCGCCGGCCAGGGTATGCACCCTCAGGATCCCGCGGCCGCCATCAAGGCGCTCGAGGGATGCGAGTTTGGCTACGTGTACCTGGAGCCGACCGACAAACTGGGCGCCGACGTTCCCAATCCCAAGAGCCACATCTGCTACGGCTTTGCCACGCATGTGGTCATTCTGGATGATGACGGCCGCGTGAGCGAGGTCTACGCCGCGCACGATTCCGGCAAGGCGGTCAACCCCATCTCCATCCAGGGTCAGATCGAAGGCGGTGTGCTCATGGGTATGGGTTACGCACTTACCGAGGACTGGCCGCTCAAGGACTGCGTGCCCCAGGCAAGGTACGGTACGCTCGGGCTGTTCCGTGCACCCGAGATTCCGGATATCCACGCCATCTACGTGGAGAAGGACGAGCTGTTGCCCGTGGCATACGGCGGCAAGGGCATCGGCGAGATCGCAACGATCCCCACGGCGCCCGCCGTGCAGAACGCCTACCGCGCGTTTGACGGCAAACTACGTCCAGATCTGCCCATGGTGGATACGCCCTACAGCCGCGCCCGTCGCCGCGGGTAGGGTAGGGTGCGGACAGCATTGCTGACGGGCTGTTCGCGCTCAACACCAACTGCATATGCTGCGCCTTTGGCCCCAGCTCCATCGCGAGCCGGGGCCTTTTGTTTGGAGCGCCTCCGCATGCGGAAGCTGCGTCCCGGAATCCAGCCTCGGAACGGGATTAACTTTCCCAACGGGGCCGCATGCGGAAACTGCGTCCCGGAATCGTGCCTCAGAATGGGATGTGTTTTCCGCTGGCCGGCCGTTTGGAAAGTGCATCCCAGTTTGAGCGTTTATTCCGGGATGCGGTTTCCGCTGAAGGACTCAACCGGAAAGCACGACCCGTTCCGAGACCTGATTCCGGGACACGCTTTCCGCCAGGCCCGCCATCCGGAAAGTGCATCCCGTTTTGAGCGTCCAGGCTGGGCCGCGCTTTCCGTTGGCGTGGCCGTTGGGAAAACGCGGCCCAGATAGGGGGGATGCGATCCGGCGATGCACGGCCTAGCAGCTCCTACAGCTCCACGTCGTTGAGCCACGTCGGCAGCGCGGTCTGCCGGATGCCTGCCGTCTGCAGCTTTTTGGCGAGCATTCCTGCCGAGCGGACCTCGTTCATGGTAAAGCGCAGCAGAGGGTGGCCGTAGAGCGATAGGTGCGCCTCGCGCTGTCGTTCGGCAACGAGCGCCTCGGCGGTGGTGCGTCCGGCCAGCATGGTCTGGTCGGTATATTTGATGAGCCCGTCGAGCTCGCCCAGCGTGAGTTCCCGCGCCTGGCGCTCCCAGGCAAAGTCCGTTCGTATGGGCTTGGCCGAATCGAAGGGGTCCGTCAGCTCGTATTGAAGCCAGTCGGGCGCAAAGCCCGTCTCGATCATGACGGCTCGGGCGACCGATTCCCCGCCGCTCTCGGCGCGGGCGTCGGCATATCGAAGCGTTGTGAGGGCGGTGCGAATCGCGCGACCATTGCGGGCAGTCGCTCGTTGCTCAACGGCCTCCATCAGCTGTTCCGGCGCAAGGCCGAGCTTTGAGATCGCCGAATCGGCAATGGGCATGCCGTCGGCAAAACCAGTTTGCAGCAGGCAATCTGTGGCCGTTTGGATTGGCGGCGTTACCGATATGCCGGCTCTGCGTATTGCTCCGGCCGGCTCAATCTGGTGCCGCTGAATATGTGCGCCCGGGCGAGCCGACGGCTTTGTCGAGCTGCAGACATGCACGACATTCAAGTGTCGCCACGAGACCTCGAGCCCCAGCAGGCAAGCTGCCGAAAACGAGCAGAACGTCCAATCGGGATGGATGATCGCAAGGGCGCGAATAATCTCGCAATGGCGTTGCGCTCGGTTGAGTTCATCCCAGCGCGTTTTTCGCGCAAACAACCCCGGCATGGGCGAGACAACCGTGCCGCCGGTGCGCCGAAGGAGCGCTTTTCGGATCGCCGTGCTCGGGGGAATCAGACAGCGCCCCTCTTGTTCGGCTTGAGTGAGCAGTTGGTCGATGAGTTGGTCATTGCAATGGGTCATGAGCTACCGCCTCCTTTTGGGTAGCAAAAACGTATCAGCTGGAACTTGCCGCTCAGCTGACCAAAAGCTGACCAAAATCTAACCATGCAGGTAGATGACCTGCTTTTGGCGACATATTTCTTGTTTGAATCGGTGGGCGGTAATCGGCGACCTTGAACGGTGACGAGATATGAAGTCTTGGTAAGTTTCGGGATGTGTACTTTTTAGAGAAAGAGCATTCTATCTGCTGTTTTGTGTTTCTGGATCGCATGTTTGAAGGCATGTGATAAGGGCGGCGGACTGTCGCCTTGTATCTGCGGAAACTGTGGCCCGGAATTGCCACTCGGAATGGGACGTGCTTTCCGGATCGCCCTTCAAGCGGAAACTACATCCCAGATTTCGGCCCCAGAGTGGGACGCGCTTTCCCGATGGGCCTCAAATGGAAACTGCATCCCAGAATGAGCGCTCAGAGCGGGACGCGCTTTCCGGATGGCATACTTGGCGGAAACTACGGCCCATTTTTTGGCTCCAGAACGGGATGCATTTTCCGGAGCGGTCCACGTGCGGTGGGGGTGCCGCCCCTTGTGCGTGCGCCGCTTGTCGAATTACGTTATAGCTGGCTATATTATAGGAAGGTATAATATAGCCAGCTATAACGTAAAGGAAGGATGGCCCTGTGTTTATCGGAAGAACAGCGGAAATGTCCGAGCTCAATCGACTGTATGGCACGGGCTCCTTTGAGATGCCTGTGATTTACGGCCGTCGTCGTGTAGGTAAAACGCGCCTTATCACAGAGTTCATCCAAGACAAGAAGGCCATTTACTTTCAAGCACGTCGTACCAATACAGAGGCAAACCTGCACGGCTTTAGCCAGGCGATACTTGCGGGTTCGGTTGGTGCTGCAGGCGTGTCGTTTCGTAGTTTTGACGAGGCATTCGATGCATTGGCCACCATGGCTCGCACGGAACGTTTGATTGTCGTGATTGACGAGTATCCCTATCTCGCCCAATCGAATCCCGAGATCAGCTCGTTGCTGCAAGACAAGATCGATCACTTGTACAAAGAGACCAGGCTCATGCTGATTCTATGCGGTTCGTCTCTTTCGTTTATGGAGGAACAGGTGTTAGGCTACGAGAGTCCACTATACGGTAGGCGAACGGCCCAGTTTAAGATCATGCCGCTCGATTTTACGACGACCCTCGGCCTGTGGCAGAGCATGGGTCGCGAAGACGCTGCGGTTTGCTATGGCATGACGGGCGGCATTCCTGCATATATCGAAAAAGTCGATCCTACCGTATCGCTCAAGGACAACATCAAACGTCTTTTTCTTACTCCTACGGGCTATCTCTTTGAGGAACCGAGTAACCTGCTATTGCAAGAGTGCCGCAATCCCGAGCAATATGATGCGATCGTGCAAGCAATTGCTCAGGGGCGCTCGAAGATCTCGGAGATTGCGAGCTCTACGGGAATCCCTGCGAGCAACGTAAAGGGCTATGTGGATAAGCTGGCGTCGCTTGGGATTGTCGAGCGCGAGCTGCCCCTAAACGAGACGAGCAATAAGCGAGCCGTGTATCTGCTGAGCGATCAGATGGTTAGGTTCTGGTACAAGTTTGTGCCGCAGAACATCGGGCTGATTCAAAACGATATGGCCGAGATGGCGTATGAGCGCATTGAGCCGCACGTATCGGATTACATGGGTACGGTCTTTGAGATTATATGCAGACAATACGTGTACGAACTCGCGCGCGCGGGCCAGCTCGATGTGGTTCCGGCGAGTGTCGGGCGCTGGTGGGGGACGGATAATCGCACGCATACGCAGGAAGAAATCGACTTGATTGTTGACGATGGCGAGGGCACTGCGCTGTTTGCGGAGTGCAAATGGCGCAATGAACCGGTAGGCGAGGATGTTCTGGAAAAGCTCGTGTACCGAAGCGAGCTCTTTAGGCGGCAGCATAAAAGCTACGTGATCTTCTCGAAGCGTGGCTTTACGCAAGGATGTCAGGAAGCTGCGGCGAGCAGGGGAGATGCCAAGCTGATTTCGTTTGCCGAGATGTGAGGGCGGGGATAATGAAGCGCGTCCTGATTTGATGCTGGGAATGGGATGTGCTTTCCTTTTGCGACCTTTGGCGGAAAGTGCGTTCCAGATTTCGGCTTCAGAATGGGATGCCGTTTCCGGATCGGCCCTCAGGCGGAAACTACGACCCGGAATTTGGCTCCAAAACGGGATACGCTTTCCCGGTGGCATCTCTAGCGGAAACTGCATCCCGGAATCGAGCCTCAGGGTGGGACGCATTTTCCGGTAGAGGCCTGGGACGGAAGGCGTGTCCCAGAATCCGGCTAATCCGATGGCCAGGTGGTTGAGCGAGCGGGCTCCGAGGGTCCATTACTGAAAATTCATTTGTTAAACCTGGCAACCGTGGGTAGAATAAAGTCGACGGCAGCCCAAGGGTGATAGCTGGGCAGCGCCGTTACTTAGTTCAAGGGGTCAATGCCTTAACGGCGTCGACCCCTCTTCTTTTGCTTCGTACGCTGCTTAAGTGCCTCGGAAAGTCCGATAAGCGCCGTGAGGAGCGAGACCAAAGCGGTCAGGAGCTTCACGAAATCAATCAGATCGGTCATGGGCATCACCTCCCGTCGCATGGAGGGCGCTGCCCGGCACATGGAACTGCCGTCAACAACTGCCATTCTATCAAAGCGCGGTCATAAATACGAATATATGTTCGATAATAACAGCAACGTGATTCCCTCGAATAGCAGCCTTTCGTAAGGGCGGCAGAAGACGGCGCTGGGCGATTGGGGATAGACGCGCAGGTCTTCGTCACCGAAAGCCCGTTTGATTAACCAGCCCTCTGTAGGTACACTGCATATTGATGGGCTCGGGATGACCGCTGATTCAAGTCACCGGGCCTAAATCTTTTTCATGCATTTGAATAGAGCGGGCAACTCTCTTGGGGCCGTCTGCATGGCGTGTACCTGGCGCATGGTATTGCGCCCAGCTTTCATGTCCGCGCGGCCACCTATCCTTACGGCAATGTAGCCGCCTATGTAGCAAGCGGCAGGCAACGGAGAAAGGCCCTAACCGTGTCAGTTGAAAAGACGCCGGGTATCTCGGCTATCGATACGACGAACTTTGCGCGCCAGATTGTGCTGGACTTTGAGTTTGCGCCGGTGCCAAAGCAGCGCCAGCGCCGTGGACTGCGCAATGAGATTATCGAGGTCGGCGCCGTCAAGCTCGATTACCACGGCAACGTTATGGGCGAGTTCTCGCAGTTTGTGCAGACGGAATTTACCGAAGGCGTTGCGTTTCCCGTCCGCGAGCTCACAGGTATATCGGCCGTGGACACCGCGATGGCCGACCCGCTCTACATGGTGATCAAAAGGCTCAGCGATTGGATCGGCCGCTACACCGCCCAGATAGTTTGCTGGAGCGGGACGGACCGTCGACAGCTTATGACCGAGTGCCAGGCAAAGCAAATCGACCTTGCCGCATTTCCTACGGACTGGGCCGATCTGCAGGCGTTTTACACCTCGATCATGGACGTGGGCAGCCACGAGTGCGTCTCTTTGAATGACGCGGCGACGTGGTTTGGCATCGAGTTTGACGAGTCGACGGGTCACGCCCACAGTGCCCTAGCCGACGCGCGCGTGACCGCCAAGTTGCTCAAGCAGGTGATGGACGGGGACTATCGCGTGAGTCCGCGTGCTCAGGAGATCCGCCAGCGGTGGGGGATGGGCGATCGAGCCCAGATGCGCCTTTCCAACAAGTGCCCTGAGCTGGGCGACCTGCTGCTGAAGCTGAAGGCGGAGGGGAGGTAGGCGGGGCTCCGGGAATGACCTCTGACTCAAGTCAACGGGGCTCATTTTGCTTTCTTTGGAGCTTTCTCACGGGGCTGACTTTACTTCGTCTCATTTAGTATAAAGCGGCTGCTAGATTGCATAGTGATGATAAAATTAATCAACTCAACATCAATAGCTGTCGCTTTGCGCAATGAGGGGTTCCGAGACGTATGAACGAGTCTGACACACGGCTTAAACTCATTGATCCTGCGATTATGAAGTCGTGGGATCGCAATACCCAAGTCTTCACTGAGTATTTCTTTACCAGTGGCGAGATTGTTGTGCGCGGAAGTATGGTCACCCGTAAAGACAAGAAGAAGGCTGACTACCTTCTGATGTATGCTCCGGGCATCCCTATCGCAATCGTCGAGGCTAAGGATACGGAGCACACCGTTGATGCCGGTCTCCAACAGGGGATGGGATATGCCCAGCTGCTCGATATTCCGTTTGCGTACAGCTCAAACGGAAAGGGTTTTGTTGAGCACGATTTTCTTACCGGGAAAGAGCGCGCTCTTGCCATGGACGAGTTTCCCACTCCGGCGGAACTTTGGACACGATACTCAAAAGCTAAGGGGCTTGAACATCCGTATAGCCAGGAGATTGTGACCGCTCCGTATCACCAGGAGCACGGCGGCAATCATCCTCGCTACTATCAGTGCATCGCCATCAATCGTACGCTTGAAGCTATTGCGCGAGGTAAGAATCGCATCTTGCTCGTTATGGCAACGGGAACGGGAAAGACTTTTACGGCTTTTCAAATCGTTCATCGCTTGCGACAGACTACCGAGGTTCGTAAGGTTCTCTATCTGGCGGACCGCAATATTCTCGTCGATCAGACCATAGACGGCGATTTCAAGCCTCTCAAGAGGGTTACAACCAAGGTCGTAGGTCGAAAGCTCGATTCTGCTTACGAGGTCTATTTCTCGCTCTACCAACAGCTTGTTGGAGAAAACGGTGAAGAAATATTCCGCGAGTTCGACTCGGAATTCTTCGATTTGATTATCGTCGACGAGTGCCATCGCGGAAGCGCCGCGGCGGACTCCGCATGGCGTAAGGTACTTGAGTATTTCAATTGTGCAATTCAAATCGGTATGACGGCTACGCCAAAGGAGACTGAAGAGGTTTCAAACATTACCTACTTCGGCGAACCTGTCTACACCTACTCCCTTAAACAGGGAATCGAGGATGGCTTTCTCGCCCCGTATAAAGTTATTCGTCCTAAGCTGAACGTCGACATTTACGGATACCGTACTGAGGAAGGCACCATAGATGATCGCGGCGAAGCTCTGCCCAAACGTGTTTTCGAGAAGCAAGACTTCGACAGCGAGATTGTCATCAAAGAGCGCTACGAGGAAGTTGCCAAGCGGATAACTCAATTTCTAAAGGAGACGGATCGTTACTCCAAGACCATAGTCTTTTGCGTTGACATCGAGCATGCCGAAAATATGCGACGTGCCCTTGTAAACGAGAACGCCGATATCGTTAGAGATCACCCCACCTACATCATGAAGATTACGGGTGACGACAGGGAAGGTAAGGCTCAGTTAGATAACTTCATCGACCCCGACGAGAAATACCCGACCATCGTTACGACTTCGAAGCTTCTCACCACTGGTGTTAATTGCAAGACGTGTAAGGTAGTCGTGCTCGACAACAAGTTCGGTGAGCACGGAATGACGGAGTTCAAGCAGATTATCGGCCGCGGAACCCGTATCTGTGAGGACTACGACAAACTCTATTTCACCATCCTCGATTTTCGTGACGCATCGCGTTTGTTTGCAGATCCCGAGTTTGATGGCGAACCTGTTGTTGTGTTTGAGCCTAATCCGGGTGACCCCATTGCGGATCCGGGTCCCGGCGGCAATGGCGGCAGTCCCGTTCCGCCTCCGTCTCCGATCGTAGACCCACCCGTATTGCCGCCGGACGATCCGTCCTCCCATGTGAAATATCACGTTCATGGGGCCGACGTCTATGTAGTGTCGGAGATGGTGCAGTATTACTCCTCCGATGGCCTTCTTGTAACTGAGAGCCTTAAGGACTATACGCGAAAAAACATTCTCGGCGAATACGACACTCTTGACCACTTCCTAGCGGCGTGGAACTCTGAACATAAGAAACAAGCGATTATCGATGAGCTGCGCGCGCGTGGCGTATTCCTGGATGAGCTGCGGCTCGAGACTGGACAGGAGCAAATGAGCGACTTTGACCTCATTTGCCACATTGCTTACGACCAGAGACCTCTTACGCGCAGCGAGAGAGCCAATAGTGTCAAGAAAAAGGGCGTGCTCTATGAGTATGCCGGCGTCGCGCGTGAGGTCCTTGAAGCGCTTCTCGACAAATATGCGACGTCGAACCTCGTAGACTTGGACGACACCCACGTCCTCGACCTCGAGGAATTCCGTCGGTTTGGCAGCCCAATGAAGATCGTCGCCGCATTCGGCGGCAAACAACAGTACATTCAGGCAGCGCAGATGCTCGAGGACGAGCTCTACATCGCATAGAGAAAGGTAACGATAGCAAATGGCACTGGGATCTCTCGTAAAGACCCTGCAGAACATCATGCGCAAAGACGCCGGCATCAATGGCGATGCGCAGCGCATTGAGCAGATGACTTGGCTTTTCTTCCTCAAGATTTACGATGCCAAGGAGCAGGAGTGGGAGTTTCACGATGACTCCTATCAGTCCATCATCCCCGAGCGCCTGCGCTGGTATAGCTGGGCGCACGATGCGAAAGACGGCAAGGCGCTTACTGGCGATGAGCTTCTCGACTTTGTAAACAATGATCTATTCAAGACTCTTGAGAGTCTTGAGCTTGCACCTGATGCGCCTTTGCGACACGTCGTCGTCAAGGCTGCTTTTACTGACGCCAACAACTACATGAAGGATGGGATTCTACTTCGTCAAGTCATCAACGAGATTGACGAGTCGGTTGATTTTACCGAGTACAAAGAGCGCCACGCCTTCGGTGAAATTTACGAGACCATCCTGAAAGACTTACAGTCCGCGGGTAATGCCGGCGAGTTTTACACGCCCCGAGCGGTGACTGACTTTATGGCCCAGGCACTTGCGCCCAAGCTCGGCGAGACTGTGGCTGACTTCGCGTGTGGCACGGGCGGCTTTTTGACGAGCGCCCTCAAGATTCTCGACTCCCAGGTTCAGACTCCAGCCGATCGTGAACTCTATGCAAGATCGGTCTACGGCATCGAGAAGAAGCAGCTCCCTTACCTGCTGTGCGTGACCAACATGCTGTTGCACGATATCGATAATCCTGAAGTCTTTCACGATAACTCTCTCGAGAAGGATGTTCGCGAGTGGAAGCACAAGCCTGACGGCCAGTTTGACGTCGTACTTATGAACCCGCCCTATGGCGGGTCCGAGAGTGCATCGGTGCAAAACAACTTCCCTGTTGCACTCCGTAGCTCCGAGACCGCAGATCTATTCCTTGGACTCATTCTTTATCGTCTTAAGCGAGGCGGCCGCGCTGCTGTTATCATTCCGGATGGTTTTCTCTTTGGCCAGGATAGTGCAAAGACGGAGATCAAGCGTCGCCTGCTTGAGGACATGAACTTGCATACTGTCTTGCGCCTACCACAGAGTGTTTTCGCTCCGTACACGAGCATCACTACTAACGTTCTGTTCTTCGATAATACGGGGGC
>DBGBLM010000030.1:0-5554 GCA_048448865.1 Collinsella sp.
TGAACATCCCCGTCGTCGCTCTGATCGACACCAACTCCGATCCCGACGAGGTCGAGTACGGCATCCCCTGCAACGATGACGCCATCTCCGCTGTCACCCTTATGTGCGAGCTCATGGCTGACGCTTGCCTCGCTGGCTCCGGCAAGGAGCAGGTCTCCGAGGCCGAGATGGCCGCTGAGCCCAAGGCCGAGTAAATCAGTCTTAGTTAATTCTTTTTCATCTCTTTGAAAGGAACCACAATGGCCCAGATTACCGCCGCTATGGTCAAGCAGCTCCGCGAGATGACCGACTCCCCGATGATGGAGTGCAAGAAGGCTCTCGTCGAGGCTGACGGCGACATGGACGCCGCTGTCGACGTTCTGCGTAAGAACGGCCTTGCCAAGGCTGCCAAGAAGGCTGGCCGTGAGACCAACGAGGGCGCTGTCGCCGCGTTCGTCTCCGAGGATGGCAAGACCGGCGCTCTGCTCGAGCTCTCCTGCGAGACCGACTTCGTTGGCTCCAACGCCAAGTTCACCGGCTTTGCTTCCAAGGTCGCTGAGGTTGTCGCTACCACCGAGCCTGCTGACGTCGACGCTCTGCTCGAGAAGCCGATGGGCGAGGAGACCGTTTCCTCTGAGCTCACCGAGATGATTCACATCATGGGCGAGAACATGAAGATCTCCCGCTTCGCTGCCCGCAAGGCCGAGAACGGCGCGCTCGCTTCTTACATCCACATGGGTGGTAAGATCGGCGTCCTCGTCGAGTTCGCCTTCGAGAAGGCCGAGACCGCTCAGGCTGAGTCCTTCAAGACCTTCGCTCACGACGTTGCCCTTCAGGTTGCCGCCGTCGCCCCGATCTGCGCTACCCGCGATCAGGTTCCGGCCGAGACCGTCGAGCACGAGAAGCAGATTTACATGGCCCAGGCTGCCGAGTCCGGCAAGCCCGAGGCTATCCAGGAGAAGATGGCTGTCGGCCGTCTGGAGAAGTTCTACAAGCAGTCCGTGCTCACCGAGCAGGAGTTCATCAAGGACAGCTCCCTCACCATCAAGAAGTACGCTGAGCAGGTCTCCAAGGAGCTCGGCGACACCATTACCGTCGTTGCCTTTGACCGTCTGGTCCGTGGCGAGTAAATAAGCTCTTGTAGCTGGTAATGAGCAGGCTGTGGGTTTTACTCACAGCCTGCTTTTTCATGGCTCTTATCAGAGCCTTTGATATCATATTGAGAGTCTAATTAAAGGAGGATCGCTTTGTCCGACATCCGATATAAACGCGTGCTTCTTAAGCTTTCCGGCGAAGCACTGATGGGCGACGGCCAATATGGCATCGACCCCAAGGTTACCGACCATCTTGCCAAGCAGGTCAAGGAGCTGCTAGCCGTTGGCCATGAGGTCGGCGTCGTTGTCGGCGGCGGCAATATTTTCCGCGGCATGGCCGGCGCTGCCGGTGGCATGGAGCGTGCTCAGGCCGACTACATGGGCATGCTGGCAACCGTTATGAACGCGCTCGCCCTGCAGGATGCCTTCGAGCATAACGATGTTCCCTGCCGCGTGATGAGCGCTATCCAGATGAACGAGATCTGCGAGCCCTATATTCGCCGTCGCGCCATCAACCACCTTTCCAAGGGCAACGTCGTTATTTTTGCCGCCGGTTCGGGTAATCCGTACTTTACGACCGACACCGCCGCGGCTCTTCGTGCGTGCGAGATCGGCGCCGAGATTCTGATTAAAGCTACCAAGGTTGACGGCATCTACGATAAGGATCCCGTCAAGTGTGCCGATGCCGTCCGTTTTGACAAGATTACCTATCACGAGGTTCTCGTCCGCGGTCTGCAGGTTATGGATTCCACGGCTACGGCACTGTGCCAGGACAACCGTATGCCGATTTTGGTCCTCAACATCGATGGCGAGGACACCGTCAAGCGCGCGCTTTCGGGTGAGCCCGTCGGCACGCTCGTCTATCAGGAGGATTAAGCATGGCAGAGAACATCACCGCCCATATGGACAAGTCGCTCGAGTCCCTCAAGCATAACTTCTCCAAGGTCCGTACCGGCCGCGCCAATGCCAACATTCTGTCCGACATCACCGTCGATTATTACGGTGTTCCCACGCCGGTCACGCAGGTTGCCGCCGTCAAGACCCCCGAGGCCCACATGCTGCTCATCGAGCCGTGGGACAAGGCACTCATCAATGCTATCGTCAAGGCCATCGGCGCTTCCGATCTGGGTATTACCCCCAACTCCGATGGCACCGTCGTTCGTCTTCCGTTCCCGGCTCCCACTGAGGAGCGCCGTCGCGAGCTCGTCAAGGAGTGCCGCGAGTACGCCGAGCAGGCCAAGGTGTCTATCCGTAACATCCGTCGCGACTTCAACAACAAGCTCGAGCGCGATGAGGAGCTCACCGAGGACGATGTCCGTCGCGAGCAGGCCAAGGTCCAGAAGCACACTGATGAGTATGTCGCCAAGGTCGAGGAGCTTCTGAAGGAAAAAGAAGCCGAGGTCATGGAGATCTAAGGTGCAATACGACGAGCATAAACTGGTCGAGTACTTTGCCGACGCCCCTGCGGGCGTCGGTTTTTCCGACCTTGACCTCAATAACATTCCGCACCATATCTCGTGCATCATGGACGGTAACGGTCGTTGGGCCACGTCGCGCGGTCTTGCACGCACCGAGGGCCACAAGGCGGGTATCGTCTCCCTGCGCGAGATCATTACCGCATGCGTGCGCTTGGGTGTCGACGTCCTTTCGGCCTATGCGTTTTCCACCGAAAACTGGAATCGTCCGCAGCACGAGGTCAACGTTTTGATGCATTTGTTTGCCAAGACGTTTATCGATGAGTTGCCGCTGCTTAAGCGCGAAAACGTTCGCGTTGTCTTTTTGGGCGATATTTCCGCACTGCCTAAGAAGACCCGCGATGTCTTTGAGCGAGGTCTTGCCGAGTGCGCCAATCACACCGGCATGACGCTGGCGCTTGCCGTCAACTACGGCGCGCGTGCCGAGATTACCCGCGCTGTCCGTCAGATCGCACTCGACGCTGCCGCCGGTAAGATCGATCCTGGCGCAATTGATGACGACATGGTGGCTTCCCACCTCTATACCGCTGGCCTTCCCGATCCTGAGCTTGTGATTCGCACTTCTGGTGAGCTGCGCCTTTCGAACTATCTGCTGTGGCAGGTGGCTTATTCCGAATTCTACGTCACCGATACCTATTGGCCCGACTTTGATCGTTGGGGCCTTGTCGACGCCATTTTGGCCTATCAGGGCCGTGACCGTAGGTTTGGTGGTCTGAGCAAGACCGAGGAGGCTTAATCGTGTCCGATCGTCCCAAGGCATCTGCTCCCAAGACGCCTGCGCGCAAAGCTACCGCTGCGGGAGCGCCTACAGCGAAGAGCGGCACCGGTTCGTGGCTGGCGGGCTTTATTACCCGTGCCGCCGCTGGTATCGTCTACGCCGTTGTCTTTATCCTGTGTCTGGTTTTGGGTATCGTGCCCACGGCCATCTTTGTTTCCGTCATGAGCGGTCTGTGCTGCTATGAGTTTTTCCGTATGACAAGGCTCGATGGCAAGATGGCTAACGAGCGCATGGGCATCGCTGCCGCCGTACTCTTTCCGCTGTCGGCGCTGGGCGATTCGATGTTGCTGAATGCCCTGCTTTTTGCCCTGATGCTCGCTGTGGGTATTTGGTATGTCTGGTCGCCGCGTACCCGCATTTCTGATGTGGCCGTGACGCTCATGGGTCCCATCTACACTGGCTTTATGCTGTCGGCTATCGTGCTGCTGCGCGATGCCGTGCCCGGTTTTGCCGGCGCCCTGCTTTCGGTGGGCGTTTGCGCGTCCCTTTGGGTCTCCGATTCGTTTGCCTACATCGTGGGCAGCCGTATCGGTAAGCACAAGATGGTTCCCAAGATCTCTCCCAAAAAGAGCTGGGAGGGGTTTGTCGGCGGCATCCTGGGCTCGGTTTTGATTTGGCTCATCCTGTGGGCGACGCACTTCTACAAGCTCAGCCTGCCCTATGCGCTGCTGTGCGGCGTGGTCGTGTCCATTTTGGGCGTTATCGGCGACCTCATCGAGTCGCGCATCAAGCGCGGTGTGGGCGTTAAGGATTCCGGTAACCTTATCCCGGGCCACGGCGGCATGCTCGATCGTAGCGATTCGCTTATCTTTGGCTGCATTACCGCGCAGCTGCTTTTGATGATCGGAGGCGTGCTGTAATGTCATTCCAGACGACGTATGGCCCCGATGGACGCCTCCGTGTTGCCATCCTGGGTTGTACGGGCTCTATCGGCACCCAGGCACTCGATGTGTGCCGTCAGCATGCCGATCGCCTGCAGGTGACGGCGCTGTCCGTTAATTCCAGCACCTCTGAGCTCGTTGCCGCTGCCCGCGAGTTCTCGGTTCCGGCGGTTGCCGTGGCCGATGTCGCTCACGGCGATGACGCCGTGCTGCAGGAGTTGCCCGAGGGAACGAAGCTCGGCGTTGGCGCGCAGGCGGTTTGCGAGCTCGCGCGTCGCGACGATGTCGACTGCGTGCTCGTTGCTATTGTGGGCGCCGCCGGTCTCGAGGCGAGCCATGCGGCCTTGACCTCTAATAAGCGCCTTGCCCTTGCCAACAAGGAGTCCCTCGTCGTCGGTGGCGACTTGCTTATGCCGTTGGCACAACCGGGCCAGCTTATTCCAGTCGACTCTGAGCACTCCGCCATCTACCAGTGCTATCTGGGGGAGGACCCGCGCGAGGCTCATTGTATTTGGCTTACCTGCTCGGGCGGTCCGTTCTTTGGCCGCACGCGCGACGAGCTCAATCGCGTGACGCGTGCCGATGCCCTCGCACATCCCACGTGGGCCATGGGTGCCAAGATCACCATCGACTCCGCCACCCTCATGAACAAGGGCCTAGAGCGCATTGAGGCCATGCATCTTTTTAACTGCGACCTCGATTTCATTAACGTGGTCGTGCAACGTCAGTCCAAGATTCACTCTATGGTCGAGTTTGCCGACGGCTCCGTGATGGCGCATCTCGGTGCTTCCGACATGCGTATTCCCATCCAGTTTGCGTTCTCGTATCCCGAGCGTTGGGATACCCCGGCGCCTCGTATCGATTTCCGCGAGCTGGGGCAGCTCACGTTTGATGCTGCCGACATGGATACCTTCCGCTGTCTGGCACTGGCCGAACGTGCCGGCAAGACGGGTGGCACCATGCCGTGCGTGCTCAATGCCGCCAACGAGGTCGCCGTCGATGCCTTCCTGCACGATGGCTGCAGCTTTACCGATATCGATCGCATTGTGGAATCCTGCATGGATGCCCACGATATGCAGGCGGTCGATTCGTTTGAGCAGCTTCGCGACATCGATGCGTGGGCGCGTGAAAAAGCTGCGCAGGTGCTCGCCGCAACCCGTTCCTAACCCATAAGGATTGCTTTTTCGTTTTATGGATACTGTTCTGAGCGTTCTCTCATCGGTCTTTTGGGGCCTGCTGATGCTTTCCGTCCTTGTGTTTTTGCACGAGGGCGGCCACTTTTTGGCGGCGCGTGCCTGCGGCGTCCGCGTGACCGAGTTCTTTTTGGGCCTGCCGTGTCGCTTTGAC
>DBGBLM010000031.1:0-12078 GCA_048448865.1 Collinsella sp.
AAAATGAAATGCAGCCATCAGCTATGTCAGATTTAACAGGCGAAATACTGGACATATACCGTTTACGGCCAATAATCAACCGTTTACCGACCGTAGTATTTATGCTAACTTGTCTAGATAAGTGATATGATAAAAATAGAAGCGCAAGAAGTCAGGGAAGCGGGCCCACCCGTCCTATTGCACGAGGTACACGCAAACGGCGCGTCTGCGGTCTCGAGTGAAGCCAAAACCGCAGTCGCTCCGAATGAAGAGAGGGGGATTCCCCGTCATGATGCAAAAGATACAACGTTTCGGCGGTGCAATGTACACGCCTGCAATTCTTTTCGCATTTTCCGGAATCGTCGTCGGCCTGGGTACGTTGTTTACCACCGAGGCGATCTTTGGCGAGATGGCCACTGCGGGCCATCTTTGGTTTGATTGCTGGAATGTGCTGCTCCAGGGTGGTTGGACGCTCTTTAACCAGATGCCGTTGCTGTTTTGCGTAGCGTTGCCAATCTCGCTCGCGAACAAGCAGAACGCTCGCTGCTGCATGGAGGCTTTGGCCATCTACCTTACCTTCAACTACTTTGTAAGCACAATCTTGGGGCAGTGGGGCCCTGTCTTTGGGGTCGACTACTCTGTCGAGGCGGGCAGCGGTACTGGTCTTGCCACTATCGCAAGCATCAAAACGCTTGATATGGGCATCATGGGCGCGCTCATTATCTCTGGTATCGCCACGATGCTGCATAACAAGTTCTTCGACACCGAACTCCCTGAATGGCTGGGCGTGTTCTCGGGCTCCGTGTTCATCTATATGATCGGTTTCTTCGTTATGGTTCCGGTCGCTCTTATCGCCTGCCTGGTGTGGCCGCATGTTCAGGCTGCTATCTCCGCCTTCCAGGGATTCATCCTTTCCGCCGGTACGTTTGGCGTGGGCGTCTTTGCTTTCTTCGAGCGCGTGTTGATCCCTACAGGCCTGCACCACTTTATCTATACGCCGTTCTATTATGACAACGCGGCGGTCAACGGCGGCATCTTTGCTGCTTGGGCCAACATCCTGCCCCAACTGGCTGCCGATCCGAGCATTGCTCTTAAGGATGCCGCACCCTGGGCTGCCTATACCTGCCCTGGTTGGACTAAAGTCTTCGGCTCGCTTGGCGTCGCCATTGCGTTCTATATGACCGCCAAACCCGAGCGCAAGCAGCGCGTCAAGGCTCTGCTCATTCCCGTCACCCTTACCGCTATGCTTTGCGGTATTACCGAGCCGCTTGACTTCACCTTCCTGTTCATCGCGCCCGGTCTGTTCGTCGTCCACTGCGTGCTCGGAGCGCTTGGCTGCATGGCTCAAAACCTCCTTGGCGTCGTGGGCATCTTCGACGGCGGCATCATCTCGATGCTCTCGTGGGACTGGCTGCCCCTTTGGGCCGCACACGGTCTGCAGTACGCCATCTCCATCCTTGTCGGTCTGTGCTTTACCGCTCTTTGGGTTGTGGTCTTCCGTTTCCTGATCGTCAAGTTCGACTTTAAGACCCCCGGTCGCGAGGATGACGATGTTGAGGTCGAGCTCAAGTCCAAGGCCGACTACAAGCAAAAGCAGGGCGGTGCTGCTGGCAAATCGGTCGCCCAGAGTAAAGATGACGAGCGCTTGGTGCTTGCCGAGAACATCCTCGATCTGCTCGGTGGCGCGGATAACATCATCGATGTAACTAACTGCGCTACCCGTCTGCGCGTTAACGTCAAGGACAAGGGCGTCGTTGCACCCGAGGCTTCCTTCAAGGCGATCGGTACGCATGGCTTGGTGGTCCAAGGTCAGTCAATCCAGGTCATCATCGGCCTTACCGTCCCGCAGGTTCGCGAGAAGTTCGAGAGTCTTCTGAAGTTCGAGAGTCTTCTGTAAACCATCGTCCATCGAAACAATCGGCCTTGCAGAGCCGGTATGCACCGCAAGGCCGATTCTAGAGATAAAAAACTCCACTTCTAGGTAACAATTCCAAACCGTACAGGCCGCGTGCGGGGATGGATTGAGCAAGCGGCCAGAATGAGGAGGACATCATGTCCAAGAAAAACTATGCCGTGACCATTGCCGGCGGTGGCTCTACCTTCACTCCGGGCATTGCCCTGATGCTGCTTGAGGAGCGCGACCGCTTCCCGGTCAACAAGGTGACCTTCTACGACAACAACGCCGAGCGCCAGGAGATCGTGGCAAAGGCCTGCGAGATCTACTTCCACGAGAACGCCCCCGAGGTTGAGTTTAGCTACACCACCGACCCCGAGACCGCATTCACCGGGACCGATTTCGTGCTTGCTCACATCCGCGTCGGCCTGTACGCCATGCGTGAGCTCGACGAGAAGATTCCTCTCAAGTACGGCTGCGTTGGCCAAGAGACCTGCGGTGCCGGCGGTATCGCCTACGGCATGCGCTCCATCGGCGGCGTCATCGAGATCCTCGACTACATGGAGAAGTACAGCCCCAACGCCTGGATGCTCAACTACTCCAACCCCGCGGCCATCGTCGCCGAGGCCTGCCGCGTGCTGCGCCCCAACAGCCGCATCATCAACATCTGCGACATGCCGATCGACCTCATGGATAAGATGAGCCGTATGTGCGGCATCAAGGATCGTCGCGAGCTGCAGTATAGCTACTACGGCCTCAACCACTTTGGTTGGTGGAGCAAAATCTACGACAAGGATGGCAACGACCTCATGCCGCAGATTAAGGAGCACATGGCTAAGAACGGCTACCTGGACGGCATCGAGCACGAGGCCGGTAAGGAGCAGCATGTCGAGGAGAGCTGGATTCACACCTTCGGCAAGGCCAAGGATGTCTATGCTGTCGATCCCGAGACGATTCCCAATACCTACCTCAAGTATTACCTGTACCCGGACTATGTCGTCGAGACGTCTGACCCCAACTACACTCGCGCCAATGAGGTTATGGACGGCCGCGAGAAGAAGGTCTTTGGCGCTTGCCGCGACATCATCGCCAAGGGTACTGCCAAGGACGGCGGCTTTGAGCCGGATGTACATGCCAACTACATCGTCGACCTTGCCTGCGCACTGGCCGAGAACACGCTCGAGCGCTTCCTGCTGATCGTCCCCAACGATGGCGCTGTGCCCAACTTCGACCCGACGGCCATGGTCGAGGTGCCTTGCATCGTCGGTTCCAACGGCTTTGAGAAGATCTGCCAGGGCCCGATTCCGCAGTTCCAGAAGGGCCTGATGGAGCAGCAGGTTTCCGTTGAGAAGCTCGTTGTCCAGGCTTGGGTCGAGGGCAGCTACCAGAAGCTCTGGCAGGCGCTCACGCTCTCCAAGACCATTCCTTCGGCAAGCGTTGCTAAGCAGATCCTGGACGAGCTCATCGAGGCCAACAAGGATTTCTGGCCCGAGCTTAAGTAAGGACTACTGTCTCGAACTCTCACGCATCTCTGCTTCATTTGCGCCGCCGCGGTGTCCGGATTCGCCCGGATGCTGCGGCGGCGCTATACTTATACGGTTTGAAGTACCTGTACCAAAAGGAGCTGTCGTGTCCCTTTCCATCGGTATCGTGGGCCTGCCCAACGTGGGCAAGTCGACGCTGTTCACCGCGCTTACCAAAAAGACCGGCCTTGCCGCCAACTACCCGTTTGCCACGATCGACCCCAACGTGGGTATCGTCGATGTGCCCGATAGCCGCCTGCAAAAGCTTGCCGACATCGTCAACCCCGGTCGCATTGTGCCGGCGACGGTCGAGTTTGTCGACATTGCAGGTCTGGTGAAGGGCGCTAACGAGGGCGAGGGCCTGGGCAACCAGTTCTTGGCAAACATCCGCGAGACCGATGCCATCTGCGAGGTCGTGCGCTACTTTAAGGACCCCAACGTCATGCGTGAGGTGGGCCGCACGGGCGAGTTCGTCGATCCCGCCGGCGATGCCGACACCATCATGACCGAGCTCATCCTGGCCGACATGGGCACGCTCGAGAAGCAGCTGCCCAAGCTCGAGAAGGAGGCCAAGCGCGACAAGGAACTCATGCCCAAGTTCGAGGTCGCCAAGCGTCTGCTTGCCTGGCTCAACGAGGGCAAGCGCGCCGCATCCATGGAGATGACCGACGAGGAGCGTACCGCCGCCAAGGGCCTGTTCCTGCTCACTATGAAGCCCATCCTGTACGTGGCCAACGTGGACGAGGATATGCTCAACGACGATCTGGCGCCCATCGATGGTGTTAAGCCGCTGCCCATCTGCGCCAAGATCGAGGCCGAGCTTTCCGAGCTCGATCCCGAGGACGCTGCCGACTACCTGGAGAGCCTGGGCTTGGAGCAGCCCGGTCTGGACGTGCTCGCGCAGGCTGCCTACAAGCTGCTCGGCCTGCAGTCGTTCTTTACGGCCGGCGAGATGGAGGTCAAGGCCTGGACGGTTCGTCAGGGCGCGACCGCCCCGCAGGCCGCCGGCGTCATCCACACCGACTTTGAGCGCGGCTTTATTAAAGCCGAGGTCATTGGCTACGACGACTACATCGAGCTCGGCGGCGAGCAGGGCGCCAAGGCCGCCGGCAAGCTGCGTATTGAGGGCAAGGACTATGTCATGGCCGATGGCGACGTCGTGCACTTCCGCTTTAACGTGTAAGGACGACGCGCATGTTTAAATATGGAAAAAAAGCTGGCTACATGGGTATTGCGCTGCTCGTGCTTGCGGTGATTCCGCTGGTGGTCGCAGCGTTTGTGATCCCCAACATTGGTCCCGAGGTGGCAACAAAGTTTAATGCTGCCGGCGAGGCGACGCGCTGGGGCAAGAGCTACGAGCTGCTGGCGCTTCCGGTGCTCAATCTGCTGCTGAGCGTGGCAACGTACTTTACGGCGGGACGCCAGGCCAGGAACAATGATGACTCCGCCGCCATGGCGCGCATCGTGTGCGAGCGCTACCTGCGCAACGGTTGCATCACGGGTGTGTTCCTCAACGTGATCAACGTTTACTTTATGTACTCGGCGATTACCGGAACGGGCTTTGGCCTTGGTTTCTAGCTTGTTCTTTTAGGCAACGAGCCTGCACATATATTCAATGGCTGCTGCGAGGCCGCCGCTCGATCGTGGTTTAAAGACCATATCGGCGGCGGCCTCGTTTTCGTATCCGGCGCCACGAAGGGCGAGTGCGATGCCGGCTTCTAGAAGGAGCGGCAGGCCGCGTTGGCTGGTTGCGATTACGGCAGCCTGATTGAGCGGGCAGCTGTGCGCTTGGCATTGGATGGCAAGTTCACCTTGCGCCGGGCAAGGGACCAGAACGGCGGCGACGCGACTTGATAGCAATGCAAATGCTGTGCGCTCATCGGGCGAAAGGCATTCAGCTTCAACGACGACGAGCTTGGGCGGCGCGCTGTTTGTGCGAAGCGTGGCTCGGTGCATGCGGACCGAAGAACCCGACATAGAAAACTCCTGTGTATTCGGCAAAACGTAAACTATAGTTTACGTTTATGTTCGGCTCCATTTCAAACTCGGCTGCATGGACGAACGTGCGAAACAGATTCTTGGCAGGCGGATCGAAGAGACACGCAGAGACCTTGGTATCTCCAAGGTTGATTTTTGTGTGGCGACAGGAATCAGCCGACCCTACCTCGACCGAATCGAAGATGGGACGGCAAATTTCACGCTCAAGGTTCTATTTAAGATCGCGCCCGCACTCGGCATGACGGTGTCAGAGCTTCTCGAGGGTATCGAATAGGGCGTTCCCCCGCTGTATTTGACGCTCTTTGGGCGGGTCCCCCTGGTTGCGATGTGCAAAATCGCGAGTATTCAGCACCTGTTCAGCCGTAGATGTTAGCTCGGGCGGCTGGCTTTGCCTTTTTGGCAGTAGTTAATCCACACGCTAAATAAAAATGTGGAATAAATATTTACTAGACGGTCCCCTCGTACTAAAAGTTCGTCTAATAATCGGCCGATTCTATGCCTCCGGCGGAGAAATTGCAGAATACTCCGATTTTTGCACGGCCCGAGGGGGACCACCTTCCGTTTGGGGCTGCGATAAGCGGAACTGCCTTAGGGATTACGCCATCGGGATGCGGTCGTGGTTGACTTGACTGTAGAACAGGCGCTGGATTTCGGCGGCATCGCGTGACTGGCCGAGTGCCCACATGGTCTTGGCCACGAGCGTTTCGGTGGTCATGTCGTCGCCGCGCAGAATGCCCGGATGATCGGCGTAAGCACGGCCGACCTCATAAACGCCCAGATCGAGGCCCTCTTCGGGGACCTGCGTGGTCATAACGACGGTGCGGCCCGAATCGACCCAGCGGAAAATTGCCTCTTGGAACGACTCGCCCGACTCGCCAAACTCGGGAATACCGCCAATGCCAAAGGTCTCCAGAATCACGGCGTCGTAGCTATTGGCAAGGGCGTCGAGGATGCCCGGGTTTACGCCGGGCGTAAGCTTGAGTACAAATACGCGCGGGTCGATGCTGTCGTAGAAACGCACCGGGTTTTCGCCCTGATGCGTGCCGTGAAGCCCATTGCGTACGATGCGGTCATTGCGGATGTAGGCAATGGGCGGGTAGTTGACGCTAATGAACGCGTTAAAGCTCATGGTGCGCTGTTTGCGGGCGCGCGTGCCGGCAATGGCTACGCCGCCAAACACGATCGAGACGTCGTGCGAGTGCTCGTCGAGCGCATAGAGCAGGCTCTGGTACAGATTGAGCTTGGCGTCGGTAAAGGGGTTGCCCATGGGCTTTTGCGAGCCGGTGAGCACGATGGGCTTGGGGCTGTCTTGAATCAGGTAGGAAAGCGCCGCCGCGGTGTAGCTCATGGTGTCGGTGCCGTGTAGAATCACGAAGCCGTCGTGGTCGGCATAACCCTCGACGATGACGTCGCGGATACGCATCCAGTCGCTCGGGCGCATATTAGTGCTGTCGATGTTCATGGGCTGCACGACGTCGAGCTCGCAGAGGCCCGAGATCTCGGGGACGCTCTGGGCGAGCTCCTCACCGGTCAGGGCGGGGGAGAGGCCGTTGCCGTCCTCGGTCGATGCGATGGTGCCGCCCGTGGCGATGAGAAGGATGCGCTTCATGCTGGTATTCCTATCGTATTTGCCGCCACAGAGGCGGAGTCGTTCGGCAGTATTGTGGCACAGGGCGTCCAATGTTCAAACGTATTACATCATCTGCAACGTCTGGTAACACTTCAATTGCCGTCAAATAGGGGCCCAGGTCGTGCGTTTGCCGTGCGCTGATGGCTGCGAGGGACGAGAAACCCCATATAACGTGTACACTATGGAAGTTATTTTCGTTTATTCATGCGGGTGGGCACCGGCTCCCCGCCAACAAGAGGGGGAAACCATGGATCAAAAGGCTTCCGCAAAGGTCCTCGTACTCGACTTTGGTGCGCAGTACGGTCAGCTCATTGCCCGTCGCGTCCGCGACCTCAACGTGTATTCCGAGATTGTCCCCTGTGACATCTCGGCCGACGAGATTCGCGAGATGAACGCCTCTGCGCTCATCCTTTCTGGCGGCCCGGCTTCCGTGTATGCCGAGGACGCTCCGTCTATCGATCCTGCCATCTTTGATCTGGGTCTTCCCGTCCTGGGCTTTTGCTACGGCCATCAGATCACGGCTGTGACGCTCGGCGGCAAGGTCGGCCACTCCGAGGTGGGCGAGTACGGCCGCGCCACCATCACGCGCACGGCTGGCGCAAAGCTCTTTAACTCCACGCCCATGGAGCAGACCGTGTGGATGAGCCACCGCGACGCCGTGTCCGAGGTGCCCGAGGGCTTTACCGTTACCGCCAGCACCGACGTGTGCCCGGTTGCCGCCATGGAGTGCGTTGAGCGCAAGATCTACACCACGCAGTTCCATCCCGAGGTCAAGCACTCCGAGTACGGTCAGCAGCTGCTGAGCAACTTCCTGTTTGAGATTTGCGGCCTGGAGCCCAACTGGAGCATGGACAACCTGGTCGAGACCATGACGGCCGAGTTCCGCGAGAAGGTCGGCAACGACCGTGTGATTCTGGCCCTGTCCGGCGGCGTCGACTCCTCCGTCGTGGCTGCGCTGGGCGCCCGCGCCGTAGGCAAGCAGATGACCTGCGTGTTCATCAACCACGGTCTGCTGCGCAAGGGCGAGCCCGAGCAGGTGGAGGAGGTCTTCACCAAGCAGTTTGACGTCGACTTTATCCACGTCCACGCCGAGGACCGTTATGCCGAGCTTCTGGCCGGCGTGACCGAGCCCGAGGAGAAGCGTCGCATCATCGGTACGCAGTTCTGGAAAGAGTTCTTCGCCGTGGCGCAGCAGCTCGAGACCGATGGCAAGCCGGTCAAGTACCTGGCTCAGGGCACCATCTACCCCGACATCATCGAGTCCGGCGCTCGCAAGACGGGCGGTAAGACGGCCACCATCAAGAGCCACCACAACCTGATCCCGTTCCCCGAGGGCGTGCATTTCGACCTCATTGAGCCGCTCGACCACTTTTTTAAGGACGAGGTCCGCGCGCTTGGTCTGGCGCTTGGCCTGCCGGGTCACATCGTGTTCCGTCAGCCTTTCCCGGGCCCGGGTCTGGCCATCCGCATCATCGGTGCGGTCGATAAGGAGAAGCTCGAGATCCTCAAGAACGCCGACGCTATCGTGCGCGAGGAGCTCGACGCCTACAACCAGCGTCTGTTTGAGCAGACCGGCGAGCGCAACTCCGAGCACAGCTGCTGGCAGTATTTCGCGGTTCTGCCCGACATTAAGTCTGTGGGCGTTATGGGCGACGAGCGCACGTATCAGCGCCCGATCATCCTGCGCGCCGTCGAGTCCAGCGATGCCATGACCGCCGACTGGGCCAAGCTTCCCTACGACGTGCTGGCCCGCATCTCCGGCCGCATCGTGGCCGAGGTTCCCGGCGCCAACCGCGTGTGCTACGACATTACGTCCAAGCCGCCCGCGACCATCGAGTGGGAGTAGGCTGACAGGGTTCTGACCTGCATTTTTGAGTGCCGCACTGTGCTGCTGAGTTTCGTTTCGTACGAGAGTCACGGCAAAGCCACCAGCGAAAATGGTGAGTAAACTCGATTATCGAGCCTCCGTTCCCATGTTGGAACGGAGGCTTTTCTTTGCCGTTTTACTCCCTTTCACCTGCGATTTCGCGTTTTACTCCCCGTGTTTCTAGATGGAAGCATTTGGTTGCGAGCCACGCCGGTGTGAGGGCCCGAGTCGTCAGGCCCCGCACAGGGGGACCGCGATGGTGGCCACCGCGCCGCCCGAGGGGCTGTTGGCGAGCGAGACGGAGCCCCCGTGGGCGCTCGCGGCCTCGGAGGCGGCGTGGAGGCCGAGCCCGTAGTGGCGGCCTCCGTCGCGCGAGGAGCGGGAGGAGTCGTCTGTGAAGAGGCGCTCGCAGCCGCGTTCGAGGGCGGCGGGAGAGAAGCCCGGCCCGTCGTCGGACACCTCGATGACGAGGTGTCCGCCCGCGACGTCGCAGGAGACCGCAACGCGCGAGCGCGCGTGCTCGGCAGCGTTGGCCACGAGGTTCGCGGCGGCTCGCGCCAGGGCGGTTCGGTCGAGCGGGGCCTCGGGCGCGTCCGCGACAGCGGGGCCCGTGGCCGCGTCGAGCGTCACGCCTCGCGCCCGGGCGATCTGGGCGGCCTCGGCGAGGACCTGCTCGCAGAGCTCGGCCGGCCGCATGGGGGCCTTCTCCGCCCCGCCGGACCCGCGCGAGGCCTCGATGAGCAGGCGCACGTAGCCGTCGAGCCTTTCGACACCGCCGGCTATGTCGCGCGCGGCGGCCGCGAGGTCGGCGTCTTTCTCGTCTTCCAGCTCCTCCGCCACGAAGTCGGCGTTGGCGCGCAGCACGGTGAGCGGCGTCTTGAGGTCGTGGGCGAGCGACGCCACCTGCTCGCGCTGCCCCCGCTCCGCGGCCCAGCGGGCCTCGAGCGACTCGGCGAGGGAGGCCCGCATGGCGTCCATCGCGGCGAGGACGTCGTTCACCTCGCGCACGTTGGTGCTGCCGACCGCGAAGTCGAGCTCCTCCGCGCCGACGCGCTCCGCCGCCTCCGCGAGCGGCGCCATCTTGCGCGAGATCACGCGACTCGCGCGGCGCGCCACGAGCGCGAGCGCGAGCGCGCTTCCCGCCGCGGCGCCGACGAGCATGAGGTTCTGCGGGTTGGGAAGCAGGCCGGCGAGGTCGCGCGAGACCCACTGCGGCAGGTACTCGCTGACGAGTGCGCAGGCCCCGCCGCCCTTGAGTGGGAACGCGGCGTAGGTGAGGCCCGAGCCCCCGCCCTCGATCTCCACTGTGTCCGGATCCGTGGCGAGTGCCGCACGGGCCATTTCCGTCGCGTCCTCGAGCCGCGTGCCCTCGAGGTCTGTCATCAGCACGTATCCGTCCTTATTCAGGATGAGGTAGCGGTACGCCGTCGGCACGTCCTGCTGCCCGCAGACGCCGTCGCGTG
The DNA here is from genome assembly GCA_048448865.1 of Collinsella sp. GTDB lineage: Bacteria > Actinomycetota > Coriobacteriia > Coriobacteriales > Coriobacteriaceae > Collinsella. The sequence continues at coordinate 10,355 of DBGBLM010000031.1, forward strand.
CCAGGTCCTCCGCGACCTCGCGCGCATTGGCCGGCCCCCAGCTTGCCTCGTAGACGAAGCCCGCGTTGATCGCCGCGGAGAGCGCCATGAACGAGGCGAGCCACGCCGTGGCGACCGCCGCGAACGCGTAGGCGAAGTAGCGCGCGATGACGAAGGAGAGCGGCATGCCCCCGCGACCTCGCGCCCCGGTCCTCAGAGCTGCCACTTGTACCCCATCCCCCAGACGGTCGCGATCGGATCGGCGCCGGCCTCGGAGAGTTTCCTCCGGGCGCGGCTGACCTGCATGGATATGGCCGCGTCGTCGGCGTCGCTCTCCCAGCCGAGCACCGCCTCGCGGATCTGCGCGCGGCTCATGACCTGCCCGGGGTGGCGGGCGAGGTACTCGCAGATGGCGTACTCGGTGGGCGTGAGCGGCACGGCCTCGCCACCCACGGCGAGGCCGCGCGCCCCGAGGTCGATCCGCACCTCCCCGAAGGAGAGGGCGTGCGAGCGCGGCCGGCGCTCACGGCGTAGATGGGCCGCGACCTTGGCGCGCAGCTCCGCGGCCCCGAAGGGCTTGCGGACGTAGTCGTCGGCGCCCAGGCCGTAGCCGGTCACGGCGTCCTCCTCGGCCACGCGCGCGGTCAGGAAGATGATGGGCCCGTCGAAGTCTGGGCGGATCTGCCGCACGAGCTCGAAGCCGTCGAGCCCCGGCATCATGACGTCGCAGAGCACGAGGTCGAAGCGCGAGAGGTCCATCCCCGGGACCGCCGTCGGGTCCGCTGCCTTGACGACCTCATGGCCGTCGCGGCCGAGGACGCGCGCGAGCGCGTCGAGGATCGCCCGTTCATCATCCACTGCCAGTATCCTCGCCATGTTCGACCTCCTGAAACTCCCGTCGGAATTGTACTTGTGCCGCGCTCAGCGGTCCAGAGCCCCGCGCGCAGCCGCGGACGCCTCGGCCGCATCGCACGCGCGGTAGCGCACGCCCGAGCCGCCGCGCGCCTCGATCTCGAGCCAGCCCTCGCCGTCCGACTCCCGCCCGAAGAAGATGAGCTGGAGCTCTCGGACATTGCCCCTATCGTCCGCCGCGTCCACCAGGTAGACGTAGTTCGCCCCCGCCCCGGTGGCGTCGGTGTAGGAGCTCGCGTGGCTACCGGGCTCGGGCGCGGGCGCCCACATGGCGATCTCGGGGTTGGGAAGCACGCGGTCGGCGATCGAGCGCAGCGCCGACCCCCAGCCGGCGTCGAGCAGGGCATTCCCGCCCAGGACGAACGCTGCGGAGAGGAGGACGAGCGCGGCGGCGAGCGGCTTCCTACGCATCTGCCCTCCCGTCCTCGAAGCGGCAGAACCAGGCCAGAAGGACGGCGGCGGCTGCCAGGGTGAGCACGAGGCCAGCGAGCGCAGTCGTGAGGAGAGGGGCCGTCGCGCGTGCGGCGTCGATGAAGGCCTCTATCCCGAGCGACCCCAGGCGCGCGGGCCAGGCGAGCGGCACCCAGCTCAGGGGCGTCGCCAGGGCACCGGTGAGCTCGCCGGTCATGAGGCCGTGCGCAAGTCCGCCCACTGAGAAGAACGCGAGGAGCATCCCCGCCGCGCCGGCGCAGATGGCGGCGTTGCGGCTGAGGCGCAGGGCCACGCCGAGCCCCAGCGCGTAGAGGGGCAGGCTGCCCAGCACGATGCCCGCCCAGGCGGCCGCAAGCGGAGCGGGCCCGAGCGGCAGGCGCCCGGCGACGGCGAGCACGGCC
>DBGBLM010000032.1:0-2989 GCA_048448865.1 Collinsella sp.
CGAATTTAATACGTCCAAAATCAAGGATATCGAGCACTTCAATTTCAATATCCTCAGAGATTCCCTTGGTGCCGCGGATAAGGTCAAATGCTTGTGCAATCGCGTTGGCGGCGGCTTTGTGGCCCGATCCAACCGATGCGTGCACAATGGTTACCAGGGGTTTTTGTGCAGGTAAAACGGTCATTTGCTCCGGTTGGGGAGTGGCTTGCATGGGCAGGGGAGCGCTATTGCTCGTCTGCGTTTGATCCATCGATAACTCCCCTTCAGCTTTGTTACGCGATTTATCATTGTAGTGCATGAGTGTCATGTTCACGTAAATTTGGGTATGAGCGCAAAGAACGACAACGTTTCGACGAGAGGATTCTTCATGACTACCGATCAGCCGATTGATGTTGCGATTATCGGTGGAGGCCCCGCGGGCTATGCTGCCGCCATTTACGCTGCGCGTGCCAACCTGACGACGACTGTGATTGAGCAGGGCATGTCGGGCGGACAGATCGCCACGACCAATGAAGTCGAGAACTATCCGGGCATTCCGCTCTTGAGTGGCGCCGAACTCGGCGAGCGTTTTCAGCAGCATGCAGAGGGCCTGGGAGCACAGGTCGCATGGAGCATGGTTACGGGTATCGATTACGATGCCGATGCAGCGCTGTTTACGGTGCATCACGACATGGGCGATACGCTGGCCTCGAGCGTTATCGCTTGCATGGGTGCCACCCCGCGTCCGGCAGGTTTCGCTGGCGAGGATACCTATCGCGGTCGTGGCGTTTCATATTGCGCAACATGTGACGGCATGTTCTTCCGCGGCAAACAGGTCTTTGTAATCGGTGGTGGCAATTCGGCATGCGAAGAGGCATTGTTCCTGTCAGACATTGCCAGCAGTGTGACCATCGTGCTGCGCCGTGACCAGTTCCGTGCGCCTGATGGTGTTGTTCAGAAAGTACTCGAAAAGGACAATATTACAGTTAGGTACCAAACTAGTATTGTGGAGCTCTCGGGCGAAGCCATGCCAACGACGATCGCATTTAAGGACAATTCATCCGGGGAAATTCATACCGAGTCATTTGAGCCCGGCTCTTTCGGCATCTTTGTCTATACCGGGACGCAACCCCATACCGAACTTGTCGAGCATCTAGTCGATCTGGCGCCTGATGGCGGCATTCTGACTGATGAGTCCATGGCGACCCGCACGCCAGGTCTATTTGCCGCTGGCGATATCCGTTCCAAGCGTTTGCGCCAGGTTGTGACCGCGGTTTCTGACGGAGCCATAGCGGCAACCAGCGCATACGCATTTCTCCGTAGATAAGTACGATAATATATCTTATGTAAGGTTGTTATCTTTAAACAAAGTGGTTGTTCGGTGCTCAATGTGCTGTCCAACCACTTTTACTTAGCGGCTATGTGGTATTCAAAACTAGATAACCTAGAATACAATATAGAAAACGAACGGAGGCCTCTTATGAACCACGCTAAACATGTTATCCCGATGTCCGATACATCGGTCAGCATTAAGCCGGAGGATATTCAGCCGACGGTGCTGCCGGATGCATTTATTCAGTCCGATATAGTTGTTAAACTCAACGCGGTGAGCCTGCCACGCTATGACCAGCTGCCCAACGTAACGCTCTATCGCGATCAGGTTATTGAATATGTTGCGCTGTGGATGGAGCCGCTTTCGATTTGCGTAGAGCAGCCCGTTATCACGCCTTCGATGATCAATAACTACGTGAAGGTCGGCCTCGTTCCTGCTCCGGTTAAAAAGCAGTATGGCCGTGAGCAGATTGCGCGTCTCATCGCCATTTGTATCTTTAAGCAGGTACTGCCCATCGCTGCGGTTCAGGCACTTTTTAATATTCAGCGCTTGAGCTACGACGCTCCAACGGCTTTCGATTATGTAGTCGATCAACTTGAGGCATCGATTCGTGCGGCGTTTTCCGTCGAGCAGACTCCCGTGCCCGATACCGCACATCAGGTTACGCGCGAGTCGCTGCTCGTACGCAGTGCAGTATCGTCCTTCGTTTCGAAGGCGTACCTGATGAGCTACCTCAAGTTCAATGGGTTTAATAGCTAACTGAGGTATAAGACGGGCGGGATAAGGGGCCAGTGGCCCCTTATCCCGCCCGTGCGTTTGACTAGTTGGACATTATCGGCCCGAAGCCACGCCCATGCCGTAGCCGATGATGAGACCGTGCATCTCGGCGTAATAGGAATCTAGGCCGTTGCAGGGCATGACAATCGTCTTGGAATCGGGCCAATGCTCGACTATCCGGTCAGCAAGCGCTTGGGCTCCAGCTTCGTTTTCAACGTGATCGATGATGACCTCGCCGCCCGTGAAACCCTCGGCTTCCATGGTGTCAATAATCTTGGTGAGCATCTTCTTTTCGCCACGCGTGTGCCCAACGAGTTCGATTTTGCCCGCTTCACTCGCTGTGCCCAAAATGCGGATATTGAGCTTGTTGGCAATAACGCCGGCTGCCTTAGGAATGCGTCCGGCCTTTGCAAGGTTCTCGTAATTACACAGGCTAAAGAGAATCTTGCTGTTCTGCTCCAAGCTATCGAAGTAGGCGCAGGCGTCCTCAAAGGAGCTATCCGGATTGCTTGCAAGATAGCGGTCGAACAGCAGGAAGATCAGGTCCATTTTACCGCCAGCCGCGCGCGAGTTAACCAAATGAATCTGACGGTTGGGCTCTTCGGCAAGCACCATGTCACGTGCAGTGGCAGCGGCATTGTAGCTTCCCGAGACGCCCTCGGAGATAGGCATGCAGATCGTCTTGTCGGCAAGCTTAAAGAGCTCAGCCCACTCCCCTACGCTTGGGCAGGAGCTCGATGATGCGCTGGCTTCCGATTGAATGGCAACATTAAGCTCGTGAACATCGAGCGAGAGGTTATCGACAAATTCGCGCTCCCCCACTCTGATCTTAAGGGGTGCAAATGCAAAGGTGGTATGTGGTGCGGTTGGTTGCCAATCGCGAAGATTGCAGCTCGAATC
>DBGBLM010000033.1:0-7307 GCA_048448865.1 Collinsella sp.
GATGCCAGTTGCTTTGACCTGTCGCTGTTCGACCCGCGTGGCGAGACCGACTTGCGCTTGATGGTCAAGTCGCCCCGCGCCTATATCGATTCGCGTTTTGACTTTAAAAAGCCGGGCAAGCTCAACACGTTTAAGCATTACTTTAAGATTGGCGGCCTGCCGCTGGTCTGGCGCGTGCTGACGTATCAGCGCACCTACGGCGACAACCCGCATCCCGACGACGTGCCGGCTGCACAGTAGGAGCGCGTGACTATGGCTACCCCCAAGATTTCCGTTGTCGTTCCCATCTACAAGGTAGAGGAGTGCCTGGCCTGGTGCCTGGACTCTCTGCTTGCGCAGGACATGCCCGATTGGGAAGGTGTGCTGGTCAACGATGGCTCGCCGGACGGCTCGCGCGATATCGTTGCTGCCTATTGCGAAAAGGATGCACGCTTTACGCTGGTTGACAAGCCCAACGGCGGCCTGTCGAGCGCGCGAAATGCAGGTATTGCTGCGTCCACGGCGCCTGTTGTTGCGTTCTTGGACTCCGACGATCGCTTTACGCCCGATGCGTGTCGCGCGATCGTCGATGCGTTTGAGCGCGAGGACTGCGACGTTTTGACCTTTGGCGCGAACCCGTATCCGCTGGAGGCGGGGTACCCGTGGCTCAACTATGTGCTGAGTCCTCGCAACGTGTCGTTTGAGGGCTATAGCTCCGACCTGCTGTTTAGGGAAGCATCTCGCCCGTTTGCGTGGCGCACTGCCTGCAGGCGCGCGTTCTTGTTGGGCAACGGGATCGTGTTTGATGAGACCGTCAAGTATGGCGAGGATCAGGTCTTTGACTTTGCCGTGTATGGTCGCTCGCGCAAGACCGCGCTTATTTCCAACAAACTGTATGACTACCGCGTGGCGCGCAAGGGTTCGCTCATGGACACCATGCGCTATGACGACGAGACGCGTCTGCTGGAGCACGTGAAGATATACTCCGCGGTGCTGAAGGATTGGCATCGCGATGGGCTTGATGCCCAGCATGCGGACGACCTGGCGTATTTTCTGTGCGATCTGGTGTTGTATGACGCACTCAGGTTGCTGGGGACAGGCTGCGGCAAGGTGTTTGCTGCCGCCGCCGCTGCGCTCGCCGGTTCTCCCGTGGGCAGTGATGCCGCGCTCGCACAGTGCGCACCTTCGGTTGCCGCCATGGTGCGTGCGGCGCTTGCCAGCGAGGCCCCCAGTGGCCGCACGTGCAAAAAGCTCATGTTCGATTACGACGTCCTGAGGTTTGGACGCCTGGGTGCGTACAAGCGCATGGCTGCGAACGCTCTGGGAAGGCGAGAAGTGTAGATGAGTATCAAGCGTTTGGCGCTTTGCCGCAGCCAGGGCCGTCTGTTCGTCCTGCTTCGTTTTGCCGGCGAAGATGTCGCTGCACTTATTGAGCAGGAAGCCCCCCAAGTCTTTGCCCGCGCAACGACGAATGGTGCTTGCGTGCCGTGCCTGGCGTTGCCCGTCGACCACGGTCGCGTGTTGGCGCTCTGCCCTTCTGTCGCCGACTATGAGCGTGAGCTCGCCGTTTTGGTGCTCCCGTTCTTGGATGGCTCGATGGTTGATGTCGAGTTTGCCGCTGGGTCGCGTAAGCTTGGCTCCATCCGTCTTGATAGCCGTAGGGCAAAACTGGAATCCAAGATTAACTACAAGGCTAAGCCTGCGCTGTGCGCGCTTATTCGCGATGCGCAGCGCGGCGAGCGTTGCGGTTGCTACGAGATCGACGCCGTCCGCTATTTACCGGCGGACGAGGGCGCCGTGTGGCGCTACGAAATTGCGTGGGAAGGAGTCTCCGACTGCGCCCTCGGGCTCCAAATTTTCGATACGCATATGAACCCCATCGATGCCACTGTGCATGTGTTTGAGTCACAGCTCGATGTACCGCAGCAGAACGGGACGCGCGTCAATAAAACCTTCCTGAGTGTCGAGATGCCGCAGGATATTCGCGATTTTGTCGCGATTGCGAGTGATTCCACGGGGCAGATCCAGATTGGCTTTTGCTCCATGGATGGTCGTCTGTACAACGGCATGGTCGACGATAGCTGGAACCGTATGAAAGACGCGCGCGCGGACGATGCCTCCTACCGTCGCTGGTTTGAGCAGCATCGCGCAAAGCCGGGTGACCTGTCGTGCCAGCGCGTCTCATCGGCCGCATTTACCTATAGGCCGCTCGTGAGCATTGTGGTTCCTTGCTATAAGACCGATCGGGCCTACCTGAGCGAACTGCTCGATTCGGTGCTTGCCCAGAGCTACGACAACTGGGAATTACTGCTCATGGATGCCTCGCCCGAATGGGATGCGGTGGCCAATCTTGCGGTAGCCGCTCATGACGAGCGCGTCCGCCGCATCGAGCTGCCCGACAATGGCGGCATTGTGGTCAACACCAACGCAGGCATCCAGCTGGTGGCGGGCGATTACATCGTATTCTTGGACCACGATGACATCTTGGAACCGGATGCATTGTTCCACTACGTTGCCGCGTTGAACAAATCTGTCGAGGGTGAGCGTCCGCAGGTCCTGTTCTGTGACGAGGACATGTTCCAGAAAACGGGGGAGTGGGGCCAGCCGGTCTTTAAGACCAAGCTCAACGTCGACCTGCTCTATAGCCATAACTGTGTAACCCATTTTCTGATGGTGGAGAAGGCCCTGATCGACTCCATCGGTATGTCGCCAGAAGACGTCGCGGGCGCCCAGGATTACGACCTTACGCTCCGTTGCCTTGCTGCGGGCGCGCGGTTTGAGCATGTTGCACACGTGCTATATCACTGGCGTGTGCACCCCGGCTCCACCGCCGACGGCTCTGCCGATAGCAAACCGTACGCCATCGAGGCCGGTCGTCTTGCGTTGCAGCGCCACTTTGACGCCTTGGGCGTTCACGGCGAGGTCGAGGAGACCGAGACGCCGTTCGTCTACCGCATGCGTTATGCACTGCCGGAGCCTGCGCCGCTCGTGAGCATTGTGATTCCGACCAAGGACCACGTCGAGACGCTCGATGCCTGCGTGATGTCGATTGCCGAGAATGCAACGTACGCCAACTACGAGATCGTCCTGGTGGAGAATAATAGCGAAGATCCGGAAACGTTCGCGTATTACGAGGGCCTGCCGGAGCGCGTGGCTGCCGCGTCTGACGGTAAGGGCAGCGCTCGCGTTGAATACTGGCCGGGCGAGTTTAATTACTCCAAAATTATTAACTTTGGCGTTGAACATGCCGAGGGCGACTACCTGCTACTGCTCAACAACGACACCGAGGTTATGACCCCGGACTTTATCGAGGAGATGATGGGCTATCTGCGGCGTCCCGACGCGGGCGTGGTGGGCGCCAAGCTCTACTTTGCCGACCATCTGGTGCAGCACGCTGGCATTGTGGTCGGCGTGCGCGGCGCACTTGCCCATGCCAACCAGGACTTCTCGGCAAAGCGCGAGGGATATCTTGCCCGCGCCGTGCGCCCGGGCAACTTCAGTGCCGTAACGGGCGCCTGCCAGATGGTCCGTCGCGACGTTTTTGAACAGGTCGAAGGCTACGACGAGGAGTTCGCCGTCGGTTTTAACGATGCAGACTTTTGCCTGCGCGTATGGGAGGCGGGCTACCGCACCATCTTTACGCCCTATGCCGAGCTGTACCACTACGAGTTCACCTCGCGCGGCAGGGAAGAGGCCAGCGAGGAAAAGCTACGCCGTTGGAAACGCGAACAGGCACTGTTCATGCAGCGCTGGCCGGGGTTTTTCTTGATGGGTGATCCGTGGCTGGGGCCTAACTTGTCCTCCGAAAGCGAGTACTTCTCGCTTTAGACAATGGTTTAACTGCTGTCGAGAGCCGCTAAGGACACTAAGGGCTATGACTATCTGGTGCAACTGGTCGGTTACTCCATTTGGCAGCGCGCCAACTTGCACCTGCCATAGGAAGGAATGTCGATTCTGGTGTTCGGGCGAAGGCGCTACGCGATGAAATTCTCCACTAGCGCAACTATCGAGTCCTTCTCGCTTGGATCGGAGAGGGCGACCATGAGCGTCATCGCCGCCAGCGCGTTGCCCTCCACGCGGAGTCTCTCTCCGTCTCTGAGGACTCCGTTCTTATCGAGGAAGTGTATGAAGAGCGCCGCCGCGGAGCGCTTGTTGCCATCCAAGAACGGATGGTCCTTCACTACGAGGTAGAGAAGGTTGGCGGCCTTCGCTTGAACGGAGGGATATAGGTCTTGGTCGCCAAAGCCTTGATAGAGAGTGCTGATGATTCCGGCGAACTGGTTGTCCCGCTCTCGTCCGAACAGGGTGGACGACGAATAGAACGGTAGACTGCGGACGACTTCGAGGGCTTCGGTATAATCGAGCTCCCAGTTGGGCTCGTTACCCTGTGGCGCCTTCATCCTTCCCGTATCGTATTCGTCGAGCAGGGTAAGGCTCGGAAGGTACTTCCGCAGCACCTCGGCCGCGCCGGAGAGCTCCGGCGCGCTTGATCGCTCGAGGACCTTGAAGACCGTTCCAAGCGCCTCGAGCCTTTTTTGGTTGATGGAGTAACCCTGCAGGAGGTGCTGCTTGAGCACGCCATTTGCCCACCGGCGGAAGTACACGCCCTGCTGGGACTTCACACGGTAGCCAACTGAGATGATCATGTCGAGGTTGTAGTGCTCGACCTGACGTTTTACCGTTCTTGCCTTGATTATCAACTTCATCCGAACACCTCCCACATTCATCCGCACATGTGCGGATGAATGTGGGAACCCGATACCCTGAGGGCCGGACCGGCCGGCCCCGGGAGATCGGAGGACGGCATGTCCGGAAAGAGGAAGAAGGGTTCCGAGAAGGCGGTCCCGAGGGCCTACGGAAGGCTCACGAGGCACGAGCGGGACACGGTCCAGAGGATGCTGGAGCGCAGGGCCTCGTGCAGGGAGATCGCGAGGGAGCTGGGCAGGTCGCCCTCGACGGTGAGCGCCGAGGTGGCGTCGCACAGGTTCGTGACGGCGCCGAAGTCCAGGCGCGGCGAGCGCGTGGACGCCTCCGCCGACCTGTCGGCGGCCTGCCCGCGCCTGGCGGCGTGGCCGCGATGCTGCAACGGCTGCGGCCGGTACCGCGCGATCGGCTGCAAGCGCCGCCCCCACATCTTCTACGAGGCCCGGGCCGCGCAGCTGTGCGCCGACTCGGTCCTCGTCTCGTCCAGGCGCGGGATAGACGCCGACGAGCCCGCCGCGGCCGAGGCGCTCGCCCACATTCGCGACGGCCTGCGCCGCGGCCTGTCGCCCGAGCAGCTGTCGGCCCGGAACGGCGGGCCCGTGGACCTGTCGCCCTCGACGATCTACCGCTGGGTCTCGGCGGGCTACGACGGCATGACCAACATGGAGCTCAGGCGCAAGGTCGGCTACAGGCCGAGGAAGCGCGCCGCCGGCCGGGCGGCCACGCGCCACTCCGCCCGCAGGTCGCATGCCGCGTTCCTCGCCCTCGGGGAGGACGCGTGCGCCGCGGCCTGGGAGATGGACACCGTCGAGGGCGCCCGGGAGGACTCCGCCTGCCTGCTCACGCTGCTGCACCGCCCCAGCAGGCTGCAGCTCGCGCTGCCGCTGGCGGAGAAGACCGCCGGGCGCGTCGCGGCCGCCCTGGGCGATATCAGGGAGGTCCTCGGCGCCGACGGCATGGGCAGGGTCTTCCGCGCCGTGCTCACCGACAACGGCACGGAGTTCTCCGACGAGCGGGCGATCGCGGACCTCGTCGGCGAGGGGCCGGGCGAGACGAGGCTGTTCTACTGCGACCCGAGGCGCAGCGACCAGAAGGGCGCCTGCGAGCGAAACCACGTCGAGATAAGGAAGCTGCTGCCCAAGGGCTCCGGACTCAGGTTCGACCGGCTCGCCCCGGCGGACCTGGCGCTGGCCATGTCGCACGTGAACTCCGAGCCCCGCGGCGCGCTCGGCTTCTCGACGCCCGCCAGGGCCTTCAGGGCGATGCTCGGGGAGGACGCGGCGGCGCTGCTGGACGCCTACGGCGTGGAGGACGTGGCGCTCGGCGATCTCGACCTGACGCCGGGGCTCATCGAGAGGGCGCGCGCCGAGAGGGGCGATGCCCCGCTGGCCTAGGCTAGAAGGAAAAACGGAATAGACGGACCGACCGTCCGGCTGAGTCTGGGAAGAGGTGCCGGGCGGCGGGCGGAGCATGGCCACCGGACCTATCGAAACACATCTCCACCGTTCCTTCAACTGGGAAAACGGCGCCCCCGGACCCCAGGAGGGGCCGCGGGGGCGTTCAGCTAACTGCGGGAACGGCCTATCCGCTCAAAGTGTTCGGCTGAGATCGGAAATCAACCCTCGGAGGACCATCCACCACACTCCGAACACAACACACCTGCGTCGTCACGGTTAGACCAACGTCCACCCTCTCGCGCCCTTCACACAACCACTCCTGAAGCCATACGTGTGTGTCTCCAGTGCAATCAAATGCTGCCAGCATTTAGGTGTGTTTCGAGCGAAGTGCCCGTGTGGCTAAGGGAGCGGCTTGCGGCGGTATGTTGGGAGGGGCGGACGACGAAGCCTATTTGCTCGTGGCAATTCTGATGGCACCCGTAACCGCTGCGGGAACGCATGCGGCAATAATGGCAACGTTGATGCCGTTCATGTCGAAGGCGGTGATAAGGTGGTCCGCCGTAAGGACGATGACGGCAAATGCAAGAGCGTTGATGACAATCTGGGTGACTCCGTCGCGCATAATGAGGAGGGAGTCGTTTACGTAGAGCAGGATGGCGATTGACGTTGTGGCTCCAAGAACATATGGGAATATCCACATATAGGACTCGATTTTGTTTCCGTAAACGAGTTCGAGCAGGGGACCACCAACGAATGAGAATCCGATCGTAACTATTGCCATGCATGCAAAGAGCAAGCCGAATACCTTGAAGAAGCTCTTCTTGAAAGCTGTTGCGCCCCCATTTTGCAAAGAGTGTGCTAGGGTGCCAATAAGTGGACTGTAGAGATACGTCGCGCCTGCCTGTATAAGAACTGCGGGAGTCGCGATGCTGGCGTAAATTCCTAGGAGTTCTTGTCCGGCAAGAACGCCGTAGCGTTGACGGACAATGGAAACGATGGACGTTGCTAAGAAATTGGCGATTGTCGGCATAAGACATGCTTTTCCGAGTTCGACAAGATGTTCGTGAGCGAAGCTGGGCTTGATATCCCCAAATCGTCTTGCGTGGGGGAGATCGTAGAAGAGGGTCACGAGCATGCAGCAAAACGCCATGCCGATGATCGCGGCGGGCAGCGAGTGGATCGTTACAAGTGGGGCGACGAAGCCGACGAGGGATAGCACTCCGCGCA